>CALRWE010000085.1:0-18059 GCA_943371745.1 Rhodoferax sp. OV413
TCCCGCCGGGCGAATTGATGAGCAGCACCACCGCTTGGGCACCAGGATCTTCAAAAGCACCGCGCAAGGCAGAAATAATCATTTCGGCGCTGGCTTCTGCACCGGAAGCAATCTCGCCCTTGATCTCCACCACGGCGGTGTGCGGTGTCGATACCGAGCGAGCCGGCCCGGTCTGGCTGAACACCAGCCAGGCAATAAAGACAAAGAAGACCAGCCAGGCAAGCCGGACAAAACTCCGCCAACGGCGAGCCAGCCGCTGCTCATGGAGTGTCGCGAACACCAGTTTTTCCAGCGTCGCACGCTCCCAGGTGCTTTCATCACCCGCCGCAGACTTGGCTTCATTTCGCGGCGCGTTGGACCCACGATCAGCTTGGCTCGAAGCTACATTCAGACTCTGGCCGGGCTCGGAATTCAAACCGGGCGATTCAGTCGATTTATCAGGATGGGTAGGGTCGGTCATTTATAACTCTAGAGACTTAAGGTTGTGGGCAGTATGCCAGTGCACTACGCCGTCCCTTTCGGAAAGGTCAATCTTTATCAAACCACCCCGACACGGGCCGCCACGACATGCACCGGTCTGCGGGTCATACATGGCGCCATGCGTGGCGCACATCAGCCAGTGGCCGGTGCTGTCGAAAAATTGATTGGGCTGGTAGTCCATTTCCATGGGCACATGCGAACATCGATTGAGATAGGCGTGTACCTGATCCTGGAACCGAATGCAAAAGGCCTGGCTGGTCCGACCACAGTAGATGACGTCAAAGGGCACAGCCTCGCCGCTGTTCACCAGATCGGCGGCGTTACACAGGGGGATTTCATCGACCATGGCCAGGCCCTGACCAGTCAGGCGTTTGCCAGCAGCCACTGATGCAGCGACTGGACGGAATGGGCGATGTAAAGGGGCACCAGGGCGTGAAAGGCATCGGGCTCATGCGCGCCATAACTCACGCCGACGCTGGGGCATTGGGCATTGCGGGCCATCTGCAAGTCATGGGTGGTGTCGCCGATCATCAGCGTTCGAGCTGGCTCAACGCCGAACTCAGCCATCAACTCATTCAACATCCGGGGATGCGGCTTGCCCGCAGTCTCGTCGGCCGTGCGAGAACCATCGAACACTCCTTTGAGTTCTACCGCACTGAGAGCCTCATCCAGACCAAGCCGGCTCTTGCCAGTGGCTACCGTCAGTACATGCTGGCGCGACTTCAAGTCTGCCAGCATGCCAAGCACCCCGTTAAAGAGGCTGATGTCGTTTTGATGGGCGGTGTAATGATGGCGGTAGCGCGCCCCGAGCTCGGGGTAGCGGTCAACGGGTACATCCGGTGCGGCATGCGCCAAAGCCTGCATCAAGCCCATGCCGATGACATAGGACGCATCTTTGTCGCTTGGCCTGGCGCCGCCGACATCTTGCACAGCATTCTGGATGCACCGCGTGATGATGGCTGTGGAGTCGAACAAGGTGCCATCCCAGTCAAAGGCAATCAGATCAAATTGGCGGGACATTTTTCTAGCTGGATGCGCTTGGGTTTGCATGGGTCGCGAATGCTCCGAGTTCAGTGGGTAATTGGGCCAGCAATTCAATCCGCTCGCCGCTGCCCGGGTGATTGAACTGCAGGCGCCAGGCATGCAGAAACATCCGTTTGAGGGCCGGGAGCTTTCCTGCTCTCAGCAACTTCTTGTTCAATTCAAAGTCGCCATACTTGTCATCGCCGGCAATTGGGAAACCTTCGCTTGCCAGATGGACACGGATCTGGTGCGTGCGTCCCGTCTTGATCGTGACTTCCAGCAGGGTGAAACCCGTCACCAGCGCCTCTCGAACCTTCACCAGCGTGACAGAGGGCATTCCGTTGGGATCGTCCCGAGACACCACTTTGACCCGACGCTCGCCAGCACCGGCGGCACCCACCTTGGTTTCCAGCAGGTACTTGAACAACGGCTTGTCCAGCACCTTTTTGTTGGCGGGCCATTGACCAGACACCATCGCGAGGTAGGTTTTGCCTGTTTCACGCTCCCGGAACTGATCCTGCAGGTGGGTCAAGGCGCTTCTTTTCTTGGCAATCAGCAAGATACCGCTGGTATCCCGGTCCAGCCGGTGGACCAGTTCCAGAAACTTGGCCTGCGGCCGCGCCATGCGCAATTGTTCAATGACACCAAAACTGACGCCAGAGCCCCCATGCACGGCAACACCTGCAGGCTTGTCGATGGCAATCAGCCAATCATCTTCCAGCAAGACATTGAAATCGCGCGCAGGTACGCCGCGTGTCAACTCGTCGGCCATGGCCTGGGTCTTTTCTGCCGCCCGTTCAGAGATCCGAACCGGTGGCAAACGCACCGTATCGCCCGACGCCACGCGGGAGTCAGCGGCGGCGCGCCCTTTGTTGAGTCGCACCTCCCCGTTGCGAATGATGCGGTAAATATGGGTCTTGGGCACACCTTTGAGGTGGCGCATCAAAAAATTATCCAGACGCTGCCCTGCTGCGTTTTCATCGACAACCAGCATTTTGACTTGGGGCAGCAGGGGGGGTGGATTGACCCCTATAATGTGTTTCACTAGCGAAGGGCCGTAAGTGGTTGATTTGACTGAAAGTTAATTCGCAAATGAAGGTGAGTTTAGTTCACCTGCCACCCGCCCCGCCAGTAAGTCGGTACCGCCAGCCAGTTTTCACGCAAACCTCAAGCCAGTTGCTTGGAGTGGCACACAAACTGTTTGGTTAAAGCGACGCCTTGAATCACTGATACGGAATACCCAAATCTCACAGCCAATCAAGCTGTGAGCGGAACGAAGCAATATGTTTGTGTTGATGAGCCAGATTTATGCATGCCTGCGGGACGTTTTTGTCCCGTTTTTTGGCATGGACCGGCCATTACCGCGTCTCAGAGCGGCACAGCCAACTATCCGGCAGACAGCCAACAGCCGGTCAAACCTATTTGCTCTCCTCCATGCGCCCACATCAAAGCTTGTCATTTAAGCTTTGATTCTCCGGCAATTCCTCCTCAATTCAAAGCGTCAGTTCCGGTATCAATAGCTCGTCAAGAGCGGTTTGCTAATTTGAATTGAAGGACTGCGACCATGAAACGGATGCTGATCAACGCCACCCAGGCAGAAGAACGCCGGCTGGCCATCGTTGACGGGCAAAAACTGCTCGACTACGAAATCGAAATTGAAGGGCGCGAACAGCGCAAGGGCAACATTTACAAGGCCATCGTTACACGGGTCGAGCCTTCGCTGGAAGCCTGTTTTATTGACTACGGCGAAGACCGCCACGGTTTCCTGCCCTTCAAGGAAATCTCCCGGCAATATTTTCAGACAGGCGTGTCGGTGGGGCAGGCCCGCATCCAGGACGTGATTCGCGAAGGCCAGGAACTTCTGGTCCAAGTGGAAAAAGAGGAGCGCGGCAACAAAGGCGCAGCCCTCACCACGTTTGTCTCTTTGGCCGGCCGTTATGTGGTGCTGATGCCCAACAACCCCCGCGGTGGCGGTGTATCTCGCCGCATTGAAGGCGAGGATCGGGCTGACCTCAAGGAAGCTCTGGACCAGCTCGAATACCCCAACGGCATGAGCATCATTGCCCGCACGGCCGGCATTGGCCGCAGCGCGCCTGAACTCCAGTGGGATCTGAATTACCTCTTGAAGCTCTGGAGTGCCATTGACGGCGCGGCCAAGGGTGGCAAAGGTGCCTACCTGATCTACCAGGAATCGTCTTTGGTGATTCGCGCGATCCGCGATTACTTCAACAACGACATTGGTGACATTCTGATCGACACAGATGATGTGTACGAGCAGGCACAACAGTTCATGGCCCACGTGATGCCGGAGCATGCCGCCCGCGTGAAGCGCTACCGCGACGATGCGCCCCTGTTCAGCCGGTTCCAGATTGAGCACCAAATCGAGTCGGCCTATGCCCGCACCGTGCAACTGCCCAGCGGCGGTGCCATCGTGATTGACCATACCGAGGCGCTGGTTTCGGTGGACGTGAATTCGGCCCGCGCCATCAAGGGAAGCGATATCGAAGAGACGGCCACCCGCACCAATCTGGAGGCCGCCGACGAAGTGGCCCGCCAGATGCGTCTGCGCGACTTGGGTGGCCTGATCGTGATCGACTTCATCGACATGGAAGAAAGCCGCAACCGCCGCGATGTGGAAAACCGCCTGCGCGATGCGCTGCGTCAAGACCGCGCCCGGGTGCAGTTCGGAACCATCAGCAAATTTGGCTTGATGGAAATGAGCCGTCAGCGCCTGCGCCCTGCGCTGAACGAAGGGGCCTCCATCCCCTGCCCGCGTTGCGGTGGTTCCGGTCATATCCGTGACACGGAATCCAGTGCGCTGCAAATCCTGCGCATCATTCAGGAAGAGTCGCTCAAGGACAACACGGCCTCCGTACTGTGCCAAGTGCCAGTCGACGTGGCCTCCTTCCTGCTCAACGAAAAGCGGGCCGAGATCGCCAAAATCGAATTGAAGCAGCGCATCAACGTGCTGATGGTGCCCAACAAGACCCTGGAAACACCCAATTACAGGCTCGAGCGGCTCAAGCACGATGATCCTCGCCTGGACAACATTGAAGCCAGCTACAAGATGGCTGATGAGATGGAAGATCCCACGTCGGTCACCCGCCGCTCGCAAGAACCCACCAACAAGCAAACGCCCATCATCAAAGGGGTGTTGCCGGATGCGCCTGCGCCCGTGGCCGTGCCCAAACCTGAGCCTGTGGCGCCCGTGGCTGCGGCTCCGCGCGCGTCGCCCGTGATGGCACCAGCTGCTGTAGAAACGGGCTTTTTTGCGTGGCTCAAGAGCTTGTTCAGCCCTGCGCCGGAAACTGCACCAACGCCCGCCGCAGCTCAGCAACCTAAATCTGCAATGCCGGTCGGCACGGAAGAGAAGCGTGATGGACGCCCGGGCCGGGATGGCGCGCGCCGGAATGAACCTCGTGGCGAAGGTCGCACTGAAGAAGGCCGCACAAGCCGTGGCGGACGGGGTGGTCGTGGAGGCCGGGGCGGCCGTAGCGAGCGCCCATCGCAGGGACAACGCGAACGTTTTGATGCCGAGGGCAAGCCTTTGGCCGCAGACATGGATGCCGGCATTGCGGCGGCACCAGCCAACGGCGTCAGCCAAGAGGCTCCGAGATCCGAGCCGGTGCAGGATCGCGCACCTCGCTCCTCTGAACGCGGTGGACGTGGTGGTCGCTCCGAGCGCAGTCGCGGCGAGCGCCCGGCCCAAGCCGAGCAAACTGCTACGGGCGACCGGTCCGAGCCAAGGACGGACAACCGCAATGAGCGCCGACCCGATCGCAATCGTCACCCCAGCGAAGGCGGCAGAAGCGACATGCCGAACCAGGGAGAGACCAGCGCAGTGGAACGCGCCATGCCACCTGCTGCAGCCGTCACGGAACAAAGCCAGGAACCGGGCCAAGGCGCCAATGAGGCTGTCATGCGTCCTGAAGGTGCCGAGACGCGCGAACGACGCCCACGGGGTCGCGATCGTGCACCGCGTGAACGCGGCGAGCGAAGCGAGCGAGTGGAACAGGGAGAGCGCCAGGAACGTCCAGTTCGTGAGGCTCCGCCGGTTACGGAGACGGCTTCCGAAGAACCACGGCGGTCTTACTTCACCACCAGCCAGGAGGTCGCTGCGCCAGTGGCCATGGCGGTGCAGGAAGTGCCAGCGGTCATGCTTCAGACACCCGAGGCAAGCTCGAAGCCGGTGCTGGCTCCTGAAGTACCCGCAACGCCCGAGGCAGCGCATTTGCCCCCTGCGGTGGCAAAACCGTTGCAACCGTTGCCAACGACAACGCCTGTTGCCGCACCTGCAGCAATCGTCCCGGCGACACCTGCTGCGGTGGCAACGCCAACTCCCTTGCCGACTGAGATCGTCACGGGCATGCCCAAGGTTCAACCCTTTGTGCTGGCCTTGGGTGAGTTGGCCCAGGTCGCTGAAAGCTCCGGCTTGAGCTGGGTCAATTCAGATGCGGCCAAAATTGCGGCGGTACAAGCCGGGATTGCAGCCGAGCCCAAAGCAATTCACGTTCCGCGCGTGCGACCTGCAGCATCCCAAATTCAGGAGGGGCCGCTGGTGTTGGTAGAAACCAAGCGCGACTTGAAAGACATGATCCTGCCTTTTGAAGAAAAAAGCGTTCAATAGGTTGAGAAAGAGGCCCGCGAGGGCCCGCAAAAAAGGGCAACTGAGTTGCCCTTTTTTTATGACTGACTCAAGGCTGGATCATGTCATCAGAACAAATCAACGCCACCTACTTTGGCGGCTGTTCCAAAAAAACCCCGGCGAACCAAGCCCAAATGGCTGCACACTCTATTGCGGCCGCTCCGCTGGGCAAAATCAACCGCGCGCTCGGTCTTCTCCAGCGCGCTGCTGGGGGAGTCGTCGGTCATGACGCTGGTGAATCCGCAGCTCACAGTGACCCGTCCGACCTGAGGGAAATTGAACTTCTCCACATTGGCGCGAAAACGCTCAAAAGCTGCCAACACCAAAGCTTCGTCGGGGCAGTGCATCAAGACGCCGAAATGCTCACCACCAAAGCGGTAAATCCGGTCATACGTGCGAAAGGTGTTATTCATCACGCGCGCCACGAGCAACAAGACCTCCTCGGCAATAAGATGTCCATGCTTGTCATTGATGAGCAAGAAATTATCAATGATGGCCGAACCCAGCCAGTAATTGGCGGGCACACGGTGGCGCCGCTCCTGGCTCATTCCAGCATGCTGGCTCACCATCGGCGCGCTCCCGGTAAGACCATCAAGTTCTTCCAGTACGGCACTGTAGAAAGCATCATCCAGTGATTTGCGGTTGAGCAAACCCGACAAGGCATCCCGGTCGCTGTACTCCAGCAAGGAATACATATTGCGATAAATCCGGCGCAAGTGCTCAATCATCTGCAGTTGATCCTGACCCAGGGGCGCGTCCGAATGAACTTCAATCACCCCTGCATCGTCCCTGCGGGAATCAGAAAACAGGGGAAACATGTTGATACGGGGGCCATCTTCGCCAGCCCACGCAATTTCGAGTGTTTCTCGCTGGTCGAGACATTTCAGACGATCGCTTGCATCGTCCAGCCGTGGCAGTGTCGAGAAATCCACACGCAGCGGATCGACGACCTTACCCCCGCCCCGAGCGTCCAGCCGAGCCACTTCAAGCCAGCGCTTTTCCCCGTCTTCGTTCACAACGCGCGCAATCACGATCCGCTGTATCGGAAGCAAATCAAGCAAGGCCTTGGACAGGGTAAGTTCCAGCAGGTCCCGATCACGGTGATCGGTCAGCTTGACAATGTGTTCAATCAATGTGCTCATATGGATTTGATAATAGCCTTGATCGTCCAAATGGTCACGCCTTGAAAGCCAGCGCTGCGCTCCGCCAGGCTTGCGTTGCGGCCCCCATATCACCGCGTTGCTCAGCTAATTCTGCCAATGCGATATGGGCGCTTCGCTCCAATCCAGCATCCTGCAACCGCGGCAGCGATTGTTTGAGCAACTGCTGCGCCTTGCCCCACAACTGGAGATGCTTGCAAGCAATGCCCGCCAAATACTGCAGGGCCGCATCGCCCGGGTTGGCCATCTGCGCTTTTTCGATTCGGGTCAACCAGGCTCCCTCGGGAGCGCCGGATGTCAGGGCAAAACCTTTTTCCAGCACCTGAATCAATTGCACGCGCTGCGACTCAGGCAACGCCATGGGCTGGGCCACCATGCGATCCCAAGCCGGCAACAACCAGTCTCGCGCAGCGACCACATCCCCGCCGAGCTTCAACATTCTTCGGGTTGCCGCCATGGCCACTTCCGGCATCTGTCTTTCAGCGGGGTCAAGTTGGTTCCACACTGCATTCATTTGATCCGGATCGTGGGCTCCCGCGATCAGCTCCAATGCCAGGCCACGCAACAAACCGGCAGCGGCCACTTCAGAAAATGCACGGTGCTTGGCCAGCAGCCGGGCAGCTTCGATCGCGGGTCGAATTTGGCGTGCCATGCGCGAAGCCTTGAGTCTCAAGCGCATGGCAATGGTCCGCCTGGATGCACCTTGGGGAAGCTCGTCCAGCCACTGGAGCGCACCTGTCGCATCCCGGTCTTCCAATGCCCAGCGCGCCGCCCGCAACTGCACACCTTCACGGATGCCAAGTGCTTCCTGGCGGGACGCCTGCTCGAGAGCCTGGTCGAAGTGGATCGAGCGCGCAGACCTGTCTTGCAGCGCCTGAGCGCTTTCAGCAGCAAGCAAGTGAGCCAGCGCACGCAAGCGAGCCGAATAGGCCAAGGTTTCGCCGCTGCGGCCCATGGCGGCCTCACGCGCCAGCACCAACTCGGCGGCCTTTCTGGCCCTGATAAAGCGCCCCGCCACCAGATGCGCCATCGCATCCAGCAAAGCCACATGCATGCCGCGCTCTTGGTGCTGCAAACGCCAGGAGCGTGCATGGCCGGGCATGGCGAACAGGGCCGCCAGCGCACGCAAAGCCACATGCATCGTGAAAAACAGCACCGCCAGTAGCAGCACCACCAGATTGAAAGACAAATCAACCCGATAAGGTGGCCAAAAAACGGTGATGGTTCCCTGGTTGTTGCCTGCAAAAAGCGCAGCCGCAACGGCCATGCTGAATAACGCCAGAAACCACAGAGCAGCCCGCATGGCTATCTCCCGGCAGCCGCGGTGGTGAGCGCGGCCAGGGTTTCATCCACACGGGGCAACTGCAGCGCCTTCATCTGACTCTGAACCTGCTGCAACAGCCCGGCCGCAGTCTGCGTCTTGCGCGAATTGAGGTCGAAATACTTGTTAAGTGCCAGAGACGCTGCGGTCAGATCAGCACGGGACGAGTCAATTTGGCGTGCCAGCAAACCCAAGCGCGCGTTGAGCAGCTTGAGCTTGAGATTCTCGCGCAGAAAAAACGACTGCTCTGGCGACAGCAGAGCCGCCTCAGGCTGCTCGATACGGCTCACGCGCAACAGGCTCTTGGCCTCATCCCGCACTACTTGCAGGCCTTGCAGCCACCAGGTAGGGGGAGTCTCAGTAGGCAAGCGTTTGGGCGAGACCGTGGCCGCCACAGGCGCAACAGCGTTGGCAAATACCAACTCATCAGCCAGCCGCACCAACTCGTCCAGCTTGATCAACAAACCCGGCGTATCGGCCACCGTCGAGGCTTTGATGCGCTCAATGTCCCGGACCAGAGCCCGCTGAAGCGGTGAGAGCCGGGGCTGCGACGCCCGCACGACGCGTTGTTCTGCGCTTTTGAGTGCCGCCAGCAAAGGCTCGACACTGCCGGTGAGTTGAGCCTGCTGTTGCGCCAGACGAATCGAGGACTCGATGTCCACCACCAGGTTTTCGTCGCGCGAGCGAGAAAGGCTTTGAATCAAATCCTCCAACTGGCTGCGCTGCAAGGCCACCTCGCTGAGTCGGGCTTCAAACAGGGCCGATCGGGCGGATGATTCTTGAGACAAATCGTTGGCTTGCCGGGCCAGCGTGCGAGCCTCCAGCGACTGGGCCGCTGTGTCTGCGCTTTGGCGAGCCAACTGCTCCTGGATGCCTGAAAGCTTTTGCCACAAGAAGCTGCTCACCAGCAAAGCTGACAGTGCCATGGCGACCAAGCCAAAAATAACGGCACGGGGCAATGCCACCGGACTTGCCAAATTCGGCGCCGCCGGCGCCGCTGAAGAAGGGCTCGCCTCCACCCCAGGCGCGTCCCCGTCCGGGCTGCGGGGTGTTGGTGCGTTCGCGTCAGAGTTCATCGCCTGATTTTAAAGTGCCAAAGGCCGCACCAGCGGTTTTGTCACTGCGTGACTTGCGCCATTCGTTGTAGTGATGCCACCACTTCAGAAAACAAGGGCGTTGATTCCTGCACCACGCCAAAGCCGGCGGCCCTGGCCGCTTGGGCAATGCGGGGGTGGGTGACCAGCGCGCGCGCGCCGCCCCAGTTTTGGCTGGGGAGCAAAGCGGTCAAATTGGCGATGGCCTCCGAACTGCTGAATAACCAGACGGAGCCATCCGCCCCCGCCGCTTGCGCCAACGATGCCTCATGGGCGCTGAAATCCGGCGCCAGCCGCTGATAGGCCACCACAAAGTCGACCGCTGCACCGAGGTCGGCCAGCCGCTGCGCCAGCCAATCACGCCCCGCACCGGCGCCGCCGGCTCCGACCGAGGCATTGTCGCCCCCGCGCACGACCAACACCCGGTCCCCGGGATGCACCTGCGGAGCCACCACCTGCCACAAGGCTTCCGAGTCAAACTGAGCCGCCTGCAGCGCAGGCATATCGATCTGATCGGAGGCCACGCCCCACCGCACAAGCGCACCACCTGTACCTGGCCCCGGTGCCCATGCTCTTGTTTTTGAATATTCTATGCCATTAAAATCAATGGCTAGAGCCGGTTTCGATTGAAAAAAATGATCTACCGCATTGCCACTGACAAACATGACGCCGACGTAGTCGCCCAAGTGCTGCCATGCGCTGGCCATGGCCGCCGTGTCGTCTGCCGGGCCAATCTTGATCAAAGGCAACGCGACAGCCTCCAGGCCGAGGGCCAGCAAATCCATGACCCAACGTTTGGCGTCATGCGCTGGGCGGGTAACGATCACCCGCATTCTCAATCGCTGCCTTGCTGCGCGTCAGGCAGTAGCAGCGTACCGCCTTTAGCCAATACACCCGCTTGCAAGTCAGCCGCCACGCGTTCGCCCAGTGCCGTGGCGCTCGCCAGGTCGGTCACTCTGGCGCTCATCTGCACGCACACCAATTCAAGCACGCCTTGGGGGTCACCCCAGGCCGCATCCAGCGACAGCTCGTCGGTGCTCAAGGTCGCAAACGCGGCCAGGGGCATGGAGCAGCTCCCGCCCATGGCCCGGCTCACCGCCCGCTCGGCTGCCACGGTCAGCCAGGTGGGGTGATGCGCCAGCGGTGCCAGCGCGTCGATCACGTCCTGGCGGTCGGTACGCGCCTCGATGCCCAAGGCGCCCTGGCCCGCTGCAGGCAGCATGACGTCAGGCTCGAACGTGTCCCGAATGCGCGCGTTCAGCCCCAGGCGCTTGAGCCCGGCGGCGGCCAGCACAATGGCGTCATACAAGCCCTCGTCCAGCTTGCGCAGCCGGGTGTCCAGGTTGCCACGCAGCGGTTCGATCTTCAGATCAGGGCGCAAGGCGCGCAACAAGGCCATGCGGCGCAGGCTGGAGGTGCCCACCACAGCGCCTTGGGGCAGGCTGGCCAGATCCGCATAATGGTTGGATACAAAGGCATCGCGCGGGTCTTCGCGCGCCATCACACACGCCAGGACAAAACCCTCGGGCAATGCCATGGGCACGTCCTTTAGCGAATGCACCGCCAGATCAGCCCGACCTTGTTCGAGGGCCACCTCCAGCTCCTTGACAAACAGGCCCTTGCCACCCACCTTGCTCAGGGTACGGTCCAGAATCTGGTCGCCCAGTGTGGTCATGCCCAGCAAGGTGATCTGGTGGCCCTGCTGCTCCAGCAAAGTCTTGACGTGTTCGGCCTGCCACATGGCCAGGCGGCTCTCTCGGGTTGCGATCGTGAAATGGCTCATAGCGGTGCTTTCGGGTCGTAACCTGGTTGTAATCTTCCAATGACGCAGGATGCTAGCATGGGCCAAAGCACTCCCGAGCCCCCCTGTACACCCCTGACGCCATGAAAAAACCGCTCAACTCCGCCCCTTCAGCACGCGCCAAAGACAACGAACGCCCCTTGGTGGAGGACATCCGTTTGCTGGGCCGCATACTGGGTGACGTCATCCGCGAACAAGAAGGCGTGGAGGCATTTGAGCTGATCGAGCAAATTCGCCAGCTGTCGGTGGCGTTTCGCCGGGACCAGGACCATGAAGCCGACAAGACCCTCAAAAAACTCCTCAAAGGCTTGAGCGGCGAGCGGGCCGTGAGCGTCATCCGCGCGTTCACTTACTTCAGCCACTTGGCCAACCTGGCCGAAGACCGCCACCACATCCGCCGCCGCGCCATCCACGAGCGCGCTGGCGACACCCAGGAAGGCAGCATTGAAGTCGCCCTCGCCCGCCTGCGCTGGGCCGGTATCTCGCCCGACACCATTGCAGACACGCTGGCCACCAGCTTTGTCTCCCCCGTGCTCACCGCCCATCCGACCGAAGTGCAACGCAAAAGCATTCTGGACGCCGAGCGTGACATTGCCCAACTGCTCAGCGCCCGGGACGACATCAAGGTCAAGGCTGCCACGGTCAATGCCAACAAGGACGCGCTCACCCCGCGCGAACTCGCCGCCAACGAGAGCCACATGCGCGCCCGCGTGCTGCAGCTCTGGCAAACCCGGCTCCTGCGCTTTACCAAGCTCACCGTGGCCGACGAAGTGGAAAACGCCCTGAGCTACTACGAGTCCACGTTTTTGCGAGAGATTCCCAAGCTCTACGCCGACATGGAGCGCGAACTCGGCCACCGCCCGGTGCACAGCTTTTTGCGCATGGGTCAATGGATCGGCGGCGACCGCGACGGCAACCCCAATGTCAGTGCCCAGACGCTCTCCCACGCCCTGCGCCGCCAGGCCGAAGTCGCGCTGCGCCATTACCTGACCGAAGTGCATTTTCTGGGCGGTGAACTCTCCATCTCGGCCATGCTGGTGAGTTGTCTGCCCGAGATGCAGGCCCTGGCCGACCGCTCGCCCGACACCAACGAACACCGCAAGGACGAGCCTTACCGGCGCGCCCTGATTGGCGTCTATGCCCGGCTGGCCGCCACCCTCACCGACCTCACGGGGGGTGAGGCCGCCCGGCACGCCGTGGCACCGCAAAACGCTTACCGCACCCCGCAAGAGTTTCTGGCTGACCTGCGCACCATTCAGGCGTCCTTGTTGGCCAACCACGGCGCCGCATTGGCCACGCAGCGCCTGCATCCGCTGATTCGCGCGGTGGAAGTGTTTGGCTTTCATCTGGCCACAGTGGATTTGCGCCAAAGTTCAGACAAACACGAACTGGTGGTGGCCGAGTTGTTGTCGGTGGCCCGGCTGGAGCCCGGTTATGCGCAGCTGGACGAGCTGGCCAAACGCAAACTGCTCACCCAACTGCTCAATGAGGCGCGCCCGCTGCGCGTGATGGGCGCCGTTTATACAGAGCACAGCCAGAGCGAGCTGGCGATTTTTGAGACCGCCAAGCTGATGCGCGAGCGCTTTGGCTTTGAAGCCATTCGCCACTACATCATCAGCCACACCGAAACCGTGAGCGACTTGCTCGAAGTGCTCCTGCTGCAAAAAGAGGTGGGCCTGATGCGCGGCCTCCTGAACGACCCGCAGTCACGGTGCGACCTGATCGTGGTGCCGCTGTTCGAGACCATTGAAGACCTGCGCAACGCTGCGCCCATCATGCGCGAGTTTTATGCGCTGCCCGGCGTGGCCCAACTGGTGCGCCGCAGTGGCGCCGAGCAAGACATCATGCTGGGCTACTCGGACAGCAACAAGGACGGTGGCATCTTCACCAGCAACTGGGAACTGTACCGGGCTGAGATTGCGCTGGTGGAACTGTTTGACGAGCTGGCCACTGAAGGCCTGGGTACTCCGGCTGACAAAACGTCGGGGGACGCCATCAGCATTGCGGCTACGCCCATCCGGCTTCGCATGTTTCATGGCCGGGGCGGCACGGTCGGACGGGGCGGCGGCCCCAGCTACCAGGCGATCCTGGCGCAACCGCCCGGCACCGTGCGGGGGCAAATACGATTGACCGAACAGGGTGAAGTCATCGGCTCCAAATACGCCAACCCCGAGATTGGCCGGCGCAATCTGGAAACCCTGGTTGCGGCCACCCTGGAGGCCACGCTGCTACAGCCCACCAAGTCGGCCACCCCACCTTTTCTGGCCGCTGCGGCCGAGTTGTCCCAAAACAGCATGGCGGCCTACCGCAGATTAGTCTACGAGACCCCGGGGTTCACTGAATTCTTCTTTGACTCCACACCCATCCGGGAGATTGCTGAACTCAATATTGGTTCGCGCCCGGCCTCACGCAAGGCGACGCAGCACATTGAAGACCTGCGGGCCATTCCCTGGGGCTTCAGCTGGGGGCAGTGCCGCCTGACACTGCCCGGCTGGTATGGCTTTGGCTCGGCGGTGGATCAGTTTCTGGCGGGTGAAGGCACCAAGGGCAGCACCAAAAAAGACAGGCTGGCCCTCTTGCAGCAAATGGACAAGCAGTGGCCCTTCTTCAAGACCCTGCTCTCCAACATGGACATGGTCATGGCCAAGAGCGACTTGGCCCTGGCCTCACGATATGCCGAGTTGGTGGTTGACAGTCGCCTGCGCAAGCAGATCTTCACCACGATTGAGGCCGAGTGGCATCGCACCGCCGCCGCCCTGGGCATGATCACCGGCGACAAGCAGCGCCTGGCCAACAACGCCGCGCTGCAACGTTCCATACGCCACCGCTTTCCCTACATCGACCCCCTGCACCACCTCCAAGTGGAGCTGGTGCGTCGCTACCGCGCGGGGCAAGCCGATGAGCGTGTGCAGCGTGGGATTCATATTTCGATCAACGGGATTGCGGCGGGGCTGCGCAATACGGGGTGAGGGTCAGGCTTGTTAAGGCTCGACTGCCAAGTTGGCTGCGCCTGATGACAACCCACTGAGCGTCCCGTGTTCGCCCATCGCAATGGGTTTGCCCGCGATGGCCGATGCAATCATGCTGAAAGCCCGGACCATCCTGCTGTTCGATGCGTCCCAGTAGTCCGCCACGCTGGGCACAAACTTCAGCAAAGCCAACGAGGGTGACGACGGGCCGTCTGGAAACCACGGATTGGCCATGGGCGTCCAGAGGCGCTCAATACGGCCCCGGTCGGTGTCGATTTCACCGCGTCCAGACAGCGAAACATAGGTGCCGCCCGCTGTGTCGGTGAAGGTCAGGTTCGCCACTTGAAGACGTTCGACTTTTGAAGATCGCAGGTCGGTAAAGAACCAAAGGGCACCCGCGGCGTCCATCTCCAGCGGTGCCATCGGACGGCTGGCCAGTGCGCCATCAGATTCGACCGTGGTGAGCATCGCAATGTGAATGCCCTCAATCATCTGGGCAACGTGGGAGAGATCGGCGCTGGTCTGAGTTTCTGTTTTCATGAATAACCCTTGTGTGAAATAAATCGTGTCATCCCTTGTGGAGGGAGACGTTCACTGTAAGAGTGCATCTTTCGCAGGTCTGTGCGCTTGCGAACCCAGGGCGCGCGCCTGCTTAACCTGGGCTTGCCGGGACGCCTGTTTCACGCTGTGCAATACGCACAATTTCCTTGGCAATGTCTTCAGGTGACAACACAAAGTCAATGCAGCCTGTGTTGATGGCCGACTCGGGCATGTCGGGCTGGCTGGCCGTGCTGAGTTTTTGGGCCAGGGTAATACCGCCCGCCTCTTTGATGCCGCACAACGCTGCGGCGCCGTCGCCGTCATAGCCCGACACAATCACCGCAATCAGTTTGCCGTCCCAATAGGTGGTGAGGGACTTCAAAAAAACCGTGATCACGTCGGGCCAGCCGCGTGGCTTGGAGATTGGCTTCAGATGAAACAAGCCATCATCCACGTGCAAGTCCCGGTTGGATGGAATGATGTACACGTGATCGGGCTCTATCACCAGGTTCTCGGTGATCAGTTCAACCGGCATCGTTGTGAAATGCGGGAGCACCTCATGCAGTTGCGTGGGCATCAAAGTGATGTGGTTGACGATCACAATCCCCACGCCCATATCATGGGGCATGCACTTCAGCAGCCGGATGTACGCATCCAGCCCGCCGGCTGAGCCGCCCACGCAGACAATCGGGAATTTTTTTGCCACCAGTTTGTTTTCCATGAGAAACCTACCTCGACTTCCATTCAGCAGCCCAGTCAGCCAGCCAGCCGGTTAGATCTTGCGCGGGCATCGGCCGGGCAATGCAGTGACCCTGAAACAGATCGCACCCGAGTTGCAGCAGCGCCAGGCCTTGCGCCTCGGTCTCGACCCCTTCGGCAATCACATCGCACTTGAAGGCCTTGGCCAAACCAATAATGCCTTTCAAAATCGCCAGATCATCCGGATCAACCAGCATGTTTTTCACAAAACTCTGGTCGATTTTGAGCGAGTTCACCGGCAAGCGCTTGAGATAAGTCAGTGAGGAGTACCCTGTGCCGAAGTCATCCAGCGCGAAGGTCACACCCATCCGGCGACATGCTTCAATCACCCGTGCTACGCAGGGAATGTCCTTCAGGGCACTGGTTTCCAGGATTTCCAGCGTCAGGTCAGCGGGATTGACCTGCGGGTGGCGTGCCAGCAAGGTGCTCAGACGCGTCACAAAATCGGCCTGCTGCAGCTGGCGCGCGCCCACGTTGACACTCACCTGCACCTTCAGTCCTTGCGCCTGCCAGGCGGCCATCTGAGTCAAAGCAGTGTCAATCACCCACTCGCCAATCGGAGTGGCCATGGCATGGTCTTCCACCACGGACAAAAACGAACCCGGCAAGCGCAGTCCCCCTTCAGGGTGCTGCCAGCGCATGAGCGCCTCGACTCCATTCACCTGACCTGTGCGCAAGTTCACCTTGGGCTGGTAATGCAGCACAAATTCAGCGGCTTGCAGCGCTTGCTGAATGCGGTTCAGGTTGTCATGCAAGCCGCGCTGGCTGCTTTCTTGATCAGCGTCAAACACATGGTAGCGGCCTTTGCCGGCCTGTTTGGCCTGGTACATGGCCTGGTCGGCCTGGCGCATCAACTGGTCGCCTTCCACCTCCCGGGCCTGCGGGTAACGCGTGACACCCAGGCTGGCGGATACCCGAAGCAAATGGTCCTTGAACCGCACAGGCTGCGCGGCAGCCGCCAGCAGGCGGTCCAGCAAGGGCGCACAAGCATGGATATCGTTCACATTAATCAGGACGGCGACGAATTCATCACCGCCCAGGCGCGCCAGGGTGTCGCCTTCGCGAAGCACATGCTGCATATGGCCCGCCAACGCGATCAATAACTGATCGCCAGCTTCATGGCCGTACTGGTCGTTGATGGACTTGAATCCGTCCAGATCGATACACACCACCGCCAGCCCGTGCCCGTTGCGCCGGGCGCTCGCCATGGCCTGCTGCAGGCGATCGGCTTTGAGCCGACGATTGGGCAGACCGGTCAGGGCATCGAAATGGGCCAACTGCAGCAGTCGGTGCTCACTTGATTTCAGCGCACTGATGTCGCTCAACACGATGCGCAGTGCATCAGCGCCAGTGGCATGGTTGGTCACTGTGCCCATCAAGTGCACCCACAACGGCTGGCCACCCAAGCGGTTCATGCGGACCTCGCACGACTGTGGTGAGCCAGCTTCACGCAGCTGTTTGCAAAACAAGTAAAAACTGTCCTGATCTTCCCGGGCGACAAAAGTATGCAAAGCGCGCCCTACCAGTCCACCGCGGTGCACACCCAACAGGGTGGCAGCGGTCAGGTTGGCCTCCAGAATCGAACCACGGTTTCCCATGGTGAGATAGCCCACGGGAGCCAAGTCATACAGGTCAAAGTAACGCTCTTTTGCGCTCTCCTGGGCCAGGTGGGCCTGGCGTAATTCGTCGTTTTGCAACTCCAGCTCAATCTGGTGCACTTGCAACTCATGCACCAGTTTTTGCACGGCCAGCGGCAAAGGCTCGGGAAACGGCTCGGCCTGGCGCGCGATTTCGTTGTTGAGCCGGGCTTCGGCGCGCTGGCGCAGCGCATGGGCGCCGGCAGGCTGCCGCGGGATGCGGTCCGCGTTCATGACCTGGCTCGAACAAGCATAACCGCGGCTAATGCGATGACCGGCCCACCGAAGATCAAGAGAGTGGGGCAAGCTTTCGTCATCGGCGCAGTTTAGGCGCTCAGGCCTTGAACCTGCGTGCGCTAGCGCACAGTCTTTTACATCCGGCGGTCAGGCAACGCGCCGGATCTCAGAGCCTTTGAAGTCGTCATTACACGTCAAAAAAAAGTGCCCTTGAACGCCGCTGGTAGTCACAAATCGGGTGAGCAGCGACGCCGGGAACTGAATCGTCGCGCCACCGAAGCTCCTGACGATCACTTGTCTGACCGACCCACGGTAGTAGTGCAGGTACTGTTGTTCCGTGAGGTTAAGTCGAAATTCAAATCGTTGCATAGTGGTGTGACCAAACAGGGGCGT
>CALRWE010000086.1:0-17720 GCA_943371745.1 Rhodoferax sp. OV413
ACACTGCCTGTGGATTTGATGAGCTTGACCGCCCACAAAACTTACGGCCCCAAGGGCATGGGTGCCTTATATGTACGGCGCAAGCCGCGCATTCGGCTCGAAGCCCAAATGCACGGTGGTGGCCACGAGCGCGGTATGCGCTCGGGCACCTTGCCAACGCACCAGATTGTGGGCATGGGCGAGGCCTACCGCATCGCCAAGGCCGAGATGGCCACTGAAAACGCCCGTATTCGCGCCTTGCATGACCGCATGCTGGCCGGCCTGAAAGACGTGGAGCAGGTGTTCATCAACGGTCACCTCGACAAGCGGGTGCCGCACAACCTGAACATGAGTTTCAATTACGTTGAAGGCGAGTCCCTGATCATGGGCATCAAGGGCCTGGCCGTGTCGAGTGGTTCAGCCTGCACCTCGGCCAGCCTGGAGCCGAGCTACGTGCTTCGGGCGCTGGGCCGCAGTGACGAACTGGCGCACAGCAGTCTGCGGATGACGATCGGCCGTTACACGACCGAGGCCGAAATTGACTACGCCATTGACACCATCAAGGTCAACGTCGCCAAACTGCGTGACTTGAGCCCCTTGTGGGATATGTACAAAGAAGGTATCGACATCAGCACCATTCAATGGGCTGCTCACTGACATCGCCCCAACAATTGGAGAAAAAATAATGGCTTATTCTGAAAAAGTTGTCGATCACTACGAAAACCCCCGCAATGTCGGCTCTTTTGACAAGGGTGACGACTCGGTGGGTACAGGTATGGTGGGCGCACCAGCTTGCGGTGACGTGATGAAGCTCCAAATCAAGGTCAACCCTGTGACGGGTGTGATTGAAGACGCACGTTTCAAGACTTATGGCTGCGGCTCTGCCATTGCCTCGTCGTCTTTGGTGACCGAATGGGTCAAAGGCAAGACGTTGGACCAGGCTGCAGCTTTGAAAAACAGCGAAATCGCCGAAGAATTGGCGCTGCCACCTGTGAAGATTCACTGCTCTATTTTGGCGGAAGACGCCATCAAGGCAGCGGTAGATGACTACCGTAAGAAGCACATCGTTGCACAGACGCACTGAGATGGCTGTCACGCTGACTGAAGCCGCTGCACGCCATGTGAGCCGTTACCTGGCCAAACGGGGCAAGGGCGTAGGGGTCCGACTGGGCGTTAAGACCACTGGTTGCTCGGGGCTGGCCTACAAGCTGGAGTACGTGGATGCCGCCGAGCCCGAGGATATGGTGTTTGAGGGCCACGGCGTTAAAGTGCTGGTGGAGCCCAAGAGCTTTGCTTACCTGGACGGTACCGAGCTTGACTTTGTGCGTGAAGGCCTGAACGAGGGCTTCAAGTTCAACAACCCGCGCGAGCGTGATCGCTGCGGTTGCGGTGAGTCGTTTCGGGTGTGAATCTCCAGTCTTCGGATTTTGAACTGTTTGGTCTGACACCCAGGTTTGCCCAGGACCGCGCTGTCATTGATGCGCTTTGGAAAGACTTGCAGCGTGAAGTTCACCCCGACAAGTTTGCAGTGCAAGGTGCAGCCGCTCAGCGGCTTTCCATGCAGTGGTCGGTGCGCATCAACGAGGCTTACCAGCGACTGAAAGAGCCGGTTAAAAGAGCAGCCTACCTTTGTGAACTGAATGGTGTGCCGGTCAACGCGGAGAACAACACGGCCATGCCCGCTGAGTTCCTCATGCAGCAGATGGAGTGGCGTGAAGCACTCGACGAAGCGATGACCACAGCTAAGCTGGATGCGCTTGACGGATTGGTGCAATCCGCCCGTCAGCAGGCCTTGCAGTTGTGCGGCCAGTTTCTCGATGAGAAGCAGGACTACCCACTGGCGGTGGGACAGGTGAGGGCATTGATGTTCATTGATCGATTCTCACGTGACATTGAAGCCCGCCTAGATCAAATGGACTCCACAGACGGGGGACAATAGCGCCCCGTTTCCCTCAAAAAAATCATGGCGCTTTTACAAATATCTGAACCCGGTCAGTCCCCCAATCCGCATGAGCGGCGTTTGGCGGTGGGTATCGACCTGGGTACCACGCACTCCTTGGTCGCTTCGGTGCGCCATGGCGTTGCCGAATGCCTGCCCGACGAGCAGGGCCGGGTGATTCTCCCATCGGTGGTCCGGTATCTGGCGGGTGATCGTCGGCAAATTGGCTTTGAGGCGGAAGCCTCTCTGGCGCTTGATCCCGAAAATACCCTGGCTTCGGTCAAGCGCTTCATGGGCCGCAGTCTCAAGGATGTGGCTGGACCTGACAAGCTGCCGTATCGGTTTGTGGATCACCCCGGCATGTTGGGCTTGCAAACTGTGCAGGGCGAAAAATCCCCCGTTGAGGTGAGTGCCGAGATATTGGCTACCTTGCGGTATCGCGCAGAAGATACCCTGGGCGATGACTTGTATGGCGCAGTCATCACGGTGCCTGCTTATTTCGACGATGCCCAGCGCCAGGCGACCAAAGATGCGGCGCAATTGGCGGGCCTCAACGTGCTGCGCCTGATCAATGAGCCCACCGCCGCTGCCATCGCATATGGGCTTGACAATGGCAGCGAGGGTACATATGCCATTTTTGACTTGGGCGGCGGCACGTTTGACATCTCCATCTTGCGGCTGGCACAGGGCGTGTTTGAAGTCGTAGCCACCGGCGGCGACTCCGCGTTGGGGGGAGATGACTACGACCACGCGCTGGCGCAATGGGTGCTGGCTCAGTCGGGCGTGCAGGCCGCAGAGGCTGCGGATAAGGCAGCCGTCAAGGTGGCGGCGCGCGCCTGCAAGGAGGCCTTGTCCGTGGCGGTTTCTGCCACCTTCAAGGCAGTTCTGACCACCGCTGAACTTAGTTTGAATGTGACCGTGGCGCAGTTTGAGTCCGCGACAAGCGCCCTGACTGCGCGCACCCTCAACGCGGTGCGTAAGGCCCTGCGAGATGCACGGCTAACAGTGGATGAGATCAAGGGCGTGGTCATGGTCGGTGGATCAACCCGCATGCCCCAAATTCAAAATGCTGTAGCAGGCTTCTTCAGGCGTGAGCCTCTCAATAACCTCAATCCGGATGAAGTCGTGGCTTTGGGTGCCGCGATCCAGGCCAACCAGTTGGCGGGTAACAACACGGCCGGGGAGTTACTGCTGCTCGATGTGATTCCCCTGTCGCTCGGCGTCGAGACCATGGGCGGCTTAGTGGAGCGCATCGTTTTGCGCAATGAGACCATTCCTACAGCCAAGGCGCAAGACTTCACCACTTACCAGGACGGCCAGACGGCGCTGGCTTTGCATGTGGTGCAGGGTGAACGTGATTTGGTGGCAGATTGCCGCAGCCTTGCCCGCTTTGAACTACGCGGTATTCCCCCCATGGCGGCAGGGGCTGCACGCATCCGGGTGACCTTCACCGTGGACGTGGATGGCCTTCTGAATGTCAGTGCCCGTGAGCAGGTCAGCGGTGTGGAAGCCCGTATTGATGTCAAACCCACCTACGGCTTGGGCGATGATCAGATTGCCCGCATGTTGCAAGACAGTTTCACCACGGCGGACGCCGACATGAAATCCCGTGCGCTTGTTGAAGCCCGTGTGGACCTGGACCGGATGCTTCTGGCCACTTCAAGTGCGCTGGCGGCAGACGGCGACTTGTTGTCGGACTCAGACCGGACTCAGGTTGATGCCTTGATGGCTGAGCTGCGTGAAGCGCGAGCACTTGAAGAGCCATCCGTGATTGAAGCCGCGACCCAGACACTCGCCAAAGGCACCGAGGCGTTCGCTGCAATGCGAATGAACCGGGGCATTCAAAAGGCGTTGGCTGGGAAAAAAATTGACACGATTTGAATCTGAACGAAAACACATTTCATGCCCATAATCAGAATATTGCCACATCCTGAGTATTGCCCCCAGGGAGCCCAAATCTCGGCGCCAGCAGGCACCTCCATTTGCGAGGCCATGCTGGACAACCATATTAATATCGAGCACGCGTGTGACATGAGCTGCGCCTGTACGACCTGCCACGTGATTGTGCGCGAGGGTTTTGCCACGCTCAACGAGCCTGATGAAAATGAAGAGGATCTGCTGGATCGCGCTTGGGGACTGGAGCCCAACTCGCGCTTGAGTTGCCAGGCCTTCCTGGCACAAAATGATGTGGTGGTGGAGATACCCAAGTACTCCATTAACCATGCCAAGGAAAACCACTGAGCCTGACCCATGCGTCAAATATTTCTTGATACCGAAACCACGGGTCTGTCAGCAGACAGCGGTGACCGCATCATTGAGATCGGCTGTGTTGAGCTTTTAAATCGCAAGCTGACCGGCAACAACCTGCATTTTTACCTGAATCCCGGGCGCGACAGCCATGAGGAAGCGCTAAAGGTGCATGGCATCACCACCGAGTTCTTGAAGGACAAGCCCAAATTTTCGGTTGTGGCCGATGAGTTGCTGGCGTATCTACAGGATGCCGAGGTCATTATTCACAACGCCGCGTTTGACGTCGGCTTTTTGAACAAAGAGCTTGAGCTGATTGGTCGTCCGGCATTGGCGGGCTTGGTGGGCAGTGTCACAGACACCTTGGTCATGGCCAAGGAAATGTTTCCCGGCAAGCGCAACTCCCTGAACGCCTTGTGTGACCGACTCGGGGTGGACAACTCCGGGCGGGTTTTGCACGGCGCCCTGCTGGATGCCGAGTTACTGGCCGATGTGTACATCAACCTGACGCGTGGTCAAGACGCCCTGTTGATGGATTCCGGCCCTGAGCAGGAAGGTGGTAGTGTGGTGGTGATCCTGGATTTGGAACTTTTTGATTTGCCCGTGTTGGTGGCCAACGATGAGGAGGTCGCGGCCCACCTTGAAGTGCTCAAACAAATAGACAAATCCAGCGGCGGAAAGACGATTTGGCAGGCTTCCCTCTGAAGCTATGGCATAATCCAAGGCTTGCCTGATACGAATTCAGGGAGATTAGCTCAGGGGTAGAGCACTGCATTCACACTGCAGGGGTCGCAAGTTCGAAACTTGCATCTCCCACCAACTTAACGTTGTAAATCAAGGACTTAGCAAAACTGCCAAGTCCTTTTTTTACGTCTGTACGGAAATAGTACGGAAAACAGGAGGTTTTGCTTTCAGGTGCGCTTCAAGCAGCGCCACCCAATCCACTGCACCTTGTCTATTTCGTGACTGTCACGTTAAATCAATTTCGTGACGGTTACACAACTCCTTGACGATCAGGCCTGCAATGCTTCGGGCTGTGTCTGCATGGTCTAGGTCGCTCATGGCCTTGATCTGTCGCGCCAGCCCAGCCAATAGAACCGCCGTGGTTGCTTTGGGCAGGTTTTCATGCGCCATGCTCGCTTCCTCATAACGTCGTGTCCTGTAGTTCGCAGCACGTTGCTTGTCGGTCATGGCTGTGTCCAGCTTTGCGGGTCGTCCGGGCTTTTTGGGTGATTGCATGATGTCGCCTTAGTTTTGTGACTGTCACATAATTGTATTTCGTGATGATCACGAAATTAAGGCGTAAAACATCGGCAAACCTTATATGGTGTGGGCCGGGTGTAAATTTGCACCTTTGAAGTGGCCTTTGCATAGGGGATTGATGTTGCGAGCTGGAAAAGTAAAGCGGATATGGGGATAATCAAATGCTATGAAACAAGCAACCAACCCTAAGCACCAAGTCAGACGCGGCGCGTTTGCACGTGGCTTCTGGCGCGGCTTGGCTGCGCCACTCATGCTGTACTCCGGCAACGCGCTACCCGCTGAACTACGGGACTACAAGTTCAAGCCATTGGAGCCCATGGCGCGGGGTGACGTGGGGAGCGATTGGAAGCGCGTGGGCGATGCGCTCAGGGGAGCGGCCTGCAAGTCTCATGGCCAGTAAGCCGCCCGCCTCAAGAAAGCCTAACCAGCAGGTCATCAGCCGTACACAAACGGTGATGCACCATGGGCCACTGCCCGACCCGCAGACCCTGGCCCAGTACGAGAACCTTCAGCCGGGCATGTTGGAGCGCATTGTGTCCATGGCAGAGGCTGACCAACGGCACAGAATTTCGCTTGAACGGGCGGAGCTGCAGGCTAATATTGAGCACCGCGCCAGTTTGCAGCAGCTCCAGGCAGTCAACGCCAAGTCTGTGTTTCGCAGTGATATGGTGGGGCAGTTGCTCGGTGGATCAGTTGCGTTACTTGCATTGGGCGCCGCCACTTACAGCGTGCACGTCGGCTCGCCATGGTATGTGACTGTGGCGTTTGTCGGGCTTCCCGTGGCGGCCATCATCAAGGCAATTAGAGAAAAAAACAGGTGAGCAAGCGCAAAAAAGCCCGCGTGCTGTGGGTTGTCTGGCTGGCACTGACTGCGCCCAGCGTCTCGTTCACACTTAGTTGAGAGCCGGCCCCACCAAGCCGACCATGATAATCCTGACAGCGTCACCAACAAGCCACAAGATCAGCGTCAGGCCTGCGGCCTGGACATCACATCACCATGGCCGTGTTCCCCCAAAATGGCAATCTATACAGAGCGCCAGAAGAACTAAAAACCCTATTTGTGACTCCCTGATTCTGCCCGGTGTGGGCCTGGGTCATTGAAGGAATCACCGGGGGTTTTGAGTGGGGCGACTTCGCCATAACGCGTAGTACGCGGGCGGTTCGCAGTGGTGAATTGCTCAAGGATGCCCATAATTAGCCGTGCTACAGTCGAAAGCATGCCGATATATCAAATCACACCGCTGGCCAAAAACACCGTACAGGTGAAAAACGCCGTGGCAACTCATATCTTGGAGCAAGACAGGTATGAGATTCCAAATTCGGCCGGGTGGTTTGTGAGGTTTGATGGCACTACAGTGGAGTTGTCAAACCGCCTTGAGGTGACGGGCCAGGAGCCAGGCACATCAACCCCCGTAGGCTCAACACTGATCACTCATATCGTGGCCTACTATGGACGTGGTGGGATGGACATGTGGGAATGGCTGAAGAACAGATTTGAGCGCAGCCCATGACCCCGCCAGCCTTTGGCCCCGGCGAATTTGAGCCGAGCACGCCGCAACTTCCACCCAATGCCCACACCCTGGGGCAGGCCGATTACAGCTCACTGATTTGGCACCAGTTGCGTGACTTGCAGATTGCCGCAGCATCAGCCCGCGAGTCCCAAGAACGACTGGCGATTGCGATCGAGCGGCTGGACTCCAAAACCGAAAGCAGAACTCAAAATGTTGAGCGCCTGTTTTCAGAAATTCAAGTCTCATTCTCAGATGTCAAAGCTGAAATCAGAACTATGAAAGCCAGCGTGGACAGCACAAAATCTAAGGTAGACGATTTTGTGAACTGGAAAAACAGGATTATTGGTGGTGCCCTGGTTCTAGGTTTTGTGGTTGCCGTGGTGTGGGCGCTTGCATCTAAAGTAGGCGACTACATTATTTTTAAGCCACCAGCACAGGCAACGACTTTAACCAAGTAGAGCTACCTGTCGAACTTCTCGCGGCAAATTCTCATCTTGACGATCACGCCCTGATGTGTGGGCGCAGTGGCGGCATCTTGCTGGCAGGACTCATACCGCCATTTGTCGATGGGGCCAAGTTCAGACCTCGGCTGTGGGGGCTGCATTTCGGTGGCTCTGCGCATGGCGGCATCAAAATCGATGGTGGTCAGAGGTTTTATGTCCTTATGAGCCTGAGCTACTGCTACGCCACTTGTCTGCAAAAACAGCATCACAGTCGCTAAGATCATTACTTTCCTCATTCCAATCCCCCTTTTTTGTCATATTTCAAAAGCCGCCTGCACAGGCTTCAAAGTGAACGGCGGCACGGGTGAAATTTCTAGTTCACGCAGTCAAAAGTGAACTGATCAGATGTACGGCTTGGTTTACCAATCATCCTGGCAAATCGGCCATGCTTGGTGCACTCTTTGTCGGCCATATCCTGAGCTTCTTGAACCCTGGCATCACCCGCGCTAATCACCACGGTGCGGGGACTTGAACTAACCAATTTGGCGGCACATCCTGCCAAGACGAAAGATGCGACAGCGATGATCGCAATATTTTTAATCGCCAGTATTTTTTGCATAAATCCCCTTTGAGTTGAGACTTCATTCTCCAGCGATATGAAGACAAAAGGGATGGCCATGCGAAATATTCTGGAAAGCCATAGCAGCGAGACACTCTGCCAACTTTTGGCAACGCCAACCCTTCTAACTTTTACTAACCGTAGCCATACGCATCTCCGGCGTGTTTCGTGCCAGCTCACGGCAATGGCAGGCGAAAAAAAACCCAACAGATGAATGTCGGGCTGGTAACTCTTGCGAGCCGCGCTCAGGGAGGTAAAGCGCAGGGGCGTTAAGCCCAACCTGAATGTATCACTCACTCCTTACAGCAAGCACCCATGAACCAGTGCGACGAATTCCGCATTGCTCTGAACATGGGCAAAGCGGAGAAGCCCGCTTAGGTGTGGGCGTCAATTGCGGGACTTTCCCTCGGTCGATGTGCAAATTTGCATACCGGGTTGGGTTGGCTTTCTGGTGCGTGCCAACCCGCCAAACCTGTCGTACAGAATACCCCTGCTAAGAATGTGGGTGGCAATATTGCAGCTATACATTTAATAGCAAGCCCTGGGGCTCAGTGCGTTGTCCTGAGCTTGCCATGAAGCGGCAACCGGCTTTCACTGCGCTGGATACCCGTCAGCAACACCCTGAACTATTCCGGCGTGCCCGGTGTCCGCGTGCCAAGTTGAGCGTTAAAGTGATTATGTTCGGTTGCCGGTTTTCCAGACCGTTTTAGAAGATGACCGAGATTATTTTAGGTCGTTGAACGTCAGGTTCAGCGATTTGGATTTACTGCACACACAGCATTTGCAGATGCCGCAGCCTGACGGCAGGACTGTGCGTCATAGTAGTAGCACTGTGTACCATACGATGCAACAACACAGAAGGGCGCTCCCCCAGATGGTGCCTTAGCTTCCTGTTGATTGATGACACATGCACCTTGGCTGCCAGCAGCCTGCTTGCAGGAATTCCAATCGTAGTAGTGGCATTGTTCACCGTAGGAAAAAACAGCGCAGTACGGGGCCGCAAAACTGATCCCGGTGAATAGCAACAAGACAGAAAATGCAATTGCTTTGGCGTGAGTGAAAGCCTTCATGGTCATCCCTTTTATTGAGTTTGATTGAGAATTTGGCACCCAAAATTTGACTTGTCTGGATCGTTCGTTGCGATCAAGGTGCCCATGATCAATTTTGCGCCGATATTTCAAGCAGATGATGTTTGTGCCAAATCGCAACAATGAAAAGCGTTGAGGGACACTTGATGAGGCGGACGACGAGCCAGCGACTACCAGCGTAGTCATGCCGGCCACCTTGCCTCTGTTAGCATCCAAATCAATCACAACAGGGCGTGCCAATCTGGCTAAGCTCGTTTTTCTGCGACTAATCGAACTCATGCTACGGGAGAATGAGCCAATGAACCCCACGTTTCGACACGCCACGCTGGCCGTCCTCTTGCCCGTCCTTTGGGTGGCGGCAACCGGCCACGCCAAGACCGCCAGCGAAGTTTACGAGCAGGCCGCCAGGAGCACGGTGGTGGTGGAAAACATCAACTCCCAAGGCAAGGCGCAGGGCATGGGCAGCGGCGTGGTGCTTCCCGACGGGGATGTGGTGACCAACTGCCATGTTGTCAAAGGTTTCAGTCGGCTCAAGGTGCGCAGCGGCGACAAGGAGCACCCCGCCACCCTGCGCTATTCCGATTGGGATCGGGATGTATGCTCACTCAGCGTCGCGGGCCTGAGCGCCCCGGCAGTGGTGGTCGGTAGCAGCAAAACGCTCAAAGTCGGTGCCAAGGTTTATGCAATCGGCGCGCCCAAGGGTCTCAGTCTCACGCTCTCAGACGGTATCGTTTCCAGCCTGCGTCCGGTCGACGGCGGCCACTATATCCAGACCACCGCTGCCATCTCGCCCGGCTCCAGCGGTGGCGGGCTGTTTGATGAGAACGGTACGCTGGTGGGGCTGACCACTTTCTATCTCGCTGAGGGGCAGAACCTCAATTTCGCTGTGCCCGTCGAATGGGTAAAAGACCTGGCCCAACGCAGCACCAAGGCAGCGGCAACTGCCACCACGCAAACCGTGACGCAGTGGCTGAGCAAAGCCATTGAACTGGAAAATCGCAAGAACTGGCCGGCCTTGCTCGAACACACCCTCCGCTGGACGAAGGCGCAGCCGGGTAACGGCGCGGCGTGGTTCGGCTTGGGCAGCGCCTACGATAAGGACGGTCAGTTCGTCAAGGCCATCGAGGCCTACCAGCAAGCCCTGCGCACCAATCCGGAATTTGCCAGTGCGTGGATCAACCTGGGCATTGCCTACGATGAGGTCGGCCAGCCCGCCAAGGCCATCGAGGCCTACCAGCAAGCCCTGCGCATCGATCCGGAAGATGCCGATGCGTGGTACAACCTGGGCAACGCCTACGGTAAGGCCGGTCAGTCGGCCAAGGCCATCGAGGCCTACCAGCAAGCCGTGCGCATTGATCCGGAACATGCCAATGCGTGGGTCAACTTGGGCAACGCCTACGATAAGGCCGGTCAGCCCGCCAAGGCCATCGAGGCCTATCAGCAGGCGCTGCGCATCATTCCGGAACATGCCGGTGCGTGGTACAACCTGGGCATCGCCTACGCACGATCAGGGCAGCGTGGCAAGGTGCTGGAAGTTTACAAGCGGCTCAAGACACTGGACCAAGCGCTCGCGGAACGCTTCTTTAGCAAGGTCGTGATGCCCTGAGCTTGCCGGATTGACGCGGGGTGATGGGGTGGGGGGTTGCAGGCGGGTTCATGTAGCCGTTCTCCACCAGCTCGGTCATGTAGTGCGTGCGGCCTTTTTGTCTGAACTGCGCTGCGCGCTGCGGGTCAGCCCACCCAACATCACCGCTTTTCTTGTGCCAGCTCTGTAGTGCCAGTCAGTGCGTGCGGCTCTGCTTCGCCGAGCACAGGTGCCGGGGAGTTACATCGCCAGCGCTTCGCCAGTGTTCCAGTTGGTGGTTGCGGCCAGTCATTTGGTGTGTGCCCCCCGCCCGCCCACCGGGACCTCGCCCCTGCACGGCATTGGCTTCGCGCGCCGGTTACTGTGGTTGAGGTCACCACCCGAGAACAACCGCTGCTACCGGCGCGGGGTCGCCAATTCAGCGGGTTTGACCAGATAGACAAGCCCATCACAACGGGCAAGCTGGCCGAAGCGCAAATGTCCGAGGAAGACAAGCGCGCCATTCTGTTCAGGAACCAGTCGGTGGCCGATGGCGGTATTCGGTATGAAGGCACGCAAGATGGTGACGTGCTCAATGGCACGGGGCGCGCCCTTCAAGACCAAGTTTGCACCGCTGCGCCGGGCTCAGATGGAACGCAAGAATTGGAGCATTGCCCCGGTGTTTGATGGCTTTGTGGCCCGACGCAAGGACACGATGCCCGCCGAAACCAATACCCCTAATGTGAGTGTGGGTGGTAATATTACCACTCTGGCCGAACCAAAAAAAACAGTCAAATAAGTCTCTAGCCGGCGAATCCATTGCACCGGTAGCTACTTAAAGTGTAGCACTATTGGGCTGTGCGATCCCTCGGTGCCCTGGAGAGCTTTCTCGCCATCAGTGCGACGAATCCCGCACCGCTCTGAAGATGGGCGATATGACGAAAATCACAATGCTTTGAGCATAGACAAAGCGGGAAAGACCGCTCAGGTACGCGCCAACTGAGCGCAATCTTGAATGTAACAAGAACAATCCCAGTCCAATATCGTCCACTTAAACTATACTGGACTCACAAACAGCCGACGAGATAGAAGTTGTGAATGGCCTGGGGCACAGCACCCCTACCCCCGGACGCAGCGTAAACCTTAAACTTGTCAAATTGTTCGGGCGCGTTACAAATCAGATCACTTGCAATAAGTACAACTTTGCAAGGGCTTTCCTCAGTGGAGGGCATGAGATCAGTGCAGGGGCCTGGACGGCGAAGCGTGCAGCTTAAAAACTGCGATCGAAACGCTTGGCCGTGCTGTTTACGCAACGCCTGTCCAAGCCTTGATTAGGGCTTCCTTGTGCAAACTTCCCAAGCTGAAAATACCCAGCAAAACATCACTCCTGCGTTACTCGCATTCGACCTTCTCTCGCACTACACCAGCTTCGGGCGTAGTCGCCTCTATCAGCTTATCGCTGACCCGGTTTTCAGATTCCCCCCTCCGATAAAAATTGGCAAGTCATCACGCTGGCTGAAAACCGAGGTGGATAGCTGGCTGGCCAAGCAAGCAGATTCACGTCGCCAAGTGGCGGGGTAATCGGCCATGACCAGCGCAAACTTGCACAGCGCAAAAAGTGCCACGTTGACTCCGACGCAATTAAAAGCCTAATAAAAGCGAGTGCAGACCAAAGCAGCCCAATGGGTTGCAAAAAGTCGATGCTGCTTTGACTACAAAACCCATGAAAGGCGCTATGGAATCGATTACCACTACCGCACCGGCTGACCTAAAGCCACTTCTGAAACTCCCGAAAGTTCTCGCACTGGTGCCCGTCAGTCGCGCCGGATGGTGGGCTGGCGTGGCTTCGGGCCGCTATCCGAAACCAGTGAAGATTGGGGAGCGCAGCGTGGCATGGCGCTCGCAAGACATTGCAGCTCTGATCGAATCCTTCTAAGCGAGGTCAACCATGAACACCACCAAAACGCACGGCGCAATGCCGGGGAAAGCCACGCCCAAAAACAAAGCCGCCGGGCGCACGGGCACCACGGCGACTCAATCAGTCTCGATAACTGATTCTACCGGCCCACTTGTACAAGCGCATGGACGCAGCCTATGGACGACCTCGCTGCTGATCTCCGCACGGTTTGGGAAACGTCACGGCAATGTGATTCGTGCAATCGAGAATTTGGACTGCTCAAGAGAATTCTCGCGGCTCAATTTTGAGTCACGAGATTACATCGACGGGCGTGGCAAGGTGCAAAAAAGCTATGGCATTTCACGTGACGGCTTTATTCGTCTGGCAATGGGCTTCACCGGGCCGGGCGCGGCGAAGTGGCAAGAGCTATTCATTGCTGCCTTCGGGAAGATGGAGCGTGAATTGCTTCGCATTGCCACTCGCAAAACAGACCCTGCTCTGAGAATCGCCAGCAACGAGAAGAGCGCAGCCGCCTTGCTGATGACCGACTGCCTGCTCGACGTGCGTGGCGAGTTGGGAAAAACCACCGGGCCGCACAATTTCAGCAATGAGCACTCGCTGTGCAACTGGGTTCTGACTGGGCATTTTGGGCCGCTCAATCCGAATGATCTTGACTGCCTGCGCACGCGCAGATTGACCGCCATTCGCAGGCGCAACTCTGTTTTGATTCTCAAGGGTGCAGCGTACTCTGGGCGCAAAGAAAAGCTGCGTGATGAGTTTCCACTGACGGCCGTCACCATGCTGGAGTCGTTGGAATGAACGTAGTACAGACTGTTTTGCTGCGCTTGTGGTGCCTGCCCACCTCGCAGTGGTTTGCGGCGCTCCTGGCGCGATTGGGGCAGGCCAAATGAGCAGGCTAGTCCTACCCCCTGCGAACAAGTCTATCGGCCTCAGTACGCTTAACGGCCGCAAGACGCAATCACTGCTGGAAGCAGCTCAACACAACCGGCGTCATCCTGATGGCCGGGGCTGGCAAAGCAAGTCAGACCCCACCAAAATCCATCTTAACCAGTGCCTGCAAGGGCCTGATACCTGCGAGGGCGTGGTGGCGCTCCAGGAGGGGATGATGGCGAGCGTGGGCTACACCCCCAAGCGTAAGGACTACTCGCAAGCGTTTGAGCTGCTGTTCACCACACCACCAGACCTCACGATTGACCACCGGAAATACCTCGCGTGGTGCTTGGAATGGACGCACGCCAACTTGGGCCGCGACATTGTGCTGTCCGCTGACAGCCACTTTGACGAGGGTAAAGACGGAAAAGCTCCGCATCTGCACATTTTGGTAGCGCCTATCTCTGATGGCAAGTGGGTTGGCAACACCTTGACGTCAGGGAAAGCGTGGCCCAAATTACAGGCCAAGTTCGGACGCGACCTTGAACTGAAATTCGACTTAAAGCTGATGCCGCAACTAAAAGGCAAGGCGCTGACCGAGGCGGCGACAGCGGTCAAGGCAGAACTCACTAAGCGTCTTCTTGAAGGGAACATCGAACCTGACGTAATCCAAGCCCTTCTAAAGCTGGCTGGACGCAATCCTTCGGGCCTGATGGGGCCGTTGGGCCTAGCGCCCAGGGCTGCTGGAGACGGTGGCGCTGCGTTCCGGCGTACCGCACTCTCAACCGGCAAAGGAGGCAAAACAGAGCGGCGGGCGAAGCCATATGGGATTGAACCAAACCCATATGGGATTGAAATCGACCAGGAAACGGCAATCCCATTGTTCTGTAGTGGGATTGCCGCCGAAGTGCTGCCTCAATCAGCGCCAACACCACCGGCACCGCCACCAGATCAGCACTTTGTTGACGTCGACCAGCCACTGACCGATATACCCAACGCTGACGGCGAGATAGCTGCACCGACCCGCCCTGCACCAGCACCGACGCTTTGCCCTGCACCAGCCTTGCCCATCGAACGCTGTGAAACTTTGGCCACACCGAAGCCACTCACCCAAACGCTCAGGCCAGCGTCTTTGCCCACCAACACCGTCGACACCCCGGCTCAACCCGAAGCGCCATTTGTGGAGCAGATCACCCGGCACCACGACTGCGACCAAGCTCCAGAGCGCTACGACTTCACCAGCGGCGATTTCATTCCAACCACGCCACCAGCACCTCGACTGCTGCGACAAGCTGCTGATGGCTGGGTTACGGCTGCGCTAGCCACCAGATCACACACGCCCGCCGCCCGCCACTACTGATCGCACAGCCCCCAATCCGAAAGATACAGATGACCGAACGCACACAGCACCCCCTCAGCGCAGCATTCCCCCGAATGGCGGACGACGAATTTCAGGAACTCAAGGACAGCATCGAAATCAGCGGCGTGCTGAACCCAATCAGCTTATTGAATGGCATGGTGTTGGACGGCTGGCACCGGTACAGCGCAGCCACCGAACTCGGGATGGACTGCCCGGCGGTAGTGCTGGGTGATGACATTGACCCCCGCGACTTTGTACTTGCTCAGAACAAGGCCCGGCGCAACCTGACGGCCAGCCAGCGGGCCAGCGCAGTGACTGCCGTGTTTCAGTGGCGTCCGCACGGAGACCAGCGATCCGCAGTGACTGCGGATCGTCCAAATAGGCCCGCAATGACTGCGGAGTTACCCAAGACGACCAAGGAGCTTGCGGCAATCGCAGGGGTTGGTACGCGCACGATTGAGCAGGCCAAGGCGGTACACGCTGGCGCGGTGCAGGAAGTGCAGGACGCCGTGAAGGTCGGCGCAGTGACTGTTGAGACTGCTGCGGCCGTGGCAAAGCTACCGGCCAAGGAACAGGTGATGCTCGCTGCCAAAGGCCCTGACGCCATGCGTGCAGCCCTCAAGAGCGACACAAGCGCCAAGGCAACCGCGCAGGTCAGGCAGGCCGAAGCCGATCAGAACGCCGCTGACGCCCACGGTGATGCCGACCCCATTGCGATGCTGGAAGAAGCCGAAAAGAAAATCAGCACCTTGCAGGCCGAGTTGATTGCACTCCAGGCTGACGACCAGAAGGCCGAAACATTGAAATGGCGTCGTCTCGCGGATGTTGCCCGCAACCGACAAGATGAATTGATGGCTACCGTCAACGCCCGTGAGAAGGAGTTGCAGCGCATTTCGAACTGGTTGCGCCGCATTGGTGCCGCAGTCTGCGAAGAAGATCATTCGCGTGCAGTTGCCAAGGTGGAAGCCAAGTTCCGCGAGTCACCCGCATTGACGACAGTGTGAATTTTTTGAAAAAGCAGGAGAACAGCAAATGACCGAAACCACGAAACGCCCCAAGGGAAATCCAACCTGGAAGCCTGGACAAAGTGGCAACCCAGCGGGACGCAAGCCGGGGACTGGTGACGTCGCCAAGATTCGCGCAGCCATCAACGATCGCGTGCCGGAGTTGCTGGCGGCAATGATGGCGAAGGCACTTGAGGGCGATGTGGGTGCCGCCCGCCTGCTGCTGGAACGTGCCGTAGCCCCGTTGAAGGCCGCAGAACAGGCTGAGACGATCACCCTGCCCGAGGGCTCACTGACAGACCAAGGCCGTGCCGTGCTGCGTGCCGTAGCCGCTGCAGAGCTTGCACCAGGGCAAGGGGCCGCGCTGCTGGGTGCCATTGGGGCGCTGGCGCGGGTCACTCAAATGGACGAGCTTGAAGCCCGATTAACCAAACTGGAGAACGCCCGTGGCAACCCTTGAAAAACGGCTGGACGACCTCGAAGCCAAAGCCGCCAGCACTGAGCACCGCGTGAGGGTGTATTACCTGAACGAGGGCGAAAATGACGCAGAAGCCCGCCTCAAGGCTGGCATACCGGTGGACTATGTCGGGCGCGTGATGTGTTTGGTTTTTGTTGACTCGCCCAACGCATTGAAGGAGACGCCATATGGCAACACTTGACAAGCGACTGTGCGCCCTTGAAGGCCAGCGAACCAGTTCAGAACTGCGCGGGCTAGGTGCTGACCAACTGGACGCCCGCCTGTGCACATTGCCGACTGGGTCGGCTGAGATGTTCAGGGTGATGGTGGCTGCTATCCAACGCCGGGGAAGTAGGCTACCGCTCGCGACCTTTAACAAAGCGCGGTAAATCTACAGCACGCCCTTCGGCTTCAATTCTGGCAACGAGCTCTTCCCACATACCGGGTGGCCCGTTGAAGCGCCGACCGCCAGCGAAATACTGGTGTTCAAGCAATTTCGCCCATTCCGCTGTTTCACTGTACGGCATGGAAATTACTGCTTCTTCGGCTGTCCACGTGGGTTCATCCGAATCAGGTGCGAATAAAAGTTTGCGAAGTACGTCTAATTCCATTTCCACCACCTTCTATGCCTGGCTCACTATCAACACCCCTGAATGACTGGCAATATTGCCACTTTTACTTGAAGTAGGGTTATTGGTTTAGGCAAGTTTGGTTGAGTGGCACGCACCAAAAGGCAAACCCAGCCCCGGTATCCAAATCTGGACATCAAATACGGGATAGTCCCTCAATTGACGCGATCTCAAATTGCCAGCAGTGCCAGCGCATTCGATGCGTGCTCTTGAAGCAAGTGGCCGTAGTGTTTTTCAATCATCATCACGCTGGTACCGGATAGCTGTGCGACTGTCATCGTGTCCAAGCTGTGCATGGCGATCAAGTCGGTGATGGTGCTGTGCCTCAAAGCGTAGGCGGTGGCATTCGCGGGCAGTCCCGCAGCCGCTGCAGCTTTCTTGAAGGGTTTTTTCCATGCGTCCTTGTCCCAGAACTTGCCGTTGGCCTGAGAGATCAGGGGAGCGCCCGGCAGCTTGTTTGCAGCCTGTTCCGCAAAGAAGGCGGCGGTCGCTGGTGGCAAGTTGATTTTGCGATCTCCCCCGGCCTTGTCCTTACCCATCGTCAGCACGCCCAAGCGTTTGTCGAAACTGCCAGCGGTCAGAGAGGCCAGTGCGCCCGGCCTTGAGGGCACAAGCGATAGCGCCCGCAGCAGTGCCGCGAGATCAGTCGGTGCGCTTGCGATCAAGGCCCGGCGCTGGGTAATGTCCAAGTACACATCCCGACGCCCGGTAGCGTTTTTGATGGGCGTGAGCTTGTATTTCCATGCTGCATCACTGGTGACGTAGCCATCTCGCATAGCAAGGTTGAGCGCCGCCTTGAACACAGCCATCTCCCGATTGATGGAGCTTG
>CALRWE010000087.1:0-17603 GCA_943371745.1 Rhodoferax sp. OV413
CGCTGACGCTCGCGGTGTATTCCACTCAAAACGCCGTGGTGGACGCCATGACGCAAGCCAGCTGGAATGCCAAGGTGGCCCTGTCCATCAACCTCACCGGTGGTGTGTTCGTGAACCAGTCGGCCGCCTTCTCCGATTACCACGGCACCGGTGGCAACCCGGCCGCCAATGCCTCTTATTGCGACTCGGCCTTTGTGGCCAATCGCTTCCACGTGATCCAGCGCCGTTACCACGTGTGAGGACCCCTCATGGACTACCAGAACATCCGCTTTAAAGTCGAAGCCGGCGTCGCCCGCCTCACGCTGAACCGCCCCGACAAGCTCAACAGCTTCACCGGTGCCATGCACGTGGAACTGCGCGACGCGCTCGACGGCATCCAGACCGAAAAAAGCATTCGCGTGCTGGTGCTCACCGGTGCCGGCCGCGCCTTTTGCGCAGGGCAGGACCTGGCCGATCCGGACATGTCAGTGGGTGCTACGGCGCCCGACATTGGCAATGTGGTGGAGCAGAACTACAAGCCACTGATCCTGCGCCTGCAAAACCTGCGCGTGCCTACTGTCGCCATGGTCAATGGCGTGGCAGCCGGTGCCGGTGCCAGCCTCGCCCTGGCCTGTGACCTGGTGATTGCCGGCAAGTCGGCGTCCTTCCTGCAGGCCTTCAGCAAGATCGGCCTGATCCCGGATACGGGGAGCACCTGGTTTTTGCCGCAACGCGTGGGCATGGCTCGCGCCATGGGTCTAGCCCTGCTGGCCGACAAACTGCCAGCGGAAAAGGCAGCCGAGTGGGGGCTGATCTGGCAGGTGGTGGAAGACGCCGATCTCGTTTCCACGGTCGACAAGCTGGCTACGCAACTCGCAGGCATGCCCACCAAGGCGCTGGTGCGCACGCGCCAAGCCCTGCACGCCGCGCCCACCCACACGCTGGAGCAGCAGCTCTCCATGGAAGGCGGCTTTATGCGCGAACTGGGCTGGAGCCCCGACTTTGCCGAGGGCGTGGCTGCCTTCATGGAAAAGCGCACACCCCGTTTCACCGGTAACTGATCACATGACGAATGCTCTTCCCCAAGACGCTCTGGTGGCCGTGGTCGGCGCCGGTGCCATGGGCGCCGGCATTGCCCAGGTGGCGGCCGTGGCGGGTTACCGCGTGCTGCTGCTGGACAACCGCCCGCAAGCCGCCCAAACCGCCATTGTGCTCGTGCGCGCCCAACTCGAAAAACTGGTTGCCAAGGGCAGGCTCACTTCTGAGGCTGCACAGGCCGTCGGCCTGCGCCTGCAGGCCGCCACGCAACTCAGCGATCTGGCTGGGGCCCAGCTGGTGGTTGAAGCCATTGTCGAGAGCCTGCCCGCCAAACAAAGCCTGTTTGCCGATCTGGAAGCGCTGGTGTCCACCGACTGTCTCTTTGGCAGTAACACCTCGTCCATCTCGATCACCGCGATTGGCTCGTCCTTGAAGCATCCGCAACGTCTGGCTGGCATGCACTTTTTCAACCCGGCGCCCATCATGGCGCTGGTCGAAATCGTCAGCGGCCTGGCGACCGACCCGGTCGTGGCCGACACACTGTTTGCCACCGCTACCGCCTGGGGCAAGACTGCCGTACATGCCAAATCCACCCCCGGCTTTATCGTCAATCGCGTGGCCCGACCCTATTACGCTGAAGCATTACGTCTGCGCACTGAGGGGGCCGCAGATTTCGCCACGCTGGATGCCATCATGCGCGAGTCTGGCGGCTTTCGCATGGGGCCGTTCGAGCTGATGGACATGATCGGGCTGGACGTCAACTTTGCCGTGACCCGCTCGGTCTGGAACGCTTACTTCAACGACCCGCGTTACTTGCCCTCGCTGATCCAGCAAGAGCTGGTCGATGCGGGTTACCTGGGCAAGAAAACTGGCCGCGGCTATTACGACTACCGTGAGGGTGCCGCCAAATCCCAGGCGCAAACCGCACCGCGTCATGAGGTTCCGGCACATATCGTGATCTGTGGTGATGTACCGGCAGCCCAGGCCCTGGCAGTGCGACTGCAAGCGGCCTCAGTCCCCTTTGAACGCACTGGCTCAAGCGATGGCCGCATTGCCGAGGCAGACGCGGCCGTGCTTTTTGTCACCGATGGCCGCAGCGCTACCCAGCGCGCGGCAGAGTGTGGCATTGCCAATATTGTGCTGATGGACCTTGCGCTGGATTACACCAAGGCCACACGTGCCGCATTGGCCCACGCCGGTCAATGCAGCGACTCGGCCTTTTTGGCAGCTTGCGCAGTGCTGCAGGCCGCTGGCCTGCAGGTCTCGCAACTGGCCGATGTGCCTGGTTTGGTCGTGATGCGGACCCTAGCCATGTTGGCCAATGAGGCCGCGGATGCCGTCTACCAGGGTGTATGTACTGCGCGCGCTGCGGATGACGCCATGCGCCTGGGCGTGAACTATCCGTGTGGGCCGCTGGCCTGGGCGGACCAGGTGGGGCTGGTCAATATCCGTCAGGTGTTGACTCACCTGGCCGCGCTGTATGGCGAGGACCGCTACCGCATTTCGCCGCTGATCCAGCGGCAAGTTTTTCAAGGAAAGAATATCCATGGTTGAACACGATCCAGCACTCACCCCGGAGGCCGCCCAACAACTGGCCCAGGACGCCGCAGTTGCAATGTGGTCGCGCGACCATGTGGCGCAGGCCATGCAGATGGCATTGGCCGAAGTGCGGCCCGGCTATGCCCGTCTGACCATGGCCATTCGCCAGGACATGGTCAATGGCCATGCCATCTGCCACGGCGGCATGCTTTTTACCCTGGCTGACACCGCCTTCGCATACGCCTGCAACAGCTACAACCACAACACCGTGGCTTCCGCGTGCCATATCGACTTTCTGGCCCCTTCCCATCTGGGCGAGATACTGGTGGCAGAAGCCCAAGAGCGCGCACTGGGCGGCCGTACCGGCGTCTATGACGTGTCTGTGAGCACCGCTGCCGGCAAAACTGTGGCGCTATTCCGTGGCAAGTCCGCGCGCATCAAAGGCGAGGTCACGGCCAGCTTTGCCCGTGTCTGAATTTATTCCAAAAAAGACCGTACCGAAGGAGACACCCATGACTGCCAAGAAGCCCCTGCCCGGCGAACTCGATGCGATTGAGACCGCCAGCCGTGACGAAATATCCGCGTTGCAACTGCAGCGCTTGAAGTGGTCGCTTCGCCATGCTTACGACAACGTGCCTTTCCACAAAAAGGCGTTTGACGAGAAAGGCGTGCACCCCGATGACCTGAAGAGCCTGGCCGACCTGGCCAAGTTTCCCTTCATGACCAAAATCGCGCTGCGTGACAACTATCCCTTCGGTCTGTTTGCCGTGCCGCGTGAGCAGGTGGTTCGCCTGCACGCCAGCAGCGGTACCACCGGCAAATCGATTGTGGTGGGCTACACCGCGCAGGACATTGACAACTGGGCCGATTTGATGGCGCGCTCCATCCGTGCGGCCGGCGGACGCAAGGGCGACATGCTGCACAACGCCTATGGTTACGGCATGTTCACCGGTGGCCTGGGTGCCCACTACGGTGCCGAGCGCCTGGGCTGTACCGTGGTTCCCATGTCGGGTGGCCAGACCGAAAAGCAGGTGGCTCAGATTCTGGACTTCCAGCCACAGATCATCATGGTCACGCCGTCGTACTCGCTGGTCATTGCCGAAGAGTTTGAACGCTTGGGCGTGAAGCCCGAAGACATATCGCTCAAGGTCGGCATCTTTGGTGCCGAGCCCTGGGGCGAGGGTATGCGCGCCGAGATTGAACGCAAGCTGGGTATTGACGCGATCGACATCTATGGACTGACTGAAGTCATGGGCCCGGGGGTGGCCTGCGAGTGCATCGAATCCAAAGACGGTCCGGTGATCTGGGAAGACCATTTCTACCCCGAGATCATCAATCCTGAAACTGGAGAAATCGTAGCCGATGGCGAAGACGGCGAGCTGGTATTTACGTCCCTCACCAAGCAGGCCTTCCCAGTTATACGTTACCGTACCCGCGATCTCACGCGCTTGCTGGAGCCCACCTCGCGGTCATTTCGCCGCATGGGCAAGATCACCGGCCGCTCAGATGACATGCTGATCGTGCGTGGGGTGAACGTCTTTCCCTCACAGATCGAGGAACAGATCCTGCGTGACAAACGCTTGTCGGGCAACTACCAGATAGTGCTGACGCGCGACGGTCCGCTGGACAACCTGGAGGTGCGTTGCGAGGTTCAGCGCGAGATCTCAGCCGTTCTGGGCAAGGATCTGATGTCGTCGATTACCAAGGAACTTCAGCATCACATCAAGACCCATGTGGGCGTCTCCACCCGCGTCACGGTCATGCACTTTGAAGGCATTCCGCGCACGCTCACCGGAAAGGCCAGGCGCGTAGTCGATGAACGTCCCAAACAAAACTGAAGGAAACACCCATGATTGAGGCTCTGATTTGCGACGCGATCCGCACGCCCATAGGCCGTTATGGCGGCGCCCTAGCCGCCATGCGTCCCGACGACTTGGGCGCCGTGCCCCTGAGGGCGCTGATGCAGCGTAACCCCGCGGTGGACTGGGCTGCGGTGGACGACATCCTCTACGGCTGCGCCAATCAGGCCGGTGAAGACAATCGCAATGTGGCGCGCATGTCGGCCCTTCTGGCCGGACTGCCGACAGAGGTCCCCGGCACGACGCTGAACCGCCTGTGTGGCTCGGGCATGGACGCCGTCGGGCTGGCCGCCCGCTCCATCAAGTCGGGTGAGACGCAACTGATGATTGCCGGCGGTGTGGAGAGCATGTCGCGTGCGCCCTTTGTGATGGGCAAGGCTGAGACTGCCTTCTCGCGCAGTGCGGCCATTTTCGACACCACCATCGGCTGGCGCTTCGTCAATCCGCTGATGAAAGCCCAATACGGCGTGGACTCCATGCCGCAAACCGCCGACAACGTAGCCGCTGAATTCAATGTCTCGCGTGCTGACCAGGACGCCTTTGCGGTGCGCTCGCAGCAGCGTTGGGCAGCGGCCCAGGCAGCGGGCCGCTTTGCCGACGAACTTGTGCCGGTGGTGATGCCGCGCAAAAAGGGTGACCCGGTGGTATTTGATACCGATGAACATCCGCGCCCCGAGACCACCATAGAGATGCTGGCCAAACTCAAGGGCGTGAACGGCCCCGACCTGTCGGTGACTGCGGGCAATGCCTCGGGCGTGAATGACGGCGCATGCGCGCTGCTGCTGGCGTCCAGTGGGGCTGCCAAGCGTTATGGCCTTCGCCCCAAGGCGCGGGTGGTTGGCATGGCCACGGCAGGTTTGGCGCCGCGCATCATGGGTTTCGGTCCGGCACCGGCGGTGCGCAAGGTGCTGCAGCAAGCGGGACTCAGCCTGGCACAAATGGATGTCATTGAGCTGAATGAGGCCTTTGCCGCCCAAGGCTTGGCCGTCATGCGTGACCTGGAGCTCAAGGATGACGATGCCCGCGTCAACCCCAACGGTGGCGCTATTGCCATGGGCCATCCGCTCGGCATGAGCGGCGCCCGCCTAGTCACCACCGCCATGTACGAACTCACCCGCCGCAATGGCCGCTACGCGCTGTGCACCATGTGCATTGGCGTAGGGCAGGGCATTGCGCTGGTCATTGAACGCATTTGATTACAACCACCAAACGGAGACTTTCCATGATTGCTCGCTTCAAGAAACACGCCATCGTCGGCGCCCTGGTCCTCACGGCCTGCACGGCATTTGCCGCAGACCCGATCAAGATCGGTTCCGTGTTGTCCGTGACCGGCCCCGCCGGTTACCTGGGTGACCCCGAACTCAAGACCCTGCAGATGATGGTGGAAGACATCAACAAAAAAGGCGGCGTGTTGGGCCGTCCACTCGAGTTGGTGCACTACGACGATGGCAGTGATGCCAGCAAGGCCAATGGCTTTGGCAAGCGCCTGATTGATGACGACAAGGTGGACCTGATCGTGGGCGGTACGACCACCGGCTCCACCATGTCCATGGTCCCGCTCGTCGAAAAGGCTGGCGTGCCTTTCATCTCGCTGGCGGGCGCGGTTGTGATCATTGAGCCGCTGAAAAAGTGGGTCTTCAAAACGCCCCACACTGACCGTATGGCCGCTGAAAAAGTGTTTGAAGACATGAAGAAGCGCGGCATCATCAAAGTGGCGCTTTTGTCTGAGACCAGCGGCTTTGGCCAAAGCGGCCGCAAGGAGACCGAAGGCGTTGCGGGCAAGTACGGCATCACGCTGGTGGCCAATGAAACCTATGGTCCCAAGGACACCGACATGGGTCCGCAGCTCACAAAGATCCGAAACACCCCCGGGGCAGAGGCGGTATTCATCTTCGGCCTGGGTCAAGGCCCAGCACTGGCCACCAAGGGCTACAAGCAACTGGGTATTACCCTGCCGCTCTACCACGCTCACGGCGTGGCGTCGGATGAGTTTATCAAGCTGTCCGGCCCGGCAGCCGAAGGCGTGCGCCTGCCCACTTCGGCCCTGCTGGCCCCGGGCAAACTGGCAGCCAACGATCCCCAGCGGGTGGTGGCTGAAGGCTACACCAAGGCCTTCATGGCCAAGTACAAGACCGATGTGTCGGCCTTCGGTGGCTATGCCTATGACGGATTGGGTCTGGCGGTTGATGCGATCAAGCGTGCCGGATCTACCGACAAGGCAAAGGTCCGTGACGCGATAGAGGCTACCAAGGGCTTCGTCGGCACCGGTGGCATTTTCAACATGTCTTCCACCGATCACATGGGCCTGGATCTGTCGGCCTTTCGCATGTTCGAAATCAAGAACGGCGATTGGCAACTGATGAAGTAAGCGTCTTACTCAGCCAGAGCATCACCATGTTTGACGCCCTCACCATCGAACACGCCGGTCCGGTTGCCACCCTTTGGATGGCCCGGCCCGATGTGTTCAACGCCTTTAATGAGCAACTTATCGACGAAATAACCCGCGCCTGCGACTTGCTTGAGCAGGACGCCAGCGTGAGGGTCGTGGTGTTGGGCGGGCGCGGACCGCATTTCTCGGCCGGTGCCGACCTGAACTGGATGCGCCGCGCTGCCACCGCAAGCGAGCAGGACAACCTGGAGGATGCGCGCCGCTTTGCCCGCATGTTGCGCGCGCTGTCGACCCTGTCCAAGCCGACCATTGCACGGGTACAGGGCGCAGCATTGGGCGGCGGAACCGGACTGGCTGCAGCTTGCGATATGGCCGTGGCCAGTGCCGACGCGGTGTTCAGCACCTCAGAAGTAAAGTTCGGCATCATTCCGGCGGTCATCAGCCCCTATGTGCTGCGGGCTATCGGACCGCGCCAGGCCTTGCGCTATTTCCAGTCGGCCGAGCGCATCAGCGCTGAGCGTGCGTTGGCTATCGGCCTGGTGCATGAAGTTGTACCCCAGGAGCAACTCGATGCGGCGGTGGCCGCCCTGGTTAAACCTTTGCTCGCCGGAGGTCCGCTGGCGCAAAAAGCGGCTAAGGAATTGATCGCAGCCGTACAAGGTCAGCCGCTGGATGAGCATACCTGTGAAGACACGGCCCAGCGCATTGCTCGCCAGCGTCGCACTGATGAGGCGCGCGATGGCGTGTCGGCATTCCTCGATAAGCGGCCCCCCGCATGGATGAACCTTTAACCCCCCTTTTTGAAACCCAAGGAGTTAGCCCAAATGTATACCCAATCATTGAACGTTCAGGAAAAGCCGGGCCAGAAGCCCGCAGTTCAGGCGCTATCGCCGGAGAACGCCGAGTCGCAAATGCGCTTTGACGCCCGGATAGATGCCGACGGTAAGATCGAGCCTCAGGACTGGATGCCCGAGGCGTATCGCAAAACGCTGCTGCGCCAGATCAGCCAGCATGCGCACAGCGAAATCGTCGGCATGTTGCCCGAGGGGAACTGGATTAGCCGCGCGCCCAGCCTCAAACGCAAGGCCATCTTGATTGCCAAGGTCCAGGACGAAGGTGGTCATGGCCTGTATCTTTACAGCGCTGCTGAAACCCTCGGCCAGGGACGTGACCAGATGCTGGCCGACCTGCACAGTGGCAAAGCCAAATACAGCTCCATCTTCAATTACCCCACACTCAACTGGGCCGACGTGGGCGTGGTCGGCTGGCTGGTGGATGGCGCCGCCATCATGAACCAGATCCCGCTGTGCCGCTGCTCCTATGGTCCTTATGCCCGCGCCATGATCCGTGTTTGCAAGGAAGAGTCATTCCACCAGCGCCAGGGGTACGAAGCCTTGCTGGTGATGATGCAGGGCACGGCCGAGCAAAAAGCCATGGTGCAGGACGCGGTCAACCGATTTTGGTGGAAATGTCTGGCCATGTTCGGTCCGCCGGATGCCAACAGCCCGCACAGCGAACAGGCCATGCGCTGGGGTATCAAGCGCATCAGCAATGACGACCTGCGACAGAAGTTCATTGATGCCACCGTGCCTCAAGCGCGCGTGCTGGGTGTGACCCTGCCCGACCCAGATCTGAAGTGGAATGAGGAACGCCAGCACCACGACTATGGCCAAATCGACTGGGAAGAGTTCTGGAGTACCGTTAACGGTAACGGGCCCTGCAACAAGGAGCGCCTGGCCACCCGTGTCAAAGCCCACAACGATGGCCAATGGGTGCGTGATGCAGCCCTGGCCTACGCCCAAAAACACCAACCCCAAACGCAAATGGAAGCAGCATGAGCAAGACCGCATTGAAAGACTGGCCCCTGTGGGAAGTATTTATCCGAAGCAAGCAGGGCCTGGAGCACAAGCACTGCGGCAGCCTGCATGCGTCCGATGCGCAGCACGCCCTGCAAATGGCCCGCGATGTTTACACCCGCCGCCAAGAGGGCGTGAGCATTTGGGTCGTTCCCTCCAAGTCCATCACCGCCAGCGCACCTGAAGACAAGGATGCAATGTTTGAGCCGGCAGCCGACAAGATTTACCGCCACCCTACCTTCTACGACATTCCAGAAGAAGTGGGGCACATGTAATGGCCGCTTACCACGACTATCTGCTGCACTTGGCAGACAACGCCCTGATCCTTGGCCAGCGCAACGCCGAATGGTGCGGCCACGGCCCCATCCTGGAAGAAGACCTGGCGCTTGCCAACAACAGTCTGGACCTGATTGGCCAGGCCCGCTTGTTGTACCAGCATGTGGCCACCGTGCGCAAGGATGGCAAGAGCAGCGAAGACCTGCTGGCCTACTTCCGGGATGTGCCGGACTTCAAGAACTACACCCTGGTGGAACTGCCGCATCGAACTGCGATTTTGCCCACCTCATCCGGTGACCGCGATTACGCGGTCACCATCGCACGTAACTTTTTGTACAACGCGTTAATGGTGCAGGTTTGGGGCGCGCTGGCTGCATCGACCGATGCACAACTTGCCGCGATCGCCTCCAAGTCGCTCAAGGAAGTGCAGTACCACCTGCGCCACGCGCACGACTGGGTGCTGCGCCTTGGTGATGGCACCGACGAATCAAGTCGCCGCATACAAGCAGCATTTGATTACCTCATGCCTTTCACGCAAGAGTTCTGGACTGCCAGTTCCATGGAAACCGCCGCCGTCAAAAGTGGTGCCGGCGTCGAAGCGAGCGCCTTCAAGGACGAGTGGGATGTCATGGTTAGCGACACCCTGCTGGCCGCCACACTGCAGGTTCCGGCCAGCACCGGCTTTGTCACCACCGGAAAGCACGGTGTTCACTCCGAGCACCTGGGCTTTGTATTGGCAGAAATGCAGAGCCTGGCGCGTGCACATCCAGAGGCCGTCTGGTAAAAGCCATGTCGATGAACGCCACCTCCAGCGGTCTGACGTTGCCATTGGGCACACTGCCGTGTTTACCCGATGGCCCGCTGGCTCAGATACAGGAGACACATGAGTATCACTTCGTATGGCAACTGCTGGAGTCAGTGACTGACCCGGAGATCCCGGTAGTGAACCTGCGCGAGATGGGTATTTTGCGCGCCGTGCGCCAAGGACCGCAGGGCTTGGAGGTGGTGATCACCCCCACCTACAGCGGCTGCCCCGCCATGGGCCAGATGGAAGACGATGTGGCAGACGCGCTATCCCGTGCCGGAGTCGCGGCACGCGTCATCACGCAACTGGCTCCGGCCTGGTCCACTGACTGGATGACTTCCGAGGGGCGCGAAAAGCTGCGCGCTTATGGCATTGCTCCCCCCGTGAAAAGCGCATGCGCTGCGGCCGCCGATGCCAAGGTGGTGGCGTTTGCACCGCGCAAGGGGCTGGTCGAACGAGAAACAGTAGCCTGCCCGCAATGTGGCTCCGTCAACACCACCGAAATTTCGCACTTTGGTTCCACTGCCTGTAAGGCTCTGTACCGTTGCCTCAAGTGCATGGAGCCGTTCGATTACTTCAAACCCTATTAACCTCCCAATCCAGATAGCCATGACCATGACTGTATCTTCCCGTTTTCACGATCTGCGCATTGCGCGGATCAACCCCGAGGCGGCTGGCTCGGTCTCCATCGCGTTCAACGTGCCAGATGATCTGCTCGCGCGCTTTGACTTCCAGCCTGGTCAATACCTGACATTGCGCAGTCAGATCAACGGTGCCGATGTGCGGCGCAGCTATTCCATCTGCTCCACCCATAGCCACCTCCAGCGCCGGCGCGAACTGGTGGTGGGCATTCGCCCGATGGAGGGTGGCGTGTTTTCCAACTGGGCAGCTCGCAGCCTGAAGGCTGGAGACACCCTGTCGGTGATGCCGCCCGAGGGCCGTTTTGTCTCCAAGCGTCCGCGTGCCCTGCACCGTGTGGCTTTTGCCGCGGGCTCCGGGATCACGCCGATACTGTCCATCATGGCCAGTACGCTGGAAGATCAGCCAGAGTCTAAGTTCACCTTGGTCTACGGCAACCGAAGCATGAACTCGGTAATGTTCAACGAAGCCCTGCAAGACCTGAAAGACCGCTTTGCTGACCGCCTGACCTTAATCCACATCCTGTCACGTCAGGCCCAAGAGGTGGACTTGCTTCAAGGCCGCATCGATGCCGATAAAGTGCAGAACATCATTGACATGCTGCTGCCTGTGGCCAGCATGGACGAGGTGTTTATCTGTGGCCCCGAGGCCATGATTGAGGTAACTGAAAAAGCCTTGCTGGCCGCCGGCGTGCCCGCTAAGCAAATTCACACAGAGCGCTTTACGTCACCCGTGCTGGAGACTCTCAGCCCCGAGGAGCGCAAAGCAGCGGTGGCCAACCTGAAACTGCCGACCGGTGGCCAGGTGGCACTCACAGTTGTGATGGATGGTAAATCGCACGCGCTGCACATGAACCCCGATGAGCTTGTGCTGGACGTGGCCATGGCCGCCGGCCTGGATCTGCCGTTTTCCTGCAAGGGCGGCGTCTGCGCCACCTGCCGCTGCAAGGTGATGACAGGCAGTGTGGCCATGGACAAAAACTTCGGTCTGGAAGCCTGGGAGACCGACAAGGGCTTTGTGCTGAGCTGCCAGTCCCGCCCCACCAGCGAAGCCGTCACCGTCAGTTTTGACGAACGTTAAGCCCCCATTTTTTTACAGATACCATGACTCATATCCTTCAAAGCTATATCGGCGGCCATTGGCAGGGCCAGCAAGCTGCGAGCGCCTTGCGCAGCGCTGTCAACGGTGCCACCATAGCCCATACACATTCTGACGTACTTGACTTTGGCGAGGCAGTGGAGCACGCCCGACGCAAGGGCCTGCCGGCGCTGATGGCCATGGATTTCCAAGAGCGCGCCCAGCGCCTGAAGGCACTGGCCAAGTATTTGCTGGAACACAAGGAGCATCTATACGCCATCTCGGCCCATACTGGAGCCACCAAAGTTGACAGCTGGATCGACATCGATGGTGGCGCAGGCACACTATTCGCGTATGCCTCCATTGGCAACAACGAGCTGCCCTCAGGCAATCTGGTGCATGAGGGTCCAGCGTTCGCTATTGGCAAAAAAGGCGGCTTCTCCGGCACCCATGTGCTGGTGCCCCGTGGCGGCCTGGCCGTGCACATCAACGCCTTCAACTTCCCTGTCTGGGGCCTGTTGGAAAAGTTCGCGCCCAGCTTTCTGGCGGGCATGCCTTGCATCGGCAAACCGGCCAGCGCCACCAGCTACCTGACCGAAGCGGCCATGCGCCTGATCGTGCAATCGGGCATCCTGCCCGAGGGTAGCCTGCAACTGGTGATTGGCGGCACGGGTGATTTGTTGAATCGTTTGAATGGTGCCGATGTGGTGACCTTCACTGGCTCGGCCGACACGGCATCGCGCCTGCGCGTGCACCCGAATCTGATCGCGAACTCAGTCCCCTTCAATGCCGAGGCCGACTCGCTCAACTGCGCCATCCTCGGGCCGGATGTGAGCCCGGACGACGAAGAGTTCGGCTTGTTTGTGAAGGAAGTGGCGCGCGAAATGACGGTCAAGGCCGGGCAGAAGTGCACCGCCATCCGCCGCGCCATCGTGCCCGCCAGACTGCTGGACGCCGTGTGCGAGCAGGTCGCTGCGCGCCTGGCCAAGATCACGGTGGGCGACCCTTCTGATGAGCGGGTACGCATGGGCCCGCTGGCCTCGCATGCACAACAGGCCGATGTGGCTGAGCGCATTGCGCTGCTGCGCAAGGATGCAGAGTTGGTGTACGCCGGCAAAGAGGATTGGATCGGCGAGGGCACCTCCGATGGCGCCTTTTGCGCACCGACTTTGCTGGCCTGCCGCCAACCCATGGAGGTGGATTCGGTGCACCACATCGAAGCTTTCGGCCCGGTCAGCACCGTCATGGCCTACGAAGACCTGGATCAAGCTTTGACCTTGGCCGCACGCGGTCAGGGCAGCCTGGTCGCCACGTTGGTCACCCGCGACAGCGCTGTTGCCGCCAAGGCCATCCCCGCCATGGCCGCCTGGCATGGCCGTCTGCACATCCTCGACCGCGAATCGGCGGTGGAATCCACCGGTCACGGATCGCCCCTGCCCACCCTCAAACACGGCGGCCCGGGTCGTGCCGGCGGCGGCGAAGAGCTCGGTGGTCTGCGTGCTGTGAAGCATTACCTGCAGCGCGCCGCCGTGCAAGGCTCACCCAACATGCTGGCGGCCATCACCGGCGAGCATGTGCGCGGCGCCAAGGTCACGGACACGATGGTGCACCCCTTCCGCAGCTACTTCGAAGATTTGAAAATCGGCGACTCGCTTCTGACCCACCGCCGCACCGTGGGCGAGGCCGACATTGTGGCTTTTGGCGGCATTTCGGGCGACTATTTCTATATGCACTTTGACGAAGTGGCGGCCAAGGATTCGCCGTTCGGCAAGCGCATTGCGCATGGCTACTTTGTGCTGTCAGCGGCCGCCGGCTTGTTTGTGTCACCCGCACCTGGACCGGTGCTAGCCAACTATGGTCTGGATACGCTGCGCTTTGTCAAGCCGGTGGGTATTGGCGACACCATACAGGCGCGCCTGACTGCCAAGCGCAAGATTGACCGCAAAAAAGTTGATGTCAAGGGCGTTGGGCAGGGCGTGGTCGCCTGGGATGTGGAAGTCACCAACCAGCTCGGCGAGTTGGTGGCCAGCTACGACATCCTGACTCTGGTTGCCAAGCGGACCTGAGCGACCATGCCCTGCTGTTCCATCGGGGGTTTCATCCCGGTGGTACACCCGGGTGCGTTTGTGTATCCCGCCGCCGCCTGTTGCGTCGGGCCCAACGCCAGCTTGCGAGGTGACTTCGGTCGAATCGTGATGCTCTTCGGCGCAAATGTTCAGGACAGCTGCGCCATGCACGGCTTTCCGGGACAGGAAAGGGTTGGTCTGAGGAAACGGACGCACAGGCGGCGGGGCTGTGCTGCGCAGTTGTACCGTGTGCCTGGATGCGCTGGGGAAGGTCCGAATAACTCACCACCGATGACAGACTACTCGCCGATAAGGAAACCCGTAGATGGGCTCCTTTTAACGCGTGAATTTTGACCCATCTCAATTGCACCGTTATTCCGTGAAGCCCGACCCAGTGCAAACACCGAATTTGGCACATTTGGGCGGACGCAGGGCTGTTCAGGTCTCTTGAAAACACCTTTGTTGGAGGGGGGCTTTTGATCGATCTTGAGACCAGTGGCCAGCTGGTCGACCACCAGACTGCCCAAAGTGATCGACTCCGTAAAACGCAGTAGCTTGGCGTTCATGGCGTCCCACAGGTCTTGGGTGATGTCCTGCACGAAGGATGGGTGGTGTGGTTTTGTATTTGGGGATTCGTCATCAACAGCGCAGAGGATGTCGGCCACCGTGATGCCGTCCACCCGGCGCCCCAGCGAATACCCGCCACCCGGTCCGCGGACGCTTGTAACAAGTCCCCGAAGGCGCAGTTTGCTGAAGAGCTGTTCGAGATATGAAAGGGAAACGTGCTGACGCGACGCGATGTCAACCAGTGCTACTGGTCCGGACTTACCTCGCAAGGCGACGTCGATCAGTGCCATTACCGCACAACGACCTTTGGTGTTTAAGCGCATGTTGAACACTCCGGATGGGACTTCGAACCATGGAAAATGATTTGATTCATCAAGTTATCCTCAAGAAAATATCAGTGAGAGCCACGGGTGGGCGGTGGCCTAACGCAAACCAAAAAATGACAACACTGCGAGGACAATGACGACCAGGCCGACGATGTACACGATGCTTCTCATAAATTGCCTTTTTGATTGAAGTTGACAGAAGTTCACGGACCCGGTCTCTTGTATGAATTCAGGGAGTCCGGATTTCCATTGCACCTCTCGGGTACGAATCTGTCGGTACGCCAGCCAACATACCAAGTTATCGCGTGGCCGCTTGTTGCCGGCGAGGCTTCGGGAAATCCGACAAGCCGGAATCAGGTTGTGGCTACCATTTGCTGGCAGATGACCTGCAACGAGTCGTAGACCAGTGGGGGCTACAGGACGTGACGCTGGTGGCTTTCTCGGTGAGGGGTGGCGAGGTGGCTCGCCACATGCCACGGCATGGCGAATTGCGCTTGCACAGCGTTGTGTTCGCTGCCGCTGTGACACCCTGTCTGATGAAGTCGACATACAACCCCGAGCGGCTCCCCGACCTGATCCTGTCAGATGGATTGCAAGGCTATTGCAGAAAAGCACGCCAATACCGATGAAGAACTGGGGATCAGCTGATTCTTCAGCGTCAAACCCACTCCCAATCAGCTGCCGAAAAGTCCCCCGACGTTCAGGATTTCATAAGCAATGTCAGGGCGCTGTTCCAGACTGCGCTTGATGGCTGCCGGGATGGCCTGGCGGGTCTTTCGGCACAGGCCGGGCTGCTCATGCACAAGGATGGTGATGCCGCGAAGGGTGCGAACGACGTTGGGGCTGGTGCTGATGCTCAGCCGGATGCCTAGTTGCTGAGCCATGCGCTCTTCCACGTGGTGCAGATCGCTGAGGCTGCTTAGATTTTCCAGCCGGTGCAACAGGCGCTTCTCATCCTCGCGGGTCAGACGCAGCACCCGCAGATCGCCATCGGGGTTCTGCAGTAGTGCGTCGCGCCCGCAGTTGCAGATGCCGGGCGGGCATTCGGTGCGAATAGGGAAGGGGGGCGCAGAAGAGGTCATGGTCTGCCAAGGCCTGACGTCTGAACTCTCTCAGGGCAACGTAGTGATAGGGATGGTCACTATAAGCCACCCTGTACCTCGCTTCGCCGTGATTGCCCCGGTTTTCAGCAGGGCTGCCCGTTGTGCGCCAGAAACCAGTCGGGTGCATCTTGCGGGGCTGCCGTCACGGCCACGCCGGTGGGCATGCCTGCAAGCAGCACGCGTCCGGCAATCACCATGGCTTGGCGCACCAAGGCGCGGTTGTCGTCGTTGTCGGTCTCTGCACCCCACAGGGTCACGGTCAGGCTGCCGCCCACGGCGCGCAGCACCTCATGGTGGTCAGTTGCGCCACAAAGGCGTGGCTGGCGGGGTCGTTGATCAGCACGATGACGCCGGGGCTGCTGCAAAACTGGCCGCAACCCAGAGCGATGGAGCCAGCCAGCGCAGCGCCCTTGGTCGCCAGCAGGACCGGCAGCGCAAAGACGGGGTTGATGGAGGCAGCTCGCCATAGAACGGCATGTGGCAAGTCATGAGCGCTGCACCCACCGTGCTCTCGGCCCAAGGCCTGGCGATGAAGTTTGGTGGGGTTGCCGCCACCACAAAGTCACCCTGGTCCTGAAAAAAGGCGAGCGCCACGCCCTGATCGGCCCCAACGGCCCGGGTAAAACCACGCTCATCAACCAGTTGTTTGACAGCCTCACCCCGCTGGACACCCAGGCCATGTCGGTGTCGTAGCAGCAAGGGCTGGGCGGCAGCTGGTGGCAGCCGCTGGGCGCAAAAAGGCGGGTGACCGAGCGTTGCGAGCAGTTGCTGGCGCAGTTTCACCTGACGGCCGTCATGGCCCAGGAGACCCGGGTGCTGGCCTATGGCAAGCGGCGTTTGTTGGAGATTGCCATTGCACTGGCGTGCTAGCCGCGCGTTTTGCTGCTGGACGAGCCCTGCGTAGGCCTGGCGCCCATCATCGTGGAGCAACACCCGCAGGCGATTTTGGCGACTTCGGACACAGCCGCCGATCTGGATCCGGGCACAGTGGTGTACTCCGGCGCGGCCAGCAGCCGGCAGGAGCAGCCGGACTTGCCTGACTTGCCTGACTTGCCTGACTTGCCTGACTTGCCGAGCAAGCTGCTCAGGTTGGCGCGCTGAGGGTTGAGTCTGTTTTTTTTGCTATAAGTATTGACTGTAATTAGCCATAAGAATCATTGGCTAGAGGCTGTTTTGGCATTATTTTTATCTAAGACCCTCTGAGCCCGACCCAAAAGCCTGACACGCCTCACACCTGCGCCGTCACCTCGGCAAAGGTGGGCGGCTGGCAACCCGGACGGGTGCAGTTGATGGCGGCTCCCATCATGGCTTGCGCCAGCGTTTGGGCCACGCGCTTGGCAGCACCTTGGGGCTGCAAAACCCAGTCACCCAGGCAATTGCCCCAAAAGGTGTCGCCCGCGCCGACCGTGTCCACCAGAGTCACGGTTGGCACGCATTGTGTGGCCTGGGCTCCGTCCACCGTCAGCCAGGCACCGTGTTCACCAAACGTCAGTGCCAGGCGGGAGGCGCCTTGCTCCGTGAAGTGGCGGGCTATGTCGGGAGCCTGGGCCCGGGTGGGGTCGGCAAAGCCCAGCAACGCCAGGTCTTCATCGCTGGCCTTGAGCCAGTCAGCCAGGGCCGCTACGGCCTTGACCGCATGCACGTAAAGCGCAAGGTCCGAGGCGAGTTTGGGCCGCAAATTCACATCCACACTGATCGTCCAGCCCAGCGCCCTGGCGCCTTTCAAGATCGCGAGCACCTTGTCGTGCTCGGGGGGCACCAGCAGCAGGGAGCCGGTGTGCAACACGCCCGGCGCAGCACCGGCCAGCGCGCTCAAGACCTGCTCCACGGTGTAGTCCCGGTCGGCCACGCCTTCGCGATAAAAGCCATAGCTGGGCTGCCCGTTGTTCAGTTGCACCACCGCCAGGGAGGTGGGCAGGCGGCTGGCAGGCAATAGCAATTCAACGCCGTCTTGCGCCAGTTGAGCACCCATTTGCAGGCCAAACAGGTCGGTAGACAGCGGGTTGAGGTAACCCACCGTGGCGCCGCGCAGGGCCGCGGCGCGCGCCATGTTGAAAGGGCTTCCGCCCATGAACGGTCGCAAG
>CALRWE010000088.1:0-17552 GCA_943371745.1 Rhodoferax sp. OV413
GAAGCGCTGGGCCTGCCGATCCATGACAACTGGTGGCAGACCGAGACGGGCGGCATCATGATTGCCAACACGCCGGCCTTTGACATCAAACCCGGTTCCATGGGGCGTCCGCTGCCTGGCATCGAAGCCTGCATTGTTGAACACCTGGAGGCGCCGGGCGAGCCGCCACGGGTGCGCGTGATCGACGAACCTGATGTGGAGGGCGAGCTGGCGCTCAAGGCCGGCTGGCCCTCGATGTTTCGCGGCTACCTCAACAACGAGACCCGCTACGCCAGCAGCTTTTGCAACGGCCTGTACCTGACCGGCGACCTGGCCCGTCGGGACGCCGATGGCTACTACTGGTTTGTGGGCCGGGCCGATGACGTCATCAAGTCAGCAGGGCACCTGATCGGGCCGTTTGAGGTGGAGAGTGTGCTGATGGAGCACCCGGCCGTGGCCGAGGCTGGCGTGATCGGCAAGCCCGACGCCATGGTTGGCGAGGTGGTGAAGGCTTTTGTGTCCCTCAAAAACGGCTACCAGCCGAGCGAGACGCTGCGCATGGATATTTCAGCACATACCCGCAAGCGCCTGGGCGCGGCCGTGGCGCCCAAGGAAATTGCATTTCTGCCCGTGCTGCCGCGCACTCGCAGCGGAAAAATCATGCGCCGGCTACTCAAGGCGCGCGAGCTCGGCCTGCCCGAAGGTGACACTTCTACCCTGGAGGCCGGCGCATGAGCAAGATGCACGTTCCCGCCCCACCCCACGGCCCCGTGCCTTGGGACAAAACTCTGGCGCAGGCGGTGTTGCTGGACATGCTGCGCATCCGGCGCATGGAAGAAAAAGCCGCTGAGTTGTATGGCGAGCAAAAGATACGGGGGTTTTTGCACCTCTACATTGGCGAGGAAGCCGTCGCCACCGGTGCCTTGCGGGCACTGACCCCAGACGACAACGTGGTGGGCACTTACCGGGAGCACGGACACGCGCTGTTGCGTGGTGTGCCCATGAACGCCATCATGGCCGAGATGTTTGGCAAGCAGGACGGCTGCTCACGCGGGCGCGGCGGCTCCATGCACCTGTTTGACCGCTCCCGCCGCTTCTTTGGCGGCCAGGCCATTGTGGGCGGCGCGCTGCCACTCGCCACCGGGCTGGCACTGGCCGACAAGATGAGCGGGCGGGCCGGCCTGAGCGCCTGTTTCTTTGGGGAAGGGGCCATGGCCGAGGGCGCTTTTCATGAAGCGATGAACCTGGCGGTGCTCTGGCAACTGCCCGTGCTGTTTTGTTGCGAAAACAACTTCTATGCCATGGGCACAGCCTTGGAGCGCTCAGAGGCCCAAACCGACTTGTGCGTCAAAGCTGGCGCCTACGGCCTGCCCACCGCGAGAGTGGATGGTATGGATGTGGTGGCTGTATTGCAGGCGGTGCAAGGTGCCGCCGAAACCGTGCGCCAGGGCGGCGGTCCGGTGTTTGTGGAGTTGCGCACCTACCGCTTTCGCGCCCACTCCATGTTTGACCCCGACCTGTACCGCTCCCGCCAGGAGATCGACGCCTGGAAGACGCGCGGCCCGATCCACACCTACACCGCCCGCCTCAAGGCCCAAAGCCTGCTCACGGAAGATGAGTTCCTGACCCTGGACGGCGCCGCGCAGCAGGAGGTCGAGGTGGCCGTGGCGTTTGCTGAAGCCTCGCCCTGGGAGCCCGTGGAAGACCTGCTGCACCACGTGCATACCCCGGCGGAGGCCGTCTGATGGGCCGGCGCATCAGCTACCGCGACGCGCTGCGCGAAGGGTTAATGGAGGCCCTGCAAGCCGACCCGCGCGTTTTTTTGATGGGCGAGGACGTCGGGTTTTACGGCGGCACCTATGCCGTGTCCAAGGGGCTTCTGAAAGAATTTGGACCTGAACGCATTCGGGATACCCCGCTGTCCGAGCTGGCATTTGTGGGCGCGGGCGTGGGCGCCGCGCTGGGGGGCATGCGCCCGATTGTGGAGATCATGACGGTCAACTTCAGCCTGCTCGCGCTGGACCCCATCGTCAACACCGCCGCCATGCTGCGCCACATGTCGGGCGGGCAATTCTCGGTACCCTTGGTGATCCGCATGGCCACCGGCGCCGGGCGGCAGGTGGCGGCCCAGCACTCCAACAGTTTTGAGAACTGGTATGCGCACGTGCCAGGCCTGCGCGTGCTGGCCCCTGCCACCGTGACCGATGCCCGCGGCATGCTGGCCCTGGCGCTGGCCGACCCCGACCCGGTGCTGATCTTCGAGCACGCGCAGCTCTACAACAGTGAGGGCGAACTGAGCGACACCGACGTGGTGGATCTGTGCAGCGCCCAAGTGCGCCGCACCGGCACCGAGGTAAGCCTGATCACCTATGGCGGTTGCCTGCCCAAAGCGCTGGAAGCCGCTGAGACTCTGGCAGGCCAGGGCACGTCAGTCGAGGTCATTGACCTGAGGGTGCTGCGCCCGCTGGATGACGCCACCATCATGGCCTCGGTGCGCAAGTGCCGCCGTGCCGTGGTGGTGAGTGAGGGCTGGCGCTCCGGCAGCCTGGCGGCCGAGGTGATGGCACGCATCAGCGAGCAGGCGTTTTTTGACCTGGACGCCCCGCTGGCGCGGGTATGCAGCGAGGAGGTGCCGATTCCTTACCCCCGCCATCTGGAAGAAGCCGCCCTGCCCCAAGCCCACAAGATTGTGGCTACTGTGCAAGCCTTGCTCGGGCGCACGCCGTGATCGACTTCAAATTGCCCTCGCTGGGCGCCGACATGGACTCGGGCACGCTGCTGACCTGGCACGTGCAGCCGGGGGACGCCGTGAAGCGCGGCCAGGTGGTAGCGGTGGTCGACACCTCCAAGGCTGCCGTGGATGTGGAAATCTGGCAAGAGGGCGTGCTGCACGCCTTGCTGGTGCAACCCGGCGAAAAGGTGCCGGTGGGCACGGTGCTGGCCCATGTGCTGGCGCCCGGCGAATCGGCCCCGGTGCCGCGGGATGCCACTGCAACAAAACCCTCACAAGTACCGATGCCCGCCCAGGCACCGGCTCCTGTATCGCCAACACCTCAGGCCGAACCGGTCCCATCGTTCCAACCCCCTGCCGCGCCAGCGCGTCACCCTGTCTCACCAGCGGCACGCCAACGCGCCAAGGCCTTGGGCATCAACCCCGATGTTGTGCAGGGCAGTGGCGCCCAGGGCGCAGTCACCTTGGCCGACATTGAAGCCGCAGCGCAGTCCCGTGCGCACCCTGCGGCGGCCGTGGCCCAGCCAGCCCAGACATCGGCGCCACCCACAGCCACCGACCGCCAAAGGGAAATGCGCAAAGCCATCGCCGCCGCGATGAGCCGCTCCAAACGCGAGATTCCCCACTATTACCTGTCAGAGACCATCCCGATGACCCGGGCGCTGGGCTGGCTGCAGGAGCACAACGCCGGGCTGCCAATCACCGAGCGCATCCTGTCAGCGGCGCTCTTGCTCAAGGCCGTGGCACGGGCCCTCCAGCGCACACCTGAACTCAACGGGTTTTTTGAAGCGGGGCACTTCACGCCAAGCGCCCCAGTGCATGCGGGCGTGGCCATCTCCTTGCGTGGCGGCGGTCTGGTGGCCCCGGCACTGCATGATGTCGACACCAAACCATTGGCGCAACTCATGCGCGAACTGGCCGATCTGGTCAAACGGGCCCGCGCCGGGTCGCTGCGCAGCTCGGAGATGAGCGACCCCACGATCACCGTGACCAACCTGGGCGAGCAAAGCGTGCAGTCGGTGCTGGGCGTGATTTACCCGCCGCAAGTGGCGCTGGTGGGTTTGGGTCAAATCGCCATGCGCCCCTGGGTCGAGTCAGGCCAGCTGGTCGCAGCGCCCCTGCTGTGCGCCACCCTGGCCGCCGACCACCGCGCCTCAGACGGCCACCGGGGCGCCCTGTTTCTGGCGGAACTGCGCGAGGTGCTCCAGCAACCCCACACGCTGGACGAACCTGGCACGCCGGCCCCACCCCTATTGAGAGCCTCCACATGACCCCGGACCGACAAAAGCTCACCGACACCGTACTCACCCTGCTGTGCGCCATCGCACCCGAGATTGAGCCCGCCACGCTAGCCCCCAATCGGCCCCTGCGCCAGCAGGTGGACCTGGATTCCATGGACTGGCTCAATTTTCTGGTGAGCCTGCATGAGCATCTGGGCGTGACCATCCCGGAGTCAGACTACGCTGCTCTGGTCTGCCTGGATGATGTGCTGAACTATCTGCAGGGCCGCATGACCGAGCAACAGACCGGTAAAAAATAGTCATTTTTGATAGCTACCAAAGCAATAGAAAAAATGGCTAGAGGTCAATTTAGTCTAAAAAATGGTGTCAATCTGCTTTTCAGGCTCTTTTTCGGCTTTAGCAGCCTGTTCTGAGACTCCAGAATAAGAGCCAACAAGGAGATTTCATGGCTTTGCAGTACCAGCTCAAACAGGGCAACTACCATTTGTATGATCTGAGCACCCCGGCCAGCAAGGTCACCGGGGAGCATCGCCTGAGGCTCAAGACCGATACCGTGGCCATCGCCTTTGACGCCAGCACCGGGGTGCTGCACGAGCATGGCAGCCCCACCCGCATTCACTCCTGGGCCACCACGGCACGCCGGCGTCTGCGCGCGGCCGGCTCACTGGAGAGCGCGAACGACATCGTGGTGGTGTCAGGGCCCTTGCCGGTGGATGAAATCAACAAATGCCTGCAGATCAGCGGCTACTGCCGCAGCCTGTTTCGCCGCCTGGGTACCTTGCCCCACGGCAAATTGGTCGCCCCAAGGCAACCCGCCTGGCAATAAAGCCTTGCAGTTTTCAATAGTGGGGTGGCAGATCTTCCAGTGAATTGCGAATGCCCCCCAGACTGTTGTCGGCGCTGACTTGGCGCAGGTGACCCATCTCACGGACCAGCTGGTCAATTTGTTGTTGCTGGCGCACGATGACGAGATTGAGCTGGTCCAGCAGATCTTCCGAGAAGCTGGCTTTGATTTCAAGCTCGGTGAGACGGTGGTCAATGGTGTCGGGAGTGGTGGCATGTGTCATGCCCCTATTTGAACTGAACCCAGGGTCGCGGGAAATAGTGGGGCCCGATCAGGCGCGGCTAATCTCGTTGGCTTCGGTACACCAACCAGACGGCAATGAATGTGATGTTGAAAATCACGCCCAGAACCATCCAGAATCCGTTCGGCGCGTCCGCCATCGGGATACCACCCACATTCATGCCCAGCAAGCCAGTGACGATGTTGATAGGCAGGGCCAGCACCGTTACGATCGTCAGCACAAAAATACTGCGGTTCGTTTGTTCTGTGGTGTGGGCCGTAAGTTCCTCTTGGAGCAGCTTGGTCCGCTCCTGCAATGCGGCAATGTCATTTAAAACAGCAGACGACTCTTCGGTAGCCTCCCGGAGATCTCGCGCGTCGTCGTTCATAAACCAGGCTGGGGGCCGGTTGAGCAGCCGAAAAAGCGAGGCGGGCTCTGGCGCAAGAAGTCGGCGCAACCTGACAAACAGGCGCCTGAGTGAGCCCAGCGTGCCGCGCGTGGCCTTGAGTCGCCCGGCCAGGAGTTTGTCTTCGATGTGATCAACCTTCGAAGCGGAGTCGCGCTCTATTTTCTGCAACACATCCGCCTGATCGCGCAGCAAGTGAACCAGCAGAGAAACGGGGGAGCCGAACTCATCCCCGGCTTTGACGGCCAACCGGAGACTGTCCACACTTCGCAGGGGTTGTCTGCGTGCGCTGATGACACAGTTGTGCTGAACGCACATCCAGACCGCCGCGATTTGGGACGCATCGTATGAAAAGTCATAAACCACGTCGTTGATCACCGCAATGAGGCTGTCTGCCTCTTGTTCGACCCGGGTCGAACCTGTGCCTTCATGCAAGGTTTCAAAAAAATGATCTGGCAGGCACAAATGCTCAGCCATCCATTTTTCGGCCGTTGCGTTGCTCAGACTGAAATGCAGCCAAATGAACTCAAAACCATCGCCCCCTGACCGAAGTTTTAGCCACTCCAGCGCCGATGCTGAATCAACAGGCTGCGCATTTTTCCGGGGCGAGAAAACGTAACCGCAAATCAGTCCCGAGGCCTCTGAACCGTAGGAAATTTGTTGCCCTCTCGAGAGTAAATCAGCTTTATTTGAGCCCAATTTGAATGCGCTCGACAGGGAAAATAATCGAGAAAGTGGAGCCCTTGCCCAGCGTGCTCTCAATTTTCAATTGAGCTCCATGGCGCTGACAGACATGTTTGACGATCGCCAACCCCAGCCCGGTGCCGCCCGTATCCCGTGAACGACTACGGTCCACGCGGTAAAAACGCTCGGTCAACCGAGGCAGGTGTTCACTTGCAATGCCCGGGCCCGTGTCTGACACCGAGAACTCTGCCCTCGCGTCCGGCAAGCCCCGCCAGCAGACCCGGATTTCACCTCCTGCGGGGGTGTAGCGAATGGCATTGCTCACCAGATTGCTCATGGCACTGATAAGTTCACTGGGCGCGCCCGCTACAGCCCCGCCCAGGAGTGAATCAAACACCATTTGGTGTGGGCGGTCTGCTGAAGGGTTCAACACGGCCGACAAAGCACGAGCGTCCAGCTCCAGGCGGACCATGACCTCAGGCATTGAGAGCCATTCACCAGCACCAGGACTTGGGCTACCCTCCAACCGCGACAAGGTCAGCAAATCATTGACCAACATCTGCATGCGATCGGCCTGCTGAGCCATCAGCGACAAATAGCGCTGACTCTCCGCCTCGCTCAAGGACAGGGTCTGCAAAGTCTCCACAAAGCCACTCAACACGGTCAGTGGCGTTCGGATTTCATGCGACACATTGGCCACAAAATCACGCCGCATGGCTTCCGCCTGCTCCAAAATAGTGACATCTCGCGACAACAGCAACAAACGACCGGCGCCGTACGGATGGAGTTGAACCGAAAGCTGAACAGGGTGCGTGGGAGTGCTCTCCCGCCCCGGCATCACGACGTCACTCCGATAATCCTGCGCAGAAAAATAGCTGACAAATCGGGGGTCGCGCACCAAATTTCCAAAGTGCTGCATCAAATCCCGCTGGGCTTGCAGGCCGAAATGAGCCGCAGCCATCTGGTTACACCACTCTATCTGCCCAGCTGCATCCAGCAACACCACGCCATTGGGTGAGGCCTGAAAGGCCGACAGAAAGTCTTGTAGCTGATTCTGGCTGTCACGCGTCATCTGCTCTCTTGCGCGCGTCAGCCGCCGGGCCCGATCAGAGGCCTCACCCCAGAAACCACCGCTCATCGCCACATTGGCCGTATTGCCCAGTCTCAACCAGCGCATCAAGCGCGCCGCCCTGGAAAAGTCCGAAATGAACCAGATCCATGCCCCTGCAAGGACGCCCATCAAAACGCTCACCGCCATGGTTTGGGACCAGGCGAAGTACAGCCCCACGAGGCCACCGGCCACTTGGTACATCAAAAAAGAAAAAAGGCGCCAGAACATATGAACACAAAGACCGCCGCTGCCGACTGGCCAGAAGAGATCAAATAGATGACACGCTCGTCGGCGCGGAGCGCACCAGCGACGATTGCGCTGTGAGCCTGTAGCCCACGCCGCGCACCGTTTCAATCATGTGTCCGGCGTTGTCGCCCAGTGCCTCTCGCAGCCGTTTGACATGCACATCCACTGTCCGCTCTTCAATAAACACATGGTCACCCCAAACCTTGTCAACCAATTGCGACCGACTGTGGACCCGCTCAGCGTGGGTCATGAGGTAATGCAGCAGCTTGAATTCAGTGGGACCGAGCTTGAGCAGGTGTCCGTCGAAGGTGACTCGATAGGTACCAGAATCCAGCGCCAGGGCGCCGATATACACCACACCACTGGCCTGTTCAGGAGCCCGACGTCGGATGACCGCCCGCACTCTGGCCAGGAGTTCCTTGGTAGAAAACGGCTTGGCGATGTAATCGTCAGCCCCGGCGTCCAGACCTGCAACCCGGTCCATCTCGTCGCCCCGGGCGGTCAGCATGATGATGGGAACCAGCTTGGTGCGCGGTGACGCTCGCCATCGCTTTGCGAGCGTCAACCCGCTCTCGCCGGGCAGCATCCAGTCCAGCAGAATCACATCCGGCAAGACCGCATCAAGTTCGCATTGTGCCGACACGCTGTCCATGGCCCAAGTGGGTCGAAATCCGTTGTGTCGAAGATTCACCGCAATCAGTTCGGCAATCGCAGGTTCATCTTCGACAATCAGCACGCCGGGTTGATGCCTCATTTCACCACCGATTCAATCTGCTCCATGGGGGTGTGGCGTACGTCCGCGCCCTTGACAACATAGATGATGAACTCGGCAATGTTTTTGGCATGGTCACCAATTCGCTCAATCGCCTTCGCCAAAAAGAGCAAGTCAAGACTTGGCGAAATCATGCGCGGATCTTCCATCATGTACGTGATGAGCTTGCGAACAAACCCATCGAACTCCTGGTCAATCTGGTCATCTTCTTTGAGAATCGATACGGCAGCGGCTGTATCCAGGCGGGCGAATGCATCCAGCGCTTTGCGCAGCAATCCAGAAGCGAGATCGGCCGCAACCCTCAACTCCAGAGAAGGCAATGAGCGTGGCGCGCCACTGTTGATGATGGAGCGCACCATGCGGGCAATTTTTTCAGCTTCGTCGCCCACCCGCTCCAGGTTGGCTGTGGTCTTGGAGATGGCAATGAGCAAGCGCAAATCCCTGGCCGTTGGCTGGCGACGCGCAATGATGCTGGACAGCTCACGGTCGATGTCAACTTCCATGGCGTTGACCCGTGCCTCTGTCGCAGTGACCTCATTCGCCAGTTCCACACTGAAATGGGACAAGGCCAGGATCGCCCGGATAATTTGTGACTCGACCAGCCCGCCAAGCTCCAGCACCCGGCTTGAAACGGCGCTCAGTTCACTGTCGAACTGGGTAGAAAGATGTTTTTCTGGCACTTTGATCTCCTTAGCCGAAACGGCCGGTAATGTAGTCTTCTGTTTCCTTGCGGGTGGGCTTGAAAAACATTTGATCCGTCGAACCAAACTCCATCAAATCACCCAGATACATGTAAGCAGTGTAGTCACTGCAGCGCGCTGCCTGCTGCATGTTGTGCGTCACGATCATCACGGTGTAGTCGTTCTTGAGCTCAGTGATCAACTCCTCCACCTTGCCCGTAGAGATGGGGTCCAGGGCCGAGCAGGGCTCGTCGAGCAACAGGACTTCAGGCTTGATGGCGATCCCGCGTGCAATGCACAAGCGCTGTTGCTGCCCGCCTGACAAACTGGAGCCGCCCTGGTTGAGCTTGTCCTTGACTTCACCCCACAGCGCGGCTTTGCGCAGGGCCCACTCCACACGTTCTTCCATATCGGTGGTGTTGAGCGACTCGAACAATTTGACGCCAAAAGCGATATTGTCAAAAATGGACATGGGGAAAGGTGTGGGCTTCTGAAACACCATGCCCACTTTGGCCCGCAACAAGGCAACGTCTTTTTTGCTGGTCAGTAGATTCTCGCCATCGAGCATCACTTCACCTTGTGCACGCTGCTCCGGGTACAACTCGAACATGCGGTTGAAGACGCGCAACAAGGTTGACTTGCCGCAACCGGAAGGACCGATAAAGGCCGTCACTTTGTTTTCAGGAATTTCCAGGTTGATATTTTTCAGCGCGTGGAACTTGCCGTAGTAAAAATCGAGATTCTTGACCGAAATCTTCGTCCGCTCGGGCGTGGCAGTAATCATGGTGAGTCTTTAAAAATAAGGTGAACAGGGATACGCTCAAATCTTGGTGCGGGTCAACACCCGGGCCAAAATGTTGAGACCCAGAACGGCTAACGTAATGATGAAGACACCGGCCCAAGCCAGTTTTTGCCAGTTTTCGTAGGGACTCATGGCAAACTTGAAGATCGTGACCGGCAAGCTCGCCATGGGCTGGCTCAGGTTGGATGTCCAGAACTGGTTGCTCAGGGCCGTGAAAAGCAGGGGCGCTGTTTCACCTGCGACACGGGCCACCGCCAGCAAGATGCCGGTAACCACCCCCGCACGAGCTGCCCGCAGGGTGATACTCAAAATAACCTTCCACTTGGGTGCACCCAGCGCATAGGCTGCTTCTCTCAAACCAGCAGGAATCAACTGCAGCATGCTCTCAGTGGTTCTGATCACAACGGGAATCACGATGATGGCCAATGCAGCCACACCCGCATAGCCTGAAAAAGACTTGAACCGCGTGACCACCACGGCATAGACAAACAGGCCAATCACAATCGAAGGTGCAGACAACAAAATATCATTGACAAAGCGTGTGGTGGTGGCAAGCCAGCCTTGCGTATCAAACTCCGCCAGGTAGATACCGGCCATCACACCAATGGGCGTGGCAACAAAGGTTGCCAGCGTCACCATGACAAAAGAGCCGTAAATGGCATTGGCCAGACCACCCGCATCTCCGGGTGCAGGAGTCATCTCTGTCAGTGTCGCCATCGTGAGGCCGCCCACACCGAGCCGGATGGTCTCGTACAAAATCCAGGTCAACCAAAACAAGCCAAACGCCATGGCCGTTAGGGCCAGGGTTAGCGCCACCCGGTTAACCAGTTTGCGCTGGGCGTAGCGGGCCTCACGGACCTTCTCCATGGCAGCGGCTTGCAACGAGACTTGACCTGTTGTCATGATTTCGCTCCTTCTTTCTTTTTAAGCTGCGCCAACAAAATCTTGGACAGAGTCAACACCACAAAAGTGATGAAAAACAGAACCAGGCCAAGGTACATGAGCGACGCCTGATGCAGGCCTTCAGCCGCCTCGGCGAATTCATTGGCCAAAGCCGACGTGATGCTGTTGGCTGCCTGGAACAAACTCAGTGAGTCCAACTGGTTGAAATTGCCAATAACGAACGTAATCGCCATGGTCTCCCCAATAGCCCGGCCAAGGCCCAACATGATGCCGCCAATGACACCCGCCTTGGTGTAGGGCAAGACAACGGTTGACACCACTTCCCAGGTCGTGGCCCCCAAACCATAGGCGGACTCCTTGAGCAACGTGGGCGTTACCTCAAACACATCACGCATGACGGCTGCGATGAACGGGATGATCATGATCGCCAAAATGATGCCCGCTGACAAGATACCAATACCAACCGGCGGACCAGAGACCAATGCCCCCAGGTAGGGAACATCGGAAAACAGGCTCTGCAAAGGCTGCTGTACATAGGTCGATAAAACGGGCCCAAACACCAGCAAGCCCCACATGCCATAAACAATTGACGGAATGGCAGCCAACAACTCAATGGCCGTGCCCAAGGGGCGTTTGAGCCAAGCGGGCGCCAATTCAGTCAGAAAGATCGCGATGCCAAAGCTCACGGGGACCGCAATCAGCAAGGCGATGAAGGAAGTCATCAAGGTGCCGTAAATCATCACCAGGCCACCGAACTCTTCTTTCACAGGGTCCCAGGTCGTGCTGACGAGAAAACCCAAGCCATACTTATCGATCGCGGGCCAGGCACTGATGGTCAGCGATACCAGAATACCAATCAGCATGATCAGCGTGAAATAAGCCGAACCTTTGGCCAGCCAGCCAAAGATCCGGTCCGCCATGGGGCCCGATCGGGCTGTTTTCAGAGGAGAAGGATTGGTCATAACGCGTCCCAGAAATTTATCAGGCTTCTCAAAAGGGCCCTGATTTGCCGGAAGTGTAGTTGACATGTACCTGCTCCTCTTGACAGTGATGGACGCGATAAAAAGCTTACTTCAACGCCACGGGCTTGCCGGACGCATCGGTTACCTGGCCCCAGGCCTTTTCGATCGAGCCAATGACGTTGGCAGGCATCGGCACGTAGTCCAGTGCGGTTGCGCTGGCACCGCCATTCTTGAACGCCCAAGTGAAGAACTTGAAGGTTTCTGTGGCATTGGCGGGTTTGTCTTGCTTGATGTGCATCAAGATAAATGTCGCCGTGGTGATCGGCCAGGCGTTTTTGCCGGGCTGGTCAGTAATCAGCTGGTAAAAGGACTTGTTCCAATCGGCGCCGGCCGCAGCAGCCTTGAATGTCTCATCATCGGGGGCCACAAACACACCATCTTTGTTCTTCAGGAGCGCGTACGTCATCTTGTTTTGCTTGACATACGAATACTCGACATAGCCAATCGAGTTGGGCAAGCGGCTCACAAATGCAGCAACACCCTCGTTGCCCTTGCCACCGGCACCCACGGGCCAGTTGACCGCTGTGCCTTCGCCGACTTTGGTCTTCCACTCGGGGTGGACGCGGCTCAGGTAATTGGTGAAGTTGAAGGTGGTGCCCGAGCCATCTGCACGGCGAACAGGCGCGATGGCCGCGTCTGGCAGATCCAGGGTCGGGTTCAAGGCCTTGATGGCAGCGTCGTTCCACTTGGTAATCTTGCCCAAATAGATATCACCGAGCACTTGACCGTCAAGCTTCATCTGGCCGGGTGCGATGCCTTTGACATTGATCACCGGGACCGTGCCACCAATGACGGCAGGGAACTGGAATTGCCCTTTGGCCTTGAGCACTTCATCGGTCTGTGGCATATCGGAGGCACCGAAATCAACCGTTTTGGAATCAATTTGCTTGATACCTGCGCCAGAACCCACCGACTGGTAATTGATCTTGACGCCTGTCGCTTTGTTGTAATCAGCAGCCCATTTGGCGTACAGCGGCGCTGGAAAAGTGGCACCCGCACCTGTGATCTCCTGCGCGCCCGCCCCATTGAAATAGGACAAAGAGGCCAGAGCGGAGAGGCTCAGCAAGGTTGTTTTGAAGGCTAGTTTCATCGAAGCTCCTTTAAGTGGATAGGGGACAGTTGAAGTGATGGGCTGAATATATGAACTCTTTGTGACATCAGTGTGACATTCCGCGATCAGCGGGCCGAATCGTCAAATACTGAGGAAATGGCAGACCTCCGACAATTTCTGTCATGTTTTTGACACAAATTATTCATAGAGTCGAGGGTCTATATCAATCCTTGTGTCTGGAGCCCGCTGTGAATTTATATGAAGACGAATTGGTTCAGCGCATTCGGCGCGATCTGGCTGACAGCTACGACGAAGAGCTCGAACTGGAACTGGAAGACCGGAACCTGGACGACCTGCCAGGCAGCCCGCTCGACACCTCGTCAACCCAGTACAAGGAGAGTCGCCGCCAGTATTTTCGGGAACTATTCCGAATGCAGGCCGAATTGGTGAAGTTGCAGGATTGGGTGGTCAAAACGGGCCACAAGGTGGTCATTCTTTTCGAGGGCCGCGACGCAGCAGGCAAGGGCGGCGTGATCAAACGCATCACCCAGCGCCTGAATCCGCGCGTCTGTCGGGTGGCCGCCCTGCCCGCACCCAACGCCAGAGAGCAGACCCAGTGGTATTTCCAGCGCTATGTGTCTCACCTGCCTGGTGCAGGCGAAATCGTGCTATTTGACCGCAGTTGGTACAACCGGGCGGGCGTGGAGCGCGTCATGGGGTTTTGTTCCGACGAGCAATACGAGGAGTTCTTTCGCTCGGTGCCTGAATTTGAAAAAATGCTGGTGCGATCGGGGATTCAGCTGATCAAATACTGGTTCTCCATCTCTGACGAGGAGCAGCATCTGCGATTTTTGGGTCGGATCCACGATCCGCTGAAACAATGGAAGCTCAGCCCGATGGATTTGGAGTCACGCCGGCGCTGGGAGGAGTACACCAAAGCCAAGGAGGTGATGCTGGAGCGAACCCACATTGACCAAGCGCCTTGGTGGGTGGTGCAGGCAGTCGACAAAAAGAAGGCCCGGCTCAATTGCATTCACCATTTGCTGGGTCAAATCCCCTATGGCGAAATCGAGCACCCCGCCATCGTTCTGCCCCCAAGAGAACGCCACGATGACTATGTGCGCCAGCCCGTTTCGCACGAAATTCTGGTGCCTGAGGTCTACTAGCCGCCGGTTCAAAAGCCCGTTTCAAGACAACTGCATGACGATGTCATGACAAATGCCTTCGCCAATCCGGTCACCGGTTCATTAACCGTATAAACTGTATGCCTTGTTTTTAAAAAAGGACCTGCGATGACATCGACCGACATCAACAATGCAACGGAAAACGCCACCAAGTCAGCCAACGTGGCGCCAATGGAATCCCCAGCCCTGAAAGCTGAATTGCCAAGCATGGCGGCGGCGGCGAAGGTGGCAGCAGCGAAGGCTCCAGACCTGAAGGCAAAAACGCCGATCAAAGCTGCCCGAAAATCCGTTCCCAAGAAAACTGTGACCACCCCAGTTTCCAGCGCCGCAGCAAAAAGATCCCCAGCCAAGGCTCCTCCGGCACCCACGTCAACAGCACTGGCCAAGCCACGGAACAAACCCACGCCCAAAGCGCCAACCAAGGCCGCCACTCCGCAGGCAGTCAAACCCGTGGTGAAGGTTTTGGCTGAAAAAGTGTCCAAACAAAAAAAACCGAAGCTGGTGCGTGACAGCTTCACCATTCCCAAGCCCGAATACTCGGTACTGGATGACCTGAAGCAACGCTCTGCCAAAATAGGTAACCCCGCCAAAAAGAGTGAGTTGCTTCGTGCGGGCATCAAGGCCCTGGCAGCGATGACTGACGCGGCTTTCAAAGCAGCATTGGGTGCAGTACCCACCATCAAGACGGGCCGCCCGGCTAAGGACTGACCTCCAGACACAGGCGGTTCGTGCGTTCTCCTCGTTGAGAGGCAGCAGGGACCGCTCGCGCCGATCAACGCCTCCGAACGCCCGCCAGCAACCCTTTTATTGCCAAGCCGGTTGACCGTGCCTTGATGATCCGGGGGGTGGGCGCTGAAGGTTCTGTCACCACCAGCAAACGATAAATCTTGAGACCGATATCAAACGCCAGAGCGCCCAAAGCCTTCACCGCATCGGGTTCATTCATCTCGACGTTTCAACCGGCAGCCGCAGGTCTGTGTGTCACGGTAACCGGCAGGTAGAGCGTGATGCCCCAGCAGGTGATCAACATCAGCGCCGACCCTATCAAGGCATACAAAAGTCCGCCCCATTGGTAGAGCACACCAGACAACAAGGTGCCCAGAAAACGCCCTAACGCGTTCGCAGCGTAGTAGAACCCCACATCTTCTGCCGCCTTTTCGGATCCGGCATAGGCCAGCACCAGGTACGAGTGAACAGAAGAATTCACGGCAAACGCGATTCCAAAAAGTGCCAAACCGCCCACGACGACCCATTGAAGATGGGGGACATCAGCAGCCACAGCAATGGCCATGCCGATGGGGACCAGCGCAAGCAAGGCGGACCATGAGCGTGCCGCGGGAACCTCGGTGCTCAATCCATCGGAGCTGCGTTTGACGATGTTGGGGGCCAGGGCTTGGACCAGGCCATAGCCAATGGTCCAAGCCGCCAGAAAGCCTCCCACCATCGTGAACGTCCAACCCTGCGAGTACAGAAACACAGGCACACCCACCACAAACCAGACATCCCGCGCACCAAACAACACCACCCGTGCGGCAGCCAGGCCGTTTATGCCGGCGTTTTTGGCGAAAAGCTCTTTGGCAGACTTGGAGGCCTTGCTCTTTCCCATCAGGGTGGGCAGTGAAGTCACAACACCCACCAAAACCAAAGCCAGCATGCCCGCCATGCACCAGAGCGCGACCTTAAAGCCCAGGGACTCCAGCAACAAGCCACCCAAAAAGAAGCCCACACCTTTCATGGCATTTTTGCTGCCGGTGAACCAGGCCACCCACTTGAAGAGTTGGCTGGCGCCCTGCTCTCTGGCTTGCACGGCAGTGACCTTGATGGCCGATTTGCTCGCCGTTTTGGTAAGGTCTTTGGCGACACCACAAACGCCCTGGGCCAGCACAACCCAGGCCACTGACATCGCCGCCGTCCATTCAGGATTGAGTTGCGACAGCAGGGTAAATCCAATGATCTGGGTCACAAGCCCAACCGTCAGCATGCGTGTGATGCCGTAGCGGGTGGCCAGCCAGCCGCCAATGAGATTGGCCAGGATACCCGCAGCCTCATAGAGCAAGAACAAAAATGCCAGCGTGAACGGTGAGTAGCCCAGACGGTAAAAATGCAGCAAGATCAACATGCGCAACGCGCCGTCTGTCAGGGTGAATCCCCAATACGTGGCGGTGACGATCGCATAGTTGCGCGATGCACTCTGCATGTCAGATACCCACGCCGCGCATGTGGCAGGCCAAGTCGACCATGCGGCAGGCGTAACCCATCTCTTTGTCATACCAGGCGTAGACCTTGAGCATGGTGCCATCCGTCACCATGGTCGACAGCGCGTCCACGATCGAGCTTCGGGTGTCCCGGGCGTAATCAGCGCTCACCAGCGGGCGCTCCTCAAAACCCAGAATGCCGGCCAGTGGCCCGCGAGCAGCGGAAGCGAACAAGGCATTGACTTCTTCTGCCGTCGTTTCACGCTTGAGTTCAAAGACGCAATCGGTCAGCGATGCGTTGAGAACCGGGGCTCGCACAGCGTGGCCATTGAGCTTGCCTTTGAGCTCCGGATAAATCAACGCGATGGCGGTGGCGCTGCCTGTGGAAGTAGGCGCCAGGCTCTCCATGGCGCTGCGAGCGCGGCGCAGATCCTTGTGAGGCGCATCCACAACCAGATTGGTGTTGGTGGGGTTGTGAATCGTGGTGATCTGACCATGCCTGATGCCCAAATTCTCGTGAATGACCTTGACAACGGGTGCCAGGCAGTTCGTGGTGCAGGAGGCGGCTGTGACGATCCGATTTTTGGCCGGGTCATACCGATCATGGTTGATACCCACCACGATATTGAGCACATCGCCCACCTTGACCGGCGCTGCCACGATGACCCGCTTGGCACCCCGGTCCAGGTGACCCTGGATGGTGTCTGGCGTGAGGAACTTGCCCGTGCATTCCAACACAAGATCAACTCCCAAGTCACCCCATGGAATTTCCGCGGGCGTGGCGTGGGTGCTGAAAGACAGTGTTTTGTCACCAATCAGGATGGTGTCTTCGCCTTCGACGCGAATGTTTTCCCGCCACTTGCCCTGCACGGTGTCAAAGGCCAGCAGGTGCGCAGTCGCCGCGATACCGCCTTTGAGCTCATTCAGGTGCACGACTTCCAGACGGTTGCCCGAGCGAGGGTCGTCTGACTGCCGGTCCGCTGCACCCATGGCGGCCCGCAGCGCCAAACGGCCAATGCGACCCATGCCGTTGATACCCACTCTCATATAAACCTCGCTCATTAATGATTCAACACTCGTTGAAGTATTGCAGCAGAAAATGACAGAATTGTGACAGCAGCCCATTTGAACTCAGACCATGGCAATACGCAAATGGCATGCCGCGATGGTGACGATGGTCTCCTCGACTTTCGCAAAACCTTCACGGCGCGCCACCTCCAGGTTGGGTGTGAGGCTCAGCACGGGTGCTTCAGGCCGCTCGCGTGCCGCACGCAGGCTGGTGTGACCTGAGCTGGTGTAGCAAACAATCGCCGCAGCCTGCAACAAACCCACGGTGCGACGGGCCGCGCAGCAAACAGCTTCAGCCACATCGGCGCCCGGACGGGCTGCGGTGTGTGAGGCGTCAATCAATTGACGGTACTGCGGGTCGGCCTCCACCTGCTCGATGATGCGGTTCATCATGGTGACGGCTTCCAGCGGGA
>CALRWE010000089.1:0-17463 GCA_943371745.1 Rhodoferax sp. OV413
GCTGCTCAGCGTGGGTGGATACAACGGCTTGCTGTACTTGGCGCTCAACACCTCGACCCCGCTGAACGTCACCCTGGTGGGCTCCAGCATGCCCGTCTGGATGCTGCTGATTGGTCGCTTCTTTTTTGGTGCGCAGATCTCGCCACGCCAGTGGCTGGGAGCGGCACTGTCGATCTGCGGTGTGCTGGTGGTGCTGTGCCGCGGACAAATCGAATTGCTGTTGCAGGTGCGGCTGGTGCCGGGCGATGTGTACATCCTGATGGCCTCTGCGGCGTGGGCTTATTACAGCTGGATGCTGTCGCGCCCCACCACGGAACCTGCATCCATCCGGGCCGACTGGTCGGCCTTTCTGCTGGCCCAGGTGGCCTTCGGGCTGGCTTGGTCAAGCTTGTTTGCCAGTGGCGAGTGGGCCCTTGGCCAGGGCCATATTCAGTGGGGCTGGCCGCTGGTGGCCATGCTGGCCTTCATTGCCGTGGGGCCTGCCGTATTGGCTTACCGCGCCTGGAGCGCCGGCGTGGGTCGGGCAGGCCCGGCGGCGGCCGGCTTTTTCTCAAACCTGACACCGCTGTTCACCGCCCTGCTCTCAACTGCCTTTTTGGGTGAAGCCCCCCGCTTGTTTCACGTGCTGGCCTTTGGCCTGATTGTGAGCGGCATTGTGGTGTCATCGCGCCGATAGCCGAGCTCCACGCGAGCTTGGCAACCTGGCCCGGCTCCTTGCGGTTTACTGCGCTTGAAAACCGCTGGCCTTGATGATCCGGGCCCAGGTTTTGGCGTAGGCTTGCTCCCGAGTGGCCAGTTGTTGCGATGTCATGTGCCCCACGGTGAGCCCCATGGCGGTCAGGCGCTCTTGCACATCGGGCTGGGCAATCACCTTGGCGAGCGCCTCCGAGAAACGGTCAATCACTGCCTTGGACGTACCGACTGGCGCAAAGATGCCGTAATAAGGTACATCCTCAAAACCGGCCAATCCCAACTCCGCAAACGTCGGGACGCCGGGCAAAGCGGCCTGACGTGCGCCACCGAGTACCGCCACCACCCGAACTTTGCCGGCCTTGTGGTTTTCAATGAAATCGGGGACGGAAGCCACACCGGCGTTGATCTGATTGCCCAGCATATCGGCCATCATGGGAGCGCTCCCCCGGTAGGGTGCGGATTGCAAGTCCAGCCCGTACTTTTGTCCAATCACCTTCACCAGGAATTCGGGCACCGAGGCTGGGGCCGGCACACCGACCGTGCCTTTTCCGGCGCCCTGGCTGCGCACCCAGGCCACGTACTCGTCAATCGATTTGGCAGGCGTACCGCCCGACACCGCCAGCGCATTCACAAACGTGGCAAAGCCGGCCACCGCCACAAAGTCTTTGGCAGGCTCGAACCCCGGGTTCTTTACCACCAGCGGCAGAATAGAGATGGTGTGGTCATGCGACAGGAAGAACGTGCTGCCGTCGGCTGGCGCCGCCTTGAGGGCTTGCGCCGCAATCTGCCCGCCAGCCCCGGCGCGGTTTTCAACCACCACCGTGCTGCCCAGCTGGTCCTTGAGTTTCTCGGCCAGCACGCGGGCAATGGCATCCGTGCCTCCACCAGGTGGAAAGCCCACGATCAGCTTGACCGTGCCGCTTTGCGCCTGCGCCAGTCCGCCGACCAGAAGAGCACCCACAGCCAGCGTGGTGCGAAAGGCGCGAGTCAGGTGACCCAGAGGAAATAAGCTCATGTGAAACTCCATTTTTGGAAGAAGAAAACGACGGGCAAAGGTGATTAAAACGTGCCGGGGAAGGCTCCGCCGTCGGCCAACACGTTCTGGCCATTGATGTAACCAGCCTGCTGGCTGCACAAAAACGCGCAAATGGCACCAAATTCCTCCACGTTGCCGAAGCGGCGTGCGGGAATGGTCTGGCGGCGCGCATCCATGACCGCCTCGATGGGCTGCCCGGTCTTTTGGGCTGCGCCAGCCAGGGTTCCCCTGAGGCGGTCGGTGTCAAACGCACCGGGCAGCAGGTTGTTGATGGTCACGCCCTGGGCTGCGAGCTTGCTGCGCGAGACGCCGGCCACAAAACCGGTCAGGCCGCTGCGGGCACCGTTGGACAAGCCCAAAATGTCGATAGGCGCCTTCACGGCGCTGGAGGTGATGTTGATGATGCGTCCAAACCCGCGTGCGGCCATGCCGTCCACGGTGGCCTTGATCAATTCGATCGGGGTCAGCATGTTGGCATCCACCGCCTTGATCCAGGTGTCACGGTCCCAATCCCGAAAATCGCCCGTAGGGGGCCCCCCGGCATTGGTCACAACGATGTCAAAGTCGCGGCGCACCGCCAGCACGGCGGCCCGCCCCTCGGCGGTGGTAATGTCTGCAGCCACAAATTGCACGGTCGCCGGCTTCGAACCATCGCTATCAGCCCTTAATTTGGAAGCAGCAGCTTCCAGTACCAGCGCACCGCGCGCCACGATCAGCACGTTCACCCCTTCGCGCACCAGTGCCTGGGCGCACCCCAATCCCAGGCCCTTGCTGGCACCACAGACCAAAGCCCACTTGCCCGAAATTCCTAAATCCATGGTCGTTACCCCGTTACTCCGTCAGTTGTCAAACTCCAGCATCCCGAACCTGCGCAGCAGCCTGCGGATGCCTGGGGAATGGCGGCGCCAGCGCAGCCAGAGATGAATCCGGACTGCGCACACATTGTAAGGATGGACGTCAGGCTGCGCGCGCTGTGCGAGTGAAGACAAAAATACCCGTGATGACCAAGGCCGTTCCCGCAGCCACCCAGGCTGTGAATGGCTCGCCCAAAATGACCACACCCATCAGAATGGTGGACATCGGCCCGATCATGCCCACCTGGGCCGTGAGGCTGGCGCCCACCCGCTCGATGGCCATCATCACCATCAAAACCGGCGCGGCGGTGCACAGGGTGGCATTGAGCACCGAGAGCCAGATCACCTCGGGCGCCACCACGGCCGCACTCCAGGGCCGCAGCACCACAAATTGGACAATGCACAACAAACAGGCCACCAGCGTGGCCATGCCCACCAAACGCAAGGAGCCCAGCCGCTTGACCAACTCGCCGCTGAAGGTGAGGTACACGGCATAGCTGATGGCACTGAGGAACACCAGCAGCGCGCCCAGCGCTGCATCGCCCCCTTCAAGCTTGACCTCGTGACCAAAGACCAGCATCACACCACCATAACTGATGGCCATGCCCAGCGCCTGGCGCCGCTGAATTGGCCGCTTGTACAGCACCAGCCCCAACAGCAACACCAGCGTGGGGTTGATATACAGAATGAGCCGCTCCAGAGACGCACTGATGTAAGCCAAGCCGGCAAAATCAAGAAAGCTTGCCAGGTAATACCCGGTGAATCCCAGGCCCACAATGCCCAGCCAGTCCTGGCGCGTCAGCGGCGGTTTGCCCCGGCTGGCCCACCACGCCATCAGCGCAAAAATGGGCAACGCAAACAGCATGCGGTACATGATGAGCGTGACCGCATCCACCCCGTGACGGTAAGCCAGCTTGACGATGATGGCCTTGCCGCTGAAGGCGATGGCACCAAAGCCGGCCAACAGCAAACCATTTGCTATGTTTTTCTTATCACCTGAAGCAATTAACACGCTGGCTAGGGGACTTTTTTCTTTAAATTCAGCCTCGGGGTGCTTGTTCAAAAACCAACTGCCTGACCATCGCGGCGCGGGTCGCTAGCGGCCACGTAACCCTCCACGGCCGGATCGCCCGCCCGCCAGATGAACTGGCCGGCACCAAAGTCCTGGTAAGAATCCTGAATAACCTCGGTGCGGTGACCCAGGTCACTCAAACCCTGCACGGTGACGGGGTTCATTGCGCCTTCGACATTGATCTCCACCCCGGCATTGAAGCGCCAGCGCGGTGCGTCGCACGCCGCTTGCGGGCTTTGCTTGTAATCGAGCATGCGCACCAGGGTTTGCATGTGGCCTTGGGGCTGCATGTTGCCGCCCATCACGCCAAAACTCATCACGGGTTGCCCGCCCTTCGTCAAAAAGGCCGGAATGATGGTCTGGAACGGCCGTTTGCCAGGCGCCACCACGTTGGGGCTGGCGGCATCCAGGCTGAAGCCGTGGCCCCGGTTTTGCAGGCTCACGCCAAAGCTGGGCTCCACACAGCCTGAGCCAAAGCCCATGTAATTGCTCTGGATGAAGCTGACCATCATGCCGGACTCATCCGCTGCCGTGAGGTAGATCGTGCCGCCCTTGACCGGGTTGCCGGCCTGGAAATTTTGTGCCCGACCCATGTCGATCAGACTAGCGCGCGAGGCCAGGTAGGCGGGGTCCAGCATCTGCTCCACCGTCACCGTCATGCTGGACTGCTCGGCCACATAGCGGTACACATCGGCAAAAGCCAGCTTCATGGCCTCAATCTGCAAATGCTGTGACGCCACGCCATCCACCGGCAGGCTTCCCAAGTCAAACTGTTCCAGTATGCCCAGCGCAATCAAGGCGGCAATGCCCTGACCATTGGGCGGAATCTCATGCAGCGTGTAGCCCCGGTAGTTTTGAGCGATGGGTTTGACCCAGTCCGCCTGATGCGCGGCAAGATCATGCAGGCTCAGACAACCGCCATGCTGGGCCGAGAACGCGTGCAGGGCCTGAGCGATCTCACCGGTATAAAAGGCGGCCCCTTTGGTCGCTGCAATCGCGCGCAAGGCGCGGGCGATGGCCGGAAACTGAACCAGTTCACCGACTGCAGGCGCACGGCCGCGTGGCAGAAAAGTCTGGGCAAACCCAGGCAAGGCTTGCAGCTCATCCACTGGCGCGGCCCACTTTTGTTGCACCACAGGCGGCACCAGGTAACCGCGCTGAGCAATCTCGATGGCGGGCTCCATCAGGTCGGCAAAAGGCAACTTGCCAAAGCGCTCGCTCAGGGCCACCCAGGCACTCACAGCACCGGGCACGGTCACCGAATCAATGCCGCGCTTCGGGGGGGTGAGGGCTTGGGCACCGTAGCGCTTGTGAAAATACTCGGGCGTCCAGCCCTGCGGTGCTCGGCCTGAGGCGTTCAGGCCGTGCAGCTCCCTACCGTCCCACAAAATACAAAATGCATCGCTGCCCAAGCCATTGCTGACCGGCTCCAGAATTGTCATGGCCGCCGCTGTGGCCACGGCGGCATCCACCGCATTGCCGCCCTTGAGCATCATGCGCAAACCCGCCTGCGAGGCCAAGGGATGAGAGGTGGACACCACGTTGCGGGCAAACAGCGGCAAACGGGTGGAGGTGTACGGGTTGTGGTGGTTGAAGTCCATGGCGGCCAAGTTGTCTGGTAAAGAGGGGGTAGTAGAGCAGTCAGCAGGGTTCAGTCCGTGGTGATCTTGCGGTCCGTGATGATTTTTTTCCACTTGGCGGTGTCCGTGCTGACCAGGGCAGAAAAAGCCTGGGACGTGCCACCCGTGGGCTCGGCACCGAGCCGGGCAAAGCGCTCTTTGACATCGGCATCCGCCAGCGCTGCATTGGCGGCCTGGTTCAGTTTGCTGGTGATCTCGGCGGGCAAGCCTTTGGGGCCATACAAACCAAACCAGGTGATCGACTCATACCCCGGCAACACTTCCGACACCGTGGCCATACCGGGCGCCAGCGCCGTGGGTTTGAGGCTGGTGACCGCCAGCGCGCGCAACTTGCCGTCCTTCACATGCGGCATGCCGGTGACCAGAGAATCAAACAACACATCGACCTTGCCGCTGATCAGGTCTGGCATGGCCAGTGCCGTGCCGCGGTAAGGAATATGCAAGATAAATGTGTCAGATGCGGCCTTGAAATACTCGGTTGACAGATGGACGATGGTGCCATTGCCACTGGAAGCGTAGTTCAGCCGCCCGGGGTTCTTGCGCGCGTAGTCAATGAACTCGCGCATGGTCCTGGCTGGCGAACTGTTGGGCACCAGCACAATGTTGGGGGAGCTGGCCACATAGACGATGGGTGTGAAATCTGTCGCTGCGTTGTAGGGTATTCGGGGGTTGATGGCCGGGCCAATGCTGTGGGTGCTGGACGTGGCCAGGAGCAAGGTGTAGCCATCCGGTGAGGCTTTGGCCGCCGCGTCGGCCCCAATGGTGCCACCGGCGCCGGGGCGGTTTTCCACCACCACGGTCTGGCCCAATTTCTCGCCGAGTTTCTGGGACAGCGCCCGTGCCAGAATGTCCGTGGCGCCCCCCGCCGGGAAGGGCACCAGCAGGCGGACCGGCTTGATGGGATAGGTCTGCGCCAGACTGGTCGTGCCCAGCGCCAACAAAAGAAGTGAGAGGGCCAGTTTCAATTTCATGGCAATCGAGCTTTCAAAGAGGGGTGATCAGGCCAATGAGACATCGCACCTGTATGCACGACTTTAACCCCCCTCTGCAAGGACCCTTGGCACCGCGGGTCAACTGCGCGACGTTTCGGCAACGCCAGGAATCAAAGGCCAAGAAAACGGCACCCTGGGGCGCCGTTTTTTTCGAATCAACGAAGCTTAGTCTTCGACAAACGCCTCTTCCCGTTTCTTCTTCATGGAGGGCAGCAGCACGATGAGCAGCAAAAGTGCAGCCACCGCCAGCAAGCTGGCCGACAAGCCACGCGTCACAAACACGCTCCAGTCACCCCGTGACAGCAGCAGGGCGCGGCGCAGGTTTTCTTCCATCATGGGGCCCAAAATAAAGCCCAGCAACAAGGGGGCCGGCTCCATACCCAGCTTGATGAAGGTGTAGCCAATGACACCGAACAAAGCCACCATCCAGATGTCCCAGGTGTTGTTGTTGGTGGAGTACACACCAATCGCACAGAACAGCACAATGGCCGGGAACAACCAACGGTAAGGCACGCTCAGCAACTTGATCCAGATACCGATCAGCGGCAAGTTCAGGATGATCAGCATGGCATTGCCGATCCACATGGAGGCGATCAAACCCCAGAACAACTCGGGGTTGCTGGTCATCACCTGAGGACCAGGCTGAATATTGTGGATGGTCATGGCACCCACCATCAGCGCCATCACGGCGTTGGGTGGGATACCCAGCGTGAGCAACGGGATGAACGACGTTTGTGATGCCGCATTGTTGGCAGCTTCTGGCGCCGCAACGCCGCGGATGTTGCCCTTGCCAAACGGTACTTCACCGGCTTGCAGCTTGGTCTTTTTCTCAATGGTGTAGGCCGCAAATGCAGCCATTACCGCGCCGCCACCCGGCAAGATACCGAGCACCGAACCGAGGGCCGTCCCGCGCAACACGGCAGGCACCAGGCGCTTGAAGTCTTGCGCATTGGGCATCAGACCCTTGACGTCAGCCGTGAATACTTCGCGCTCACTCTCGTGTTTGCCCAGGTTGCTGATGATCTCGCCGTAACCGAACACACCCATCGCAATCACGATGAAGCCAATGCCGTCGGTCAACTCCGGAATATCAAAGCTGTAGCGTGCCACGCCCGAGTTCACGTCGGTGCCGACCATGCCCAGCAGCAGGCCGAGCAAAATCATGCCAAACGCCTTGAGCAAAGAGCCCGACGCCAGAACCACGGCACCAATCAAGCCCAAAATCATCAGCGAGAAGTACTCGGCAGGGCCAAACAAGAAGGCCACTTCAGTCAGAGGCACCGCGAAGGCGGCCAGCACCAGGGTACCCACACAACCCGCAAAGAATGAACCCATGCCGGCAGCCGCCAGCGCCGGGCCAGCTCGACCCTGCCGGGCCATCTGGTAGCCGTCAATCACCGTCACCACCGAAGAAGACTCTCCTGGCAAGTTAACCAGAATGGCGGTGGTGGAGCCGCCGTATTGGGCACCGTAATAAATACCCGCCAACATGATCAGCGCCGACACGGGAGGCAAGGCGTAGGTGGCGGGCAACAGCATGGCGATGGTGGCCAACGGGCCAATGCCAGGCAACACGCCGATCAGCGTACCCAACAGGCAGCCGACAAAGGCATACATCAGGTTCACGGGCGTGAATGCCACGCTGAACCCAAGCGATAAATTGGTAAAGAGATCCATGGTTCAGGTCCTTAGCCGGTGATGAAGGTGGGCCACACCGGAAACTGCAATTTCAGCAGCAAGATGAAAGCGACGTAGCTCATGAGCGCCAGGATGGTGGCCAGAACCGCCACCGCCTTCAGATTGAACTCCTCACCCGCCAGGCTGGCAATGAAGGTCAACGCATAAATACCGACGATGAGCCCCATGGCCGGGAGCTTGATACTGGGCAAACCGCCGAGCATCAGGCCAAACACCACATTGGCCGAAATGATGAAGAACAGGGGCTTCCAGGCCCAAGCACCGATCTTGTCGCCATCCGGCGTTTCAAATACCAGGGCATTGAAAGTGATGGCCGCGCCCAGCACGGCCATCAGCACACCCAGCATCAAGGGAAAATAACCCGGCCCCATGCGCGCGCCAGTCCCCACGCTGTAGTTGTTGGCACCGACCGCGAAGGCGACGCCCACCGCGATGAACAAAAGACCGGAAAAAAAGTCCTTTTGACTCTTTATATTCATTAACTGACTCCTCAAATAATTCTGATGCCGCATTTTGCTCGGTAAATCCCGGACGGTGACATGTGGATTCCACCTACCCCACCGCCATGCCGACCCAAAAACAAGCTGAAGTGGCCAAAACGAAGGGGCCGTGTCACCTACAAGACATGCCGGCGGGCAAAGCGCACCACGGTCACGCCGGCCGCCACCTGCCGCAAGGAGGGCATCACCAGCACGCAATCGTCATATGGCGTGGTCACCGGCTCGGCTGTGTCGCCCTGATAGCCGATGACGGTGCCGGCGCGCTCAATCATTTCAAGCCCCTGAAACGGCTCGGTGAACCAGAAGTACTTGTCGCGCGCGACCACCGGGGCGCTCACCTGCAAGGCCCATTGCCTGGGTGCGTCGGGCTGGCGCCAACCAGGCAGTTGCACACAGGCTTGGCTCGGCTCCAGCGTGCCGGCCTCCACCAAGAAACGCAGACACATGTCTTGGGCCACCGTGCGGCTGGACAGGTCGCCATGAAAACCACACTCGATGAGGAGTGATCGGGTGTCCGGAGCGTCTGAATCGGACAGCCCAAAACGACCGAAATCCCGCATGCGCACGCCGTCTCTGTGTCCGGCATCCACCACCACGTGCTCTGGCGAGCGCAGCGCCCGGGCCAGCACCAGATTGCGTGGCTGCATGCCAGTAAGCAGCAAAGGCGCGCCGCGTTCGTGCATGGAGTGCAGGTCCAGCAGCCAGTCGGCCCGCTCGACAAACGGCCGCAGAACCGCTGCACGGCGGCGCTCCCGGGTGGTGCCGTCCTCCATGCGCTCGGGCAGCCACTGGCGGTTCAGGTCTTCATCGACAAAGCGCGAGGTGTCGTGGCTGACCGGGTCAAAGCGGTCAAACGCCTCCAGATTGCAAAAGGCCAGCGTCAAGCTGCCGCTCTGCGGTCGCACACCCGCCTCCAGCAAGCCTTTCAGTGCCCAGGCACCGCACAGCTCGTTGCCATGCACCAAGGCACTGAGCATGACATGGCGACCCGGCAGGCCGGAGTCAAAATGCCACACACCTTCGGTACCGGTGTTGCCCGGACGCCATGCAGAAATATCCGGACACGACAATTCAAAAACCAGTTGCTCAGCCACGCTCACTCCTTGATCTTTGCAAAATCCACAATCCGCTGGTATTTGGCGGTCTCATCTGCCAAAAATTTTGGCATGTCTACATTCAGAGGTGCAATGGCGGAGCCGGAGTCCTCCAGCTTTTTGCGCAACTCGGGCGCCTGCAACGACTCGGCCAAGGCTTTCTTCAGTTTGGCCAGCACCGGCTCGGGCAGCTTGGCCGGCCCCATCAAGGCAAACCACACGCTAATGTCGATGTTTTTGAGCTTGACGGTTTCGGCCAGGGCCGAAATGTCGGGCGTCACCGCCGAACGCTTGGCCTGGGTGGTGCCCAGCGCCACCACCTTGCCGCTTTTAATATGCGGCAAGCCGCTGGAGAGCACGAACACACCAAAGTCGATGTTGTTACCCAGCAGGTCATTGGCCAAGGGCGCCACGCCCCGGTAAGGAATATGGGTCATGAACAAGCCGCCCTGGTCCTTGACCATTTCGCCCGCCAGGTGCAGTGCCGTGCCCACGCCCGAGCTGCCGTAACTGTATTTGCCAGGATTACTCTTCACCAGGCTCATGAACTGGTCCATATTTTTCACGCCGCTCTTGGTCGATGCCACCAGCACCATGGGCTGAGTCGCGATCAAGCCAACGGGCGTAAAGTCTTTCAGCTCGTACTTGACGGCCGATGACACCAGACGACTGATGGCTATCTCATTGTTGGCACCGACCAGCAGCGTGTAGCCGTCGGGCGCGGCATTGACCACCTTTTGGGCACCAATGGCTCCGCCAGCACCGCCCAGGTTCTCGATCAGCACCGGCACACCGAGCTTTTTGGACAACTCGTTAGCCACCGTGCGCCCCGTCAGGTCGGTGCTTCCGCCTGGCGGATAGGCCACCACAATGGTGATCGGCTTGGAGGGGTAGTTGTCAGCTTGGGCCATCACTGCCGGGCTGGTCAGCAGGGTAAGGCCTGCCAGCAGGATCAAAGGGCGAATGCGGGAAGGGTGGGTCATGGAGCAGCCTTGTAAAGATGATGAGGAGATCAAATTGTCATCCAACAGTTGGCTGATCCTGTGCCCGAGCAGCACAGGATCATGCTGATTCAGCACAAGACCAGGACGGATTCCGGCCGGTCAATTCGGACGCGCCGTGGCCCACACGGCTTCAGCGAGCGCACTCAGCCTGCGCTTGGGTCGAAACAGGCGCACGTCGAAACCCACCGCCAGGCGGACATCCCCCACGGCGGCCAGTTGACCCGACTTGCAGGCGGCAGCCACCAGAGACCAGGGCAACCAGGCCACGCCCAGGCCCTGCAGCGCGTACTCCAGCAGCGCGTCCGCCGAATCGCACTCAACCACCCGACGCAGCAAAGGGGCTTGCGGGTGGTTGGCCAGATGATCGGCGACCAGGCGACCCAGGGCCAACGTTGCGGCATAGGCAAGGTAGGGCACGCTGTCGGTGGCATTGAGATCATGCAGGCGCTGGCCCCTCGCGTCACAGCGCGTCACGGGGACCAGACTGTCCTGGGCCAGCGTCATGTAGGTGTATTGGCGCGCGTTGAGCTGCACTGCCAGCAAGGGGTGGTGGTAGGTGAGCATGAAATCGGCCTCACCGCGCTCCAGCATTTGCGCTGTCTCCGCCAGGGATCGGGTGCGAATGTGCAACTCCCCCAACTCTGCTTCGAGCATCGGCTGCAAGCGAACCAGCCAATCGGCGACCAGGGTGCGGGCCAATGTACGGCCGGTTGCCAGCGTCACCGTGCGTTCGCGCCGGCCTGCCGCACCTTGCAGCGCATCGTGCGCCTGACCCACGCCTTGTATCAAGTCCCGGGCATCCTCAAGCAGTCGCTCGCCAGCAGCGGTCAACGATACCGGGCTGCTGCCACGCATGACCAGCGCTGTGCCAGCCCAGTCTTCCAGCGCCCTGATTCGTCTGCCAAACGCCGGGTGCGTAACGTGCCTCAACTCGGCTGCCCGGCTGAAGTTGCGGGTCTGAGCCAGGGCAACCAGATCTTCAAGCCACTTGAGCTGCATGGTCGCGGCCCGTCAGCTCAAAGGGGGCGTGGCGGCCAGCACTTCTTCAAGCACGGTGAGCCCTTCGGCCACCCGCAAGGCGCCCGCCAGGCGCAGGGGGCGCATGCCGTCTGCCACGGCCTGGCGCCTGAGCGCGTCCGAATGGGAGTCGTGCTGAATCTTGTGCTTGAAGGCCTCGGTCACCACCAGCAATTCATACAGACCCATACGCCCCATGAAACCCGTCATGCGGCAGTCCACGCAGCCCACGGGCTTGAAGGGCTTGTAACCCCCACTGATTTGCCAGGGCTTGACCACCTCGGCCAGCGTTTCAAGTGCGGCGTCCGGGTCAGGCACCTTGCAGTGCTTGCACAGCGTGCGCACCAGGCGCTGCGCCAGCACGCCCAGCAAGGTGGCATTGATCAGGTACGACGGTACGCCGAGCTCCATCAACCGGGTCACGGCCGAGGGCGCATCGTTGGTGTGCAGCGTGGAGAAAACCAGATGCCCGGTGAGTGCGGCCTGCACCGCCATATCGGCGGTCTTCTGATCCCGGATCTCGCCCACCATGATGATGTCGGGGTCCTGGCGCATCAGGGCACGCAGTCCTTCCGGAAAACCAAAGTCCAGCTGGGTTTGTACCTGCGTCTGATTGAAAGACGGCTCGATCATTTCGATTGGGTCTTCCACCGTGCTGACATTGACCTCTTCGGTGGCTACGCGCTTGAGCGTGGAATACAGCGTGGTGGTTTTGCCCGAACCCGTGGGGCCAGTCACCAGAATGATCCCGTTGGGGCGCTTGACCAGCGCCTCCCAGCGCTGGGCGTCATGCGCTGAAAAACCAAGGCCATCGAGATCCTTAACCGTGGTGTCGGGGTCAAAAATCCGCATCACCATCTTTTCGCCAAAGGCCGTAGGCAGCGTCGAGTTGCGCATCTCGACCTCTTCACCCCGGGGGTTGCGGGTCTTGATGCGGCCATCCTGCGGGCGGCGCTTTTCCACCACGTCCATACGGCCCAGCAGCTTGATGCGCGCCGTCATGGCCACCAGCACGCCCATGGGCATCTGGTAAACCGGGTGAAGCACGCCGTCAATGCGAAAACGGATCACACCCTGCTCGCGCCGGGGCTCCAGGTGAATGTCACTGGCGCGCTGATCGAAGGCGTATTGCCAAAGCCAATCCACCACCTGAACCACGCCCTGGTCATTGGCATCAAGCTGCTTGTTGGTCTTGCCCAACTCCACCAGCTGCTCAAAACTGCCGCCGCTGTTGCTCCCCCCGGCCTTGTTCGCGGCCTTGACGGACTTGGCCAAGGCAAAAAACTCGACCGTGAAACGGTGAATGTCCTGGGGGCTGGCCACCACACGGCGCACGCTGCGCCGCGCCTGGCGCTCCACCTCCGCCACCCAATCGGTAATGAAGGGCTCCGTGGTAGCCACCACAATCTCGCTGGGAGTGACCTGTACCGGCAGGATCTTGTGATGCTGGGCGTAGGCTGCGCTCAGGGTGTCGGCCACTTTGGCCACATCGACCTTGAGCGGGTCAATGCGCAAATAGGCCAGGCCCGCGCGCTGGGCGACCCACTGGGTTAGCAGCTCAATGTCGAGCGGCTTGCCGTCACTGGCGCGGCGCACCGACACGCTGGCCAGGCGCACCAGCGGGTGCTGCGCGCTCTCGGCTTGGGCACAACGCGCGTTGATGCGCTGGGCCTCCTCACCGCTGATCACCCCGTCCCGCAGTAGCCACTCCACAAGGCGGCGCCAGTCCAGTGGACCCCGGTAGACCTCAGGGCCAGGGGACTTCGCACTGCCAGTGGCGGGCGCAGCACTCATTTGGGCAGGGGCTTAAAGACGCGCACCCATTTGGCCGCCGGCAGGCCCCAGTTGGCCTGAATGATTTCGGCCCGCGCATCGAGCACCTCGCGCGTGGGCCGGTTCGGTGTGCGCTGGGCCAGCACCACGGTGTTTCCTTCGCGCGTAGGTTTGAAGGCCCACACGGCGTCCTTGCCAAAAGCTGCGGAAATTTTCTCGACGCTGCGCGTAAAGCTGGAGGCCCGGCCAAACAGGTTGACAGTCATACAGCCCTCGGGGGTGAGCAGGCGGTGACAGTGGTTATAGAACGGCAGGCTGTCGAGCACCGGCGCGGCGGCCTCGTGGTCGTACAGGTCCACCTGCAGCGCGTCCACGGTGCCCCACCATTTGGGGTTTTCAATCTCTTGGGCTGCGTCATTGAGTACCACCTGCATGCGGGTGTTGTCCGCCGGCAGCTTGAACCAACCCCGGCAGGCCGCCAATACCTGGGGATTGAGCTCAATCGCCACGGTCTTCATGCGCAACTCCTTGTGGCAGAACTTGGTTAGCGAGCCTGCGCCCAGCCCCAGCTGCATGGCCTGGCGCTTGGGCACCGAGTCCGGCTCCACAAACAACAGCCACGACATCATGCGCTGGATGTATTCATGGAACAGCACGGTGGGCGCATCCATCAACATGGAGCCCTGAATCCATTCGGTGCCCAGATGGAGGTGACGAAGCGGACCTTCGTCAGAAAAATTGACTTCGGGGAGGGAGTGGGTGCGTTTTTTCAAGATGCCTCATTATCGTCACACGACCGCGCCAGCCAGGCCTTTCACAGACCCATCAAACCAGACCTGCAGCGGCTACCACTTCACGCCATGCTGCCAGCTTGCGCTCGAAGCTCCAGCTGGCGTTGGCCGGGCTGGTGGAGGGCAGCTTGTAAACGGGCACCCCCAGGGCGGCCGTATGGCGGGCGTGCTTGAAGCTCTCACCTCCGTTATGCGCCACCGCCCTGAGCTGGGGACATTGCTCGCGCAGGCTGCCCAGGTCATTGACCTGCGGGTGGCGAATCGCAGAGTCCAGGCTGCCCTCGCGCTCGCAGGACGCGTAGACGTCCCACACACCCAAGCCACGCTGCAGGAGCCATTCGATCCTTTTTTGATAGCTAGAAAGGCTTGTTAAACCGTGGCTGGAAGGCCAAATGGCTTGAAGAATCCTCCAGAAGTGGTTTTGCGGGTGCGCGTAATACTGCTGCTTCGCCAGGGAGGCCAAGCTTGGGAAACTGCCCAGCACCAGCAATCGGGTGCGCTCAGAGACGATGGGTGCCAGGCCAGTAAGAACGGGCTGTGCCGGAGCCATGCGAACAGGCTCAGTCGGCATAGATTGGGGTCCGAGGCGGGCACAAGGCCTGCAGTCGGGGCAAGGCGTCAAAGGCGTTGCGGGTGGTGGCAGCCGCAAGCGCAGCAGGAGATATGCCACGCAACGCCGCCAGCACCGCGCCGATGCGAGCCAGCTCGGCGGGCTCATTGCGGCCCTGAGGCTCACCGGAGGCACGCTCGGCAGCGGTTTTGTAGATCCAATGCGGCGGCATGTCGGGGGCGTCTGTCTCCAGCACAATCGACTCCAGGGGCAGTTCCAAAGCCAGTCGACGCAACTGCATCGCCCGCGCATAGGTCACCGCCCCACCAAACCCCAGTTTGAAACCCATGCCAATCAAAGCCTTCGCTTGCTGCTCACTGCCATTGAAGGCGTGGGCAATACCCTGCCAGGGTGCACCAGACGGGCCCGCCAAGCTGCGCAGCCCTTTAAGCAATTGATCGGCCGATCGGCGCACATGCAGGATCACCGGCAAGCCATGCTTGCGCGCTAGCTTCAACTGCGCCAGATAGAAGTAGGTTTGCCGCTCACGCAGGGGGCTCTGACACAGCTCAGGCACAAAAAAATCAAGCCCGATTTCACCCACCGCCACCAGCCGGGAGTCATCACGATAGCGCAGCAGGCGGGCGTCCAGTGTGGTCAGGTCAGCGTCCAGCGCCTTGGCCACATACAGGGGATGAATGCCCAGCGCGTAACTGTCACCACGGGAATGGGCCAGCGCTCGAACGGCTTCGAAATTGGCCACTTCGACCGCCGGTATGACGCAGTGCAGCACCTGCTCAGCGGCAGCACGGGCCCTGACGTCGCCGACCTGCAGGCCAAACTCGGGCGCGTCCAGGTGGCAATGGGTGTCGATCCAGTAGCTCATGCAGAAGAAATTACCACAGATCGACCTGCGGCGAATGGCGCTGAAACAGCCCTACTGTTGGCGCTGCGTCCACCCTTGAGGCAAACCGGCCTCAGGTGTCATGCCGTGCAGCGGCTCACCCGGCAGGCCCACGCGCAAGGCTTCACGCGCCAGCATGAGCTTTTCAAAGTCAACCCCCGTGCTCACGCCCATGGCCTCAAACATGAAGACAAGGTCTTCGGTGACCACATTGCCGGAGGCGCCCGGGGCATGCGGGCAGCCACCCAGACCACCCAAGGAACTGTCAAAGGTTCGCACGCCCACATCGAAGGCGGCCAGGCAGTTGGCCAAGCCCAGGCCGCGCGTGTTGTGCAGGTGGGCCGAGCCAGTCTGATCACCAATCTCGCTGCGCACCCGCTTGAACAGGCGGCTCACCTGCGCCGGGTTGGCCATGCCCGCGGTATCCGACAGACCGACCTCGTCCACCCCGGCAGCAATGCACTCGGAGGCGACCCACACCACATCGCCCTCAGGCACATCGCCTTGCAGCGTGCAGCCAAAGGCGGTGGACAGGCCCACCTCCACCGTTACAGCGGGCGCCACTGCATCCCGCAAACGGACAATGGCACGCACCTCTTCGATCATCTCCTCCCGTGTCTTGCGCACATTGGCAAGCGAATGCGCTGCGCTGGCAGACACGGGAATAGTCAGTTTGTGTACGCCCGCGGCCAGGGCGCTCTCGGCCCCGCGCAAATTTGGCACCAGCCCGATGATCGTCACACCTGCATGGGTGACCGCGTGGCGCACCACTTGGGCCACGTCGGCCATCTGGGGCAGGTGTTTGGCAGGCACAAAGGAGCCGACCTCGATTTCGCGCAAACCGGATGCCACCAGGGCATCAATCCAGCGCAATTTGTACGCCGTGGGCATGGTGGCCTGGATCGACTGCAGGCCATCACGCGGCCCGACTTCACTGATCAGGACATCAAGAGGCAAGCCAGGCACGGGGTTCACCGCCTTCATTCACACAACCGGCCCTGCACGAGCCTGATTTGGCGTGAGCAACGCGCGGCGATGGCCTCATCGTGCGTGACCACAATGAAGGCCGTGCCCTGGGTGCGCGCCAGATCCAGCATCAAATCAAACACCCCGTTAGCGGTGCTGCGGTCCAGGTTGCCGGTGGGCTCATCCGCCAAAACGCAGGCCGGGCGGGTCACCAGGGCGCGCGCGATGGCCACACGCTGGCGCTCGCCGCCCGAGAGCTCGGCAGGCCGGTGGTGCACACGGTCCCGTAAACCCACACTGGCCAGCATGTTGGACGCGGCAGCGGCCGAGTCCGCCGGAGCCATGCGCCGAATCCACAGTGGCATGGCGACGTTGTCCTGCGCGCTGAACTCGGGCAGCAAGTGATGAAACTGGTACACAAAACCGAGGTACTGGTTGCGCAGACGGCCCTGGGCCGTTGCGCTTTGCTGCGCCAGATCCTTGCCCCGGAGCATCACCGAGCCGCTGGTGGGCGCATCCAATCCGCCCATCAGGTGCAGCAAGGTGCTTTTGCCGGAGCCCGAGGCGCCCACAATCGCCAGCGTTTCGCCCCGGCGTACGTCCAGATCCACCCCTTGCAACACCGTAACGTCCAGACGGCCTTCAGTAAAACGCTTGGTCAGGCCACGGGCGCTTAAAACAATGTCATTCATAACGAAGCGCCTCCGCCGGGTTCACCTGTGAGGCTCGCCAGCTGGGATAAAGCGTGGCCAAAAATGCCAACACCAGGGAAATGACGGCAATGGGGAGAATGTCCGCGCGCTGCGGGTCACTGGGCATGCGGCTGATGAGGTAGATGTCTTTGGGCAGGAAATTGGCGCTGAGCAACTGCTCCAGCGC
>CALRWE010000090.1:0-17230 GCA_943371745.1 Rhodoferax sp. OV413
CCCGGCCTGGATGTCGCCGGCGGCATAGGCAGGTGTCGGGTCCGATGCGGCCGTAGCGCCGGTATCGGGGTGCAAGCGCAGGTTGAGTCCGGTGTCGCTCACGACCCGGATGCGATCGGCTACCGGGTTGAAGTCGACCCCAAACGCCGTGCCGTTCAGCGCAGGGGTCAGGGGTGCCGTACCGACGGCTTTCAGGACACCGCTGCTGACATCCAGCGTGTAGAGGCGTCCGGCGCGCGACAAGGCATACAGCACACCCGGGGCCACGCGGTAATCGATGCCCACCAACCGGTCGCCAGCGCTCAGGCCAGTCACCGGTTTGCGTTGCAACACGCGCGCGGGCTGGCCGGCATTGAAGGTCAGCAGTTCCATGCCTTGCGTGAGCACATGGATGGTTTCTTTTCGCAGGGGGCCTTGAACTTCCGGCGCTTCGTGGAGGCCGGCACAGCCCGAAAGAACCAGGGCGAGCATGACGGGGTGCCGAAGATGGCAGAGGAGGTATTGCATGATGGGGTGCCCAGGTGCATTGTCAAATGTCAACGACAGTGAAAATTTTATTCCCATTTGGGGTGCTGACCAAGTCGTTTGCATCGTGTGGCCATGGCTTGTGGTCTGGACATGGCCTGTCCACCATGGTGCCGGAGGGTCTTTCATGCCGTCAATAGCCCTGTTTTTTCTATGCATTTTTTGCATGATCGGGCCTGCAAACAGCATTTGTAGTTTGGTGCGTGCCGGTCTAAAGTTGATTTCTTTGACTTGAACCAAGCACACCATCATGGAACTATCTTTCGACGCCAGGCGCGATGAACTCATTGAGGCTGTTCTGAGCCTGGCTGCTACCCGGCTGAGCACAGCCCAGCGCCAGGCTGTGGAGGCGTTCGGAGGTGAGCATCTGCGCCAGCTGGACATGGACGACTTGACAGAGCGCAGCCCGGAGGATTTGTGGGGTGCCGTGCTGTCGCACTGGCAGTTTGGAGCGCAGCGGGCGCCGGGCAAGCCCAAGGTGCGTGTCTTCAGTCCTTCGGTAGCGGACAACGGCTGGGGTTCACGCCATTCGGTGATTGAGATCGTCAACGACGACATGCCTTTTTTGGTGGACAGCACGATCATGGAGATCAAGCGGCAAGGTCTGACTTTGCACCTGATGGCTCATCCCGTTTTTGCGGTGCAACGTGATGCCGATGGTCGCCTGATGGAGCTCGCGCTGCGTGACGCATCCCAATCCCCCCGGGAGTCCTGGATGAGCATTGAGGTGGACCGCTTGGTGGATGCGCAACAACGCGCGGCGCTTGTGGCCGGTCTGGAGAATGTGCTGTCTGATGTTCGCCGTGCTGTGCAAGACTGGCAGCCGATGGTGGATCAGATGCAAAGCGTCATCCGCGAGGTCGATGCGGCACCCACCTCAATACCAGCAGATCAACTGGCTGAGAGCCGGGCGTTTTTGAAATGGCTTGCGGACGAACACCTGACCCTGCTGGGTTACCGTTTGCACACGTTGGTGCCGCATGATGGACAGCCGGCCCTTCAGCGGGTAGCGGGCACCGGGCTGGGGGTTTTGCGTGACGGAGAAGATGAGGCGCTGTCGGCCAGTTTTCTGGCCCTGCCCGAAGCTGCACGTGCCCAAGCGAGTGCCGCCGTGCCGATGCTGATCGTGACCAAATCAAACACCCGTTCCACGGTGCACCGGGCGGGTTACACCGACTACATTGGCATCAAACGTTACGACGCCGACGGCACCGTGGTGGGTGAGCACCGGTTCATCGGTTTGTTCACCTCCACTGTTTACAGCTCGCGGGTAGCCGAGATTCCCCTTTTGCGCGGCAAAGTCGGCGCCATGGTCAAGCGTGCGGGTCTGGCCCCCGGTGGGCACTTGGCCAAAGCGCTGCAGCACACACTGGAGACTTTTCCGAGGGATGACCTGTTTCAGATCACCGATGACGAATTGTTTGACACCGCCACGGGGATTCTGGCGCTGGGTGAGCGCCAGCGGCTGCGCCTGTTCACTTGGCGCGATCCCTTTGACCGCTTTGTCTCTTGCCTGGTGTATGCGCCCCGCGAAGCCTACTCGACGGACTTGCGCATCAAGTTTCAGCGCATTCTGCTGACGGCCCTGGGGGGCAGCAGCGCTGACTTTGAGGTCTTGCTGAGCGACCCGACCCTGGCCCAGATCCACTTTACCGTGCGCATGGAGCCCGGGCACGCCCGCACCTTTGATCGCAAGGATGTTGAGCGAAAGCTGGCAGGGGCTGCCCGTCGTTGGCCCGACGAATTGAGGGAGGCGCTGGTGGATGCCCTGGGCGAAGGCCAGGGTTTGAGTTTGTTCAAGCGCTGGGGCGAAGCCATGCCGGCGGACTATCGGGAGCGGGTCCATGCACGCGCCGCTGTGCCGGACGCCATCAAACTGGCCAGCCTGACGGCCGAGGCGCCTCTGGCACTGTCCCTCACCCAGGGTGCGGGCAACGACCGTCTGAGTCTGAAGGTGTACTTGTTGGGCCAGCCCGTGGTCCTGTCGGACAGCCTGCCGATGCTGGAGAACATGGGTGTGCGGGTGCTGGCGGAGTCCAATTACCGCATCACACTGGGAGCGCCCGAGGAGACCGCCGAGGTTTCGCTACATGACTTCGAGCTGCAGGCAAAAATCAGCGGTGACGTCGAGCAAGACACTCTGGCGCATCTGTTTGAAAACGCGTTTGCCCGGGTTTTTCGGGGCGAGGTGGAGAGTGACAGTTTCAATCGCCTTGTATTGCTCGGCGGTGTGGCGTGTGATGAGATTGTGGTGCTGCGCGCCTATGCCAAGTACCTCAAGCAAATCGGCTTTGCCCAGTCCCAGGCCACGATTGCGCTGACCCTGTGCGCCCATCCGCGCATTGCGCGCATGTTGGTGAACCTGTTCAAGTTGCGCTTTGATCCCCAGGCGTGTGATGCGGACGGCGCACGGGCGCAGGTGAATGCCATTGAGCAGGCGCTTGAAAAGGTCAGCAATTTGTCGGATGACCGGGTGTTGCGCCAGTTGCTCGCGTTGCTGCAGGCGACCCTGAGAACCAACTTTTGGCGAACCGGTGTGGGGCATTCAGGTGATCCCGGTCCGCGCCGCAGTTTTGTGAGTTTCAAATTCGATTCGGCCCAAATTCCGGGGCTGCCTTTGCCGCGGCCCCTGTACGAAATCTTTGTGTACTCACCGCGCTTTGAGGGCATCCACCTTCGTGGCGGCCGGGTGGCGCGGGGTGGCTTGCGCTGGTCGGATCGGCCCGATGACTTCCGCACGGAGGTGCTGGGCCTGGTGAAAGCCCAGATGGTCAAAAACACGGTGATCGTCCCCGTGGGCTCCAAAGGCGGCTTTGTCTTGAAGAATGCACCACCTGCGAGCGACCGGGAGGCCCATTTGAGGGAGGGCGTGGCCTGCTACCAGGATTACCTGCGCGGTTTGCTGGACATCACGGACAACCTGGTGGCGGGCCAGGTGGTCGCCCCGCCTCAGGTGGTGCGCAGGGATGGCGATGACGCCTATCTGGTGGTGGCTGCCGACAAGGGAACGGCCACGTTCTCCGACTATGCCAACGCGGTGAGCAAGGAGTACGGCCACTGGCTGGGTGATGCCTTTGCCTCGGGTGGCAGCGTGGGCTATGACCACAAGGCCATGGGTATCACGGCGCGAGGGGCGTGGGAGAGCGTCAAACGCCATTTCCGGGAGATGGGGGTCGACACCCAAAGCCAGGACTTCACTGTGGCGGGCGTGGGGGATATGTCGGGAGACGTGTTTGGTAACGGCATGCTGCTGTCACCCCATATTCGGTTGGTGGCTGCCTTTGACCATCGCCATATTTTTATTGATCCGGCACCACAGGGTTTTGCGTCGTTTGCGGAGCGTCAGCGCCTGTTTTTGCTGCCCCGGTCCAGCTGGGCGGATTACGACAACACCCTGATCTCGCAAGGTGGCGGCGTGTGGTCACGCTCGGAGAAGTCCATTGCCTTGTCGCCCCAGGCCTGCCGTGCGCTGGGGCTCGATGTGACACAGCTCAATCCCACCGATCTGGTCTCGGCCATCCTCAAGGCGCCGGTCGATCTTTTGTACAACGGGGGCATTGGCACCTATGTCAAAGCCACGTCGGAGAGTCACGCTGACGTGGGCGACCGCGCCAACGATGCCTTGCGCATCAACGGCTCTGAACTGCGCTGCAAAGTGGTCGCCGAAGGTGGCAATCTCGGGTTGACTCAGCGGGGCCGTATTGAAGCGGCCTTGGCCGGCGTGCGCATCAACACCGACGCCATCGACAACTCGGCGGGTGTGGACACCTCTGACCATGAAGTGAACATCAAGATCTTGCTGGGCTTGGTGGTGAGCGATGGAGAAATGACCGAGAAACAGCGCAACCAGTTGCTGCCCCGGATGACAGACGAAATCGCGGCTCTGGTGCTGCGGGATAACTACTTTCAGACGCAGATTCTTTCGGTCTCCAAGCATGAAGGCCCGCACCGCTTGCTGGACCGTGAAACCCGCTTCATGCGCTTTCTGGAAAAGCAGGGGCGTTTGAACCGCAGCATTGAGGCCCTGCCGTCGGATGAGCAGCTTGCTGAACGTGATGCCAAGGGTCTGGGTCTGACCAGCCCCGAGCGTGCGGTGTTGCTGGCCTACAGCAAGATGTGGCTGTCCGATGTGTTGGTGGCTTCTGATTTGCCTGAGGACCCCTGGGTTGCCATGGCGTTGCAGCGTTACTTTCCCGTGCCCTTGCGGGCGCAATTTGGCAGCACCATTGCGCGCCATCCGTTGCGTCGCGAGATCATTGTCACCCATGTGCTCAACAGCATGGTGAACCGGGTAGGCTCGACATTTGTGCATCGCATGACCGAGTTGACGGGCGCCACCCCACCGCAAATTGTGCGGGCCTACCTGGCTACCCGAGAAGTATTTGGCTATGTGCCGCTGTGGCAACAGATTGAGGCTTTGGACAACCAGGTGCCTGATGCGCTGCAGTCCGACATGATTTTGACGCTGGACCGGCTCACGGTGCGCGCCACTGCCTGGTTCTTGCGGTCCAAGCGCCTGGCCGAGCCGATGGAGCAGATGGTGGCCCGCTTCGCACCCGCTGCGCAGGCCTTGCGCGAGCATTTGGCTCAAGGCACGGCGATGGCGGGGCAAGTTGGCGCCTGGGTGCAGGCTGGCGTGCCGCAGGACCTCGCCCAGCGCGTTCAGGCGACTGAGGGCTTGTTTGTGGCACTTGATATTGCTGAGATTGCCGACACGGCCCGACACAGCCTGCTGGATACGGCCGAGGTGTATGGGGGTGTGGGTCAGAGCCTGCAACTTGACCGCTTGCATCAGCAGATTGACAGCCTGCCCACGGCCAGCTATTGGCAGACGCTGGCCAAGGTGGCGCTGGGCGACGATCTGGCTGACCTCCAGCGGACCATGACACTGCAAGTGGTCAGTGCAGGGGAAGGATCGCCGGAGACCCGCCTGGCGGACTGGCAGTTGCTCAACAGCACGGAACTGGCGCGCGCTCAACGGCTGCTGGCTGAGCTGGCCGATGCTGCCCATGCCGATTTGGCGATGTTGTCGGTGGCCTTGCGGGAGCTGCGCAACCTGGTGTAGGGGGTGCGGACAAGGGCCACTCTGCTTGGGTTTGGCCCTTGCCGGGTTGACCGAAGTGCTATGTTGTGTGGCGTACAGACCTGTTTCTCCTGGATGCAGATACTTGGGGCCAAGCCAATTAACCCCTCACTTCTGCCAATCTGGAGCGCCCGATGTCCCACCCTGCCACACCTCACTGCGCCTGGCGCACCGCTACCTATGGTGATGGTGAGATCATTTCCAAAAGTGACACCCAGACTCTGGGGGAGCACCTCAGTGCCTGCCAAAATTCACGCCTGCATCTGTTCAATCTGCGTTGCGTTGCCGAGTCCATGCACGGCTTTGTGGCCTCCAGGTTCATAACTACGCTGGCCATCCTGGTTTCGGTTGCTGCTCTGGCATTCTGGCTCATTTAGGGGATGCTGACCCTCAAACTCAAGACGCTTGTTCCCGATGCTTCTCCACTGCTCTGTGCACTTGTGGATGGTGTGCGCGAGCCGGTTCAGGCACCGATCAGGTCCGAGGTCTTTGGGCCGCTGAGATTTGCCCAGCACGCGCGCAGTCTGGGCGCAACACACCGGGCAAGCCGGTCCAACTCCAGCGGGTCGAATTTCTTCCCCCGCATCAAGGGCAACCTCGCCGCATTGCGCGAGGCACATCACTACATTGGTGTCCTGGCAAAAACGGGCTATGACATCAGCCCGGCCGCAGAATGGTTGCTCGACAACTTTCAGTTGATAGAGGTCCAACTCAACGAAATCAACGCGGGGCTCTCCCGGCGTTATTTCTCATCCTTGCCCAAGTTGATCGATGAACCCCTGGCGGGTTTGCCCCGGATCTACGGCGTGGCTTGGGCCTTTGTGGCCCACACCGATGGTGCTTTCGATGAAGCCATGCTGGTCAATTTTCTCGCGGCTTACCAGGATGAGCGCGAGCTGAATCTGAGTGAAATGTGGGCTTTTCCGACGACTTTGCGTGTGGTGTTGATTGAAAACATACGCCGACTGTCCCAGCGTATTGCGACCAACAAAGCGGCGCGCGAAATTGCGAACCTGTGTTTCGACAAGCAGCAGTCTTACACCACGGAGCAACTCGACTCGTTGCTTTCGATGCTCCGGGTTCGTGATATCCATCAAGTTTTTTTGGTGCAAATGGCATCCAGGCTGCAGGACTTGAGAGTCGGATCACCTTCGCCCGAGACAGCTGGGTTTGAGGCTTGGTTGCGTCAGGCTTTGCCGGATCTCGCCGCCATGCAATTGCAGCAGGGCGCGGACCAGGCTGCTGACAACTTGAGCATGCGCAATAGCGTCTCTTCGCTGCGTGCCATCGGCGATGCCAGCTGGCCCGACATCATTGCCCAAACCAGCTCGCTGATGCAGTTGCTGCTGGCCTCGCCGGTGTTTGAGGCTGAGTGCACGGCAACTCGCGACCAAACGCTGCATGCGATCGAGCGACTGGCCAAGCGATGTGATCAAACCGAGATTTCCGTCGCGCAGAATCTTCTTGGCCTGATGACGGCACCCCACGCTCACGCCCCGCAGCAGGCCAGCGCCGTGTATTGGTTGCAGGGGGAGGGCAGGCCCGTATTCTGGCAGTCACTTGGATTGCGACAGACCAAGTCGATGTGGTGGCAGCTGCTGGACCGTCGATTGATGCTGGCCGTTTATTTGTTCGTCATCCTGGGATGCTCGTGCCTGCTCTTGTGGACCATGACTCGCTACGGAACTGATGCGTCAATCACTCCGCTGCTGCTCGGCATGGGCGTTGTCTTGGCTGCATTTCCGGCATCCGAAGCTGTGGTTGCCCTCGTGCATCGGATGATCAGCGAATCCGTTGGGCCCCAGCATGTACCGCGACTGGAGCTTGCCCGGGGCGTACCGGCTTCGCAGCGTGTCATGGTGGTGATTCCGTGCATGCTGACCAGCGTCGGTTCCACCCGTGACCTCCTCGGACGCCTGGAACTCCATTACCTGGCTAATCCAGAAGCACATGCACAGTTTTTTCTTTTGTCCGACTGGGCCGATGCTGACAGTGCTGAGGTGGACACGGACGCCGAACATCTGCATCAGGCCGTAGCAGGCATCCGGGCGCTGAATGCACGCTATCCCAGGCTCGAGCAAGAGGCCGAGTTGGTGCCCCGATTCGGGGTGTTGCATCGGGGACGTCGGTACAGTCTGACCGAACAACGCTGGATCGGTTGGGAGCGCAAGCGTGGAAAGATCGAATGGCTGATGGCTGCTTTGGCAGAAGGTCACCGGTCCGAGTTTTTTGATTTGGGTGACGCGTCTCAAATGGCGGCAGACACCCCCCACGTGCTCACGCTGGACAGTGACACGCAGTTGCCGCCCGGTTGCCTGAGGGCGCTGGTTGGCGTTGCTGCCCACCCCCACAATCAACCCCAACTCGACACCCGTGGTCGCGTGGTGGTGAGTGGCTATGGAATATTGCAACCCCGCGTGGCCACGCCGCTGCCTGCACCCAGGGAATTGACGGTTTACCACTGGCTCTTTTCCGGGCAGTGTGGCATTGACCCCTACAGTGCAGCCAGTTCGGAGATTTACCAGGATGTTTTCTCGGAGGGAACTTTCTCCGGTAAAGGGCTGCTCAACGTGAAGGCGATGCACGCCGTGCTCTCCAGGCGCTTGCCCGAGGGGCAGGTGCTGAGCCACGACTTGCTGGAAGGCGCCATGGTCCGCTGTGCTGTGGTCAGTGATATCGCCGTGCTGGAGGAGGCGCCCTTTCATGCCGATGTGGCGGCTTCACGGGTGCACCGATGGACACGCGGAGATTGGCAACTGGGGCCGGTTGTGTTGTCGCCCAGCTTGTTTGGAATCAGTGCACTCAATTTGTGGAAGATGATCGACAACCTTCGGAGGTCTTTGGTCGCGCCGATGTCCCTGGGCCTGATTGTGCTGACACTGCTGGGCGGTGTCATGTCGCCCTGGCTTGCGCTGGTACTGGTTTTGGGCGCCTTCACCGCCGGGCCGATCATGGGTGCGGTGGCGGGGCTTTCGCCGAGCAAGGACCATGTGGCCAAGGCTCATTTTTACCGGGCAGCCCTGACCGACCTGGCACGGGCGCTGTGCGGAGGTCTGTGGCTTTTGGCGCAGTTGCTGCAGCATTCCCTCATGGCGATTGACGCGGTGGGTCGGTCAATCTACCGCATGCTCGTGAGCCGGCGCCATTTGCTGCAGTGGACGACAGCCGCCTCGGCGCAGGCCCAAGCCAGGACAAAGTTGCTAGCCGTGATCTGGTTGCATAAAGCAGAACCGGTTGTGGCGCTGCTCCTGTTGGGGGTGCTGCTGACTGTCGGCTCAAGCCCGACGCCGTGGCTGGCTGGAGCACTGTGCCTGTTGTGGGCTGCGTCGCCCCTGTGGACCTGGTTGGCCAGTCGCAATACCGTCATGCCTGATGCGGCCCAATTGCCTGAGGTCGATCAAATCTATCTGGGCGCTGTGGCTCGCGACACGTGGCGATTTTTTGAGCGTTGCATCGGGCCTGAAGATCATTATTTGCCACCGGACAACCTGCAAAGCACGCCGCACGATATGGTGGCGCACCGCACGTCACCCACCAACATCGGGCTTTACCTTCTAAGCGTGGCCTGCGCTCGCCAGTTTGGCTGGATTGGAACGAATGACTTGTTGAGCCGTCTGGAGGCGACACTCAAGACGCTCCTCGGGTTGCAGCGCTATCGGGGTCATTTCCTGAATTGGTACGACACTCAGAGCGGTCAGCCTTTGTTGCCTCTGTACGTCTCCACGGTAGACAGCGGCAATCTCAGCGGCTATTTGCTGGCCGTCGCTCAAGCCTGCCTCGAATTAGCCGAGACGCCCTTCGACATCCGTGTCTCGCAACGGGCTGTTGAGACAGCAAAAAAACGGCTCAAATCCCTGCTGATGCGACGCTCCCAGTTGACCGCACCACAGCGGTTGGAACTCAAGTGGTTGCTGGCCGATTACCGGAACACCGTGCGATCCGCGCAAATGGACCCATCGACACCCGAGCGTGTCTCCTCTGCCGTGACCCAGGCGGGTGAACGCCTTTGTGCGCTGGCCCGGGCGTTTGAGCAGCTGGCCTGGGCGTGCGATCTGGACTTTCTCTACAGCCGCCGCAGGCATCTTTTTCACATTGGCTTTCGGGTTGCGGAGCAGCAGCTGGATGGCGGGTTCTATGACTTGTTGGCCTCGGAGTCCCGGCTGACCAGCCTTCTGGCCATTGCCAAAGGCGATGTGCCTGTGCGCCACTGGAACGCCTTGGGCAGGCCATTTTTTGCCGTTGGCACGTCCGCGGGATTGCGGTCATGGACAGGGTCCATGTTTGAGTACCTGATGCCGGGCGCGGTATTGGATGAGCCCTGTGACAGCGTCTTGTTTGAAGCCAGTCGCGCGGCCCTGTGCGAGCAAATGACTTTTGGCAAACTGCACGGCCTGCCCTGGGGTATTTCCGAGTCAGCCTATGCAGCCAGGGACTTCACGCTGGCTTATCAATATGCGCCTCATGGCGTCCCCAGGCTCGCGCTGCGCCGAACGCCGCCTGATGAACTGGTTATTGCGCCGTATGCCACCGCCATGGCGGCGCAGTTGTCGCCCCAATGTGCCATCCTTAATTTCAAGGTGCTGGAGGCGCTTGGCGCCCGGGGACACTACGGGTTTATCGAGGCGCTGGACTACTCCACCACCGGGCGCACGGGCTCAGAGTTGTTTACGCCTGTGGATACGGTGATGGCGCACCACCAGGGGATGAGCATCGTTGCCTTGGCCAATGTACTTTTGGCAGGACCGGCACTGCGCTGGGGCATGGCCAACGCCCACGTGCGGGCGGTGTCATCCTTGCTGCATGAGCGGGTGCCGCGTGAAATACCTGTCTTGCAGACTTTGCCGCTGGTTCCCGAGTCACTGGCGTCCCGGCCGCGGGTACCTGGCCTGTTACGCGAGGTGGTGCCGGGCGAAGCGGCCGTCGAGCCGACCCATATTCTCTCCAACGGGCGATACAGCGTCCTGCTCCGGGCCAATGGGGCGGGTCGCAGCACCTGGGGCCAGACGGGGATCAATCGTTGGCGGGATGACGCACTGCGTGACGAGTTTGGGTGCTTTCTGTATGTGAAATGGGGCCGCAGATTACAGCCCGTCTCCATCACGCAACATCCCGCCCCTGACGCTGAGGCGCACTACCAAAGCGTGTTTCACGCGGATCGGGTGTGTTTCGATGCGCAGTGGAGCGACCTGCAGACCCATACCAGTGTGTGGGTCAGCCCGGAAGACGACATTGAGTTCAGGCAGGTGGAGCTGCGCAATCTGGGTGACGTGCCGATGGACATTGAACTGACATCGGCGTTCGAGGTGACTTTGTCCGATCAACGGGCAGACGAAGCCCATCCGGCCTTCGCCAACCTCTTTGTCACTGCGGAGTGGCTTGGTTCCCAGCAGTCACTGGTCTTTCAGCGCAAGCCTCGCCTGGTGACTGAGCAGGGCCTGAAGATGGCACACTTTTTGACTGATATCAAGGCCTCGGTCTCGAGCGTCCGATTGGCTACGGATCGCCAGCTTTGGCGGGGACGCAATCGGGGCTCCAACCAGGTGCTGTCAGGCTGCAAGCCGGTGTCGTCACCGGACGGGCACACAGGACAGCTGTTGCACACAGGGTTGGACCCGGTCTGTGCGCTGGCTGTCAGTGTGCGAATCGAGCCCCGTACCAACGCGCGCCTGACCTTTGCGACGGCCGCCTCCATGAACACCCAGACCCTGCACGCAGTGATTGATAAATACCGCCAGGCAGGGAACGTCAAGCGGGCATTGCTCATGTCCGCCACCTTGACCGGTATTCGTTTGCGTGCGCTGCGCATCAGTGCTGAAAATTTTGCTGCCATGCAAATACTCACGACGGCTCTTGCACTGAGCTTGACACGGGTGCAGGCCCGGGCTGTGCGAACCCAGAGCGCTGTGAGCGACACCTTTGATCGACGCATGCCCTGGCGCTTCGGCATTTCGGGCGACCGCCCCATTATTCTGGTCATGGTGGGCGCTTCCCGGGGGGTCGGGCTTTTGCGATCTTTGACTCAGGCTCTCAATCTCTGGTCATGGGGGCGCGTGCCGTGTGATCTGGTCGTCATCAATGCGGAGCCCATGAGTTATTTGATGCCTTTGCAGCGCGATCTCGTCGCCCTTCGCGACCGCCACATAGCCGATTGCGGTGCGAGTGGCACCCAGGTGGACACGGGATTTCATGTGCTGCGCAGGGACGAGTTGTCCAGTGAAGAGCTCCGGTCTTTGCACGGATTGGCCCGGGTGTCCCTGCAGGCCGATGGCCGTCCCCTCGCATTTCATGTCCGGGAACTGAGTCGCCTGCATGAGCAGGCGCTCGAACTGCGCGGTGGTCTTTCTACTTCCGCCCTGGTGAAAGGGCCGGATTGCGCCGAGCGGGTCAACCCGGCGCAAGGTGAATTTGAGCCCGAAACGGGGGAATTCAAATTTCAGGTGAGCGCAATCCAGCGCCCCCTGCGCCCCTGGATCAATGTATTGGCCAACCCCGGGCTGGGTGCCCATATTTCCGAGGCCGGCGGTGGATACACCTGGGCGATCAATAGCCGTCTGAATCAGTTGACTGCATGGTCCAACGACCCGGTGGAGGACAGACCCTCCGAATGGTTCTTGTTGCAAAACACCCTGACGCGGGAGGCGTGGCGCCTGACCCCCTCCGCTGGCCAGGAGAGCGCCGTCCGCTTTCAGGTGTCCCATGGACAGGGCTACACCCGCATCAGTCACCGTCGTGAAGATATTGATGTCACAGTCACGTGGTGCGTGGACTCTCTGACCTCGGTCAAGCAAATTCATGTTGAACTGGTTAACCGAGGCCCAAAGATGGCACGTTTGCGTTTGATCGGCTTGGCGGAATGGCTGATGGGCGCCAACCGCAGCGACCGGGGGACGGTACGAACCGCCGCAGTTCTCCAAAAGCGGCCCTCTGGACAAGACGAACTGGGCGCGCTGTTGGCCACGCAGCTCGACAGCTCCACCGGGTTCGGGGGTGGCACGGCGTTCTTTGGCTTGTCCAGTGACGTCGGCGAGGCGCCGGACTGGACCTGTGATCGCCGTGAGTTTTTTGATGCCCGCGGACAGCTGGTGATACCTGACCACCTGGGGCAACGCCAGGGTGACGGACTCGACCCCTGCGCAGCCGTCTCGGTCGCGTTTGAGGTGAGTTCAGGCCACTCGGTGGCGGTTACCTTTTTGTTGGGGTACGCCAATAGTCCACAGACTGCCCGGGAACTGGCTGCCCTTGCAAGCCAGGTCAGTGCGCCAAACCGACTGGCCGGGGTGCGCCTGGCCTGGGACCGTCTTCTGGGTTCTGCGAAGGTCAAGACACCCGACCCGTTGTTTGATGCCATGGTGAATCGCTGGCTTCTTTACCAAACGGTCGCGTGCCGGCTGTGGGCCAAAGCCGGGTTCTATCAGGCGGGCGGGGCCACTGGCTTTCGAGATCAATTGCAGGACACCCTGGCCCTGGCTTGGGCAGCACCCGGGATGCTCCGCGAGCAGATCGTTGTTTGCGCTTCCCGCCAGTTCGAAGCGGGTGATGTTCAGCACTGGTGGCACGCGCCGCTGGGCAATGGTGTGCGTACACATTTTTCTGATGACCTGTTGTGGCTGGCCCACGCTTGTGTGCACTATTTGCGGGCTACAGGTGACGTGGCGTTGCTTGATCAGGCGGTTGCATTTCTGGTGGGTCCCGCCATACCGGAGGGTGCCGAAGACATCTACAGCACGCCAACCGTCAGCGAGAACCGCGCTTGTATTTATGAGCATGCCGCGCGGGCGATTGACCGCAGCTTGGCCGTCGGTGTGCACGGGCTACCCCTGATGGGCAGTGGCGACTGGAACGACGGAATGAACCGCGTGGGCATGGAGGGCCGGGGCGAATCGGTCTGGCTGGGCTGGTTTCTGTGTCAGTTGGTCAGTGACTTTGCGCCGTTGGCACGCCAGCGAAATGAGCACCAGCGTGCCCAGCGGTGGGACCTGGCTGCTGCCGGCTGGAAAGAGGCTTTGTGCTCGGTGGCGTGGGATGGTGAATGGTTCAAGCGTGCGTTTTTTGACGGGGGCCAGCCCCTCGGCTCCAACGTCAACCCCGAGGCCAAAATTGATCTGATTGCGCAAGCCTGGGCCGTCCTGGCCAATGTGGCACCCCAGTGGATGCAGCAGGCGGCCATGGCAGCGGCGCAAGCCCATTTGGTGGATACGGATGCCGGGTTGATCAAGTTGTTGGCACCCCCCTTGGTGGACGCCCTGCCCAGCGCCGGTTACATCCAGGCGTACCCACCCGGCGTGCGAGAAAACGGCGGCCAGTACGCCCATGCGGGCGTCTGGGCCGTGATGGCGCAAGCCGAGCTGGCAAAAAGGGACCCTGGTGCCCAGCGAGACACCGATACTGCGTACACCTACTTCACCTACCTCAGTCCCGCGCATCGCGCCAATCATCCCACGCGGGGGCCTGTTTATGGCCTTGAGCCCTATGTGATGGCCGGCGATGTCTATACCCATACCCCGTACACCGGTCATGGTGGCTGGAGTTGGTATACCGGGGCGGCCGCCTGGATGCACCGGGCTGCGATTGAGTCCATTTTTGGCTTGGACCAGCAGGCGCAGACACTGGCATTCAACCCTTGCCTGCCCTCCCACTGGCCGCAGGCCGAGCTGACGCTGGCGCGAGACGGCAAGGTCATGTGTTTCACCTTGATGCGAGCGTCCGAATCTGCCGTACTGGAGGCCACTGCCTCGTCTGACGCGCGCCTGCTTCGGGTCGGTGAGCCGCTGCGCTGGAATGATCTGCCGGACCAGTCCAGCTTTGTCATACCTCTTTGATGCCTAAGTGCGCCAGCGTACCGACGCATCCGTGTCCCATTTTTAAAATTGAGCTACGGTCTGAAGAGGCTTCAGATTTTTGCCCATCGGTGGTGGGGCTTTCATCATCAATATCCAACGGAGATTCCCTATGCAAATCAAAACAACACTCGCCGCCGCCATGATGGCCGTCGCCCTGCTCACCACCGCCGGTTGCGCCGTCACACGTGGCCAGGAAACGGTGGGTGCTTACGTGGATGACGCCGGCATCACCGCGCTCGTCAAGTCCCGTATGGCCGAGAGCAAGCTGGTCAGCGCTACGTCCATCAGCGTTGAAACGCTGAAGGGCACTGTCCAGTTGTCCGGCTTCGCCAAGAGCATGACCGAAAAGTCGGCGGCTGAAAATATTGCCCGCAATGTGGCCAATGTGAAGTCCGTCAGGAACGACATCGTCGTCCGCCCTTAATCAGATCCTGGGCCGTCGGCCCATCTCCGTTGCCCCGAATTCGCCTATCGAGTTACGGGGCTTCTTTTTTTCATAGGAGTCTTCTTCACATGCATACCCAATCTGGACCGCGGCTCATGGCCCTTGCATTCGCCAGCGTGATGGCAATTACCCTGGGCGCCTGCAGCAAAACAGTCGATACCGCTGCCGCGCCTGCACCCAGCACAACGGTGGGCACCAAGGTCGACGACACCGTCATCACCACCCTGGTCAAGGCTGGCCTGGCTGACAGCATGGACGTCAAGAGCTTTGATTTCAAGGTCGAAACCCGCAAAGGCGAGGTGCTTCTGAGTGGCTTTGTCGACAACCAGTCCCAAATTGATCGCGCCGTCGCCGTGGCACAAGCGGTTGCGGGCGTCACCTCGGTGGACAACAAGGTGAGCCTCAAAGGGGGCTCAACCACCGTTGGCACCCGAATTGACGATGGCATCATCACCACACGGGTGAAGGCTGCGCTGCTGGCTGATGCGAGTGTCAGCAGTGCAGACATCGCGGTGGTTACCCGCAATGGCGAAGTTCAACTCAGCGGGTTTGTCAATAGCCCGGGTCAGATTGACCGTGCGATGGCGCTGGCCAAGGGCACTGAAGGAGTGACCAGCGTCATCAATGAAACCAAGCTGAAGAACTGACGCAGGCTTTGCAAGTACCCTGACCGTCTGGGTCAGCGGTGCTTGACATCGCTCAGCAGGCGGTCGATTTCTTTTTTGACCACGCTGTAGCACTCGCAGGTGCGCCCCTCCAGTCCTGCGCGGTCCAGAACGCTGATGTGGCCACGGCGATAACGAATGTAGCCCATGCCCTGCAAACGCCCGGCGGCATCGGTCACACTCTCGCGGCGTACGCCCAGCATGCTGGCCACCAGTTCCTGGGTCATCACCAGTTCACCCGCGGGCATGCGGTCCATCGTCAGCAAGAGCCAGCGGCACAATTGCTGCTCCACCGAGTGGTGTCGGTTGCAGGCGGCTGTTTGCGCCATTTGGGTCATCAGCGCTTGGGTGTAGCGCAGCAGCAGGCGCTGCAACACGCCCGCCCGATCGAACTCCTGTTTCAAAACGTGGCGGTCCACACGGTAAGCGTGTCCAGCCATTTGCACCACGGCCGAACTCGACGTGGTGTCGCCGCCCATGAACAATGAAATGCCCACCATGCCTTCATTGCCCACTCCTGCCGTTTCGGCTGACGCGCCAGATTCGGTCACATAGTGCAGTGAAACGATCGAGGTCGTTGGGAAGTACGCGTGGCGCATCTGGCCGCCGGGCTCGTACAGCATCTGGCCGAGTGCCATGGGCACAAGTTCCAGGTGGGGTGTCAGCAGCGCCAGATCCTTTTCGGGCAGGGCTGATAGAAGGTGGTTGTGTACCGGGTGGGGTGTGTTGGGGTTTGGCATGCTCATCCTTTGGTGGTGAGCTCCACCCCGATGCCACGGTAGCCGACAAAGCGGCTGTTGCGGTTGAACATGGGTTCTCCACTGACCTGAAAGCATTGCTGGCTTCCGTCCGGATTCTTGCGATGAAATACAAAGTCCAAAAACGGTTGGCGTGCCGCGATGGTCCGGCGCAGGGTCTCCCGCTCGTCTTCGTCCCAGCCGCTGGTCTGCAGCACCTTGTCCTGTCCCAGGGACGGGTCTGCCTGTATGCCCAGCATCTCCAGCACCGGGCCCGAGACTTTGATGAAGCGCCCGTGTTCGTCCTGCTCCCAATACCAGTCCGAGGCCAGCTCAATCAGGCTCCGGTAGCGGGCTTCGCTTTCCCGCAGTTCGGCCGTGCGTTCCGTAACGGCGTCTTCAAGTTCCTTGTTGTAATTGGAGAGCTTCTTGTAAAGCAACCTGACTTCCAGCATGTTGTGGATGCGCGTTTTGACCTCAACCAGGTCAAAAGGTTTGCTGATGAAGTCTTTGGCGCCGGCTTTCAGCGCGCGCAGTTTGTGGGCCGGCTGCGCCGTCAGCACGATGACGGGCAAATAGTCGTCATGGGTGTCGCCCTTGAGGGCTGCCATCACCTCGAACCCGTCCATGACCGGCATTTGAAGGTCCAGCAAGATCAGGTCGTACTGGTTGGTTTGATGCAGCGCGCAGACCTCTTCCGGATTCATCGTGCTGCTCACGCAGGAGTAGCCGGCATCACCCAGCAATTGCTGAAGCAGTTGCACATTGGCTGCCTGATCGTCCACGATCAAAATACTGGCCTGAAGAATTTGGGCCGTCATGGGCATGGTAATTTTCCTGTTCTGTCTGTCATGATTTTATTTTTCAAGGTGCAGCGTAGCAGGTGGCGGTGGCGGGGTACCTGGGTCGCTTTTGGGCGTTCCCCGATGGTGCGG
>CALRWE010000091.1:0-17104 GCA_943371745.1 Rhodoferax sp. OV413
CACGGGGCAACTACCAAAACGGCTGCCTGCAGGACATCCACTGGACTGGGGGCAGTTTTGGTTACTTTCCAAGCTACACCCTGGGCGCCATGTACGCGGCGCAGTACTTTGCCTGCATTCGCCAGGCCCACCCCGACCTGGATGCCCAAGTTGCAGCTGGGCAGCTCTCGCTGATCTTTGACTGGCTGGAGCAAAACATCTGGCGCCAGGCCAGCCGCTGGGAGACGGCTGAGCTGGTGCAACGTGCCACCGGTGAAGCCTTGAATCCGGCCCACTTCAAGGCCCACCTGGAAAAGCGCTATCTCCGCGCCTGAGCACCCTCCTTCACTCCACCAAGCTTCCCCATGACCGCTGCCCGCATTCCCCCCATCCAGTGCCTGTTGACCTTTGAGGCCCTGGCCCGCTTGCGCAGCGTCACGCAAACCTCTGAAGAACTCTGCGTGACTCCCAGCGCCGTGAGCCACCGGGTCAAACAGCTGGAGCAAATCATCGGCACCAAGCTGTTCGGCCGCGCCGACTTTTCGCTCACGGTGGAGGGCATCGAATACCTCGCGCATGTGCGTGACGGCCTGGCCATGCTGCAAAAATTCCCCAGCTCGGCGGCGGCACCCGGCAAGCGTAAGCTGCGCTTGGCAGTGACGCCAACGTTTTCACGCTCCATCCTGATCCCCCGCTTGCGCCAGTTCACGGAGGCCTACCCCGAGATCGAGCTGACGCTGCAGGTGTCGATTCCGCTGCTCGACGTGGTGGCCGAAGACGCTGATCTGATGATTCGTTTTGGCACCGGTCGCTATGCCGACGTGGAGCACATCTGCCTGTTCAAGGACGAGGTCACCCCGCTGGCCTCACCCGCCTATGTGCGCGAACACGGGCCGTTTGTGGCGGCCGAAGACCTGGAGGGTGAGTCGCTCCTGCGCAGCCCGCTGGAACCCTGGCGCACCTGGTTTGCCGCCCAAGGCCTGGATTGGCCCGAGCCCGTGGACGGCTCGCAGTTCAACGACATCGGCCTGATGTGTGATGCCGCCGCCGCAGGCATGGGCATTGCACTGGTACGCCTCAAACTCGGCGCACCCTGGCTGGAGCACGGCTCACTGGTTCGCCTGGGCAGCAACGCAGTGTTTGGCGGCAATGTCACCAGCCCCCACGCGCATTACCTGTGCTGGCGTACCGGCATGATGGACCGCTGGGAGTGCGCAGCCTTTGCCGACTGGCTTAAAAAGAGCGTTTTTTGATAATTTTTAACAAAAACGGGCTCTAGCTAGCGTATCCAAATACTATAAAGCTATATATTTAATAGCAATACTTGTTTTCATGCAGGTTTATAAAAATTGTCACGCCGGGCGCCGCAGCTTGACGCTAAAGTTCAATGTCCAATTTAGTTCTTTCTGGAATCCACCATGAACGCACCCCAGTCTCCCGAACAGCAAGACATGCTCCACAGAGCCGAGCGCCAGGCCCAGGTTGTCGCGGGGCTCAAGGCTTGCGTACCGGCGCACGCTCTGCTCTGGAATCTGGAGGACACCACGCCCTATGAGTGTGATGGCCTGACCGCCTACCGCCAGCGCCCGCTGGTCGTGGCCTTGCCTGAGACGCCCGAGCAGGTTCAAGCGGTGCTGCGAACCTGCCACGCGCTCAATGTGCCCGTGGTGGCCCGCGGTGCGGGCACCGGACTGTCAGGCGGCGCCATGCCGCATGCCTTGGGCGTCACGCTGTCACTGGCCAAATTCAACAAAATCGTCACGGTTGACCCGGTCAGCCGCACAGCAGTGGTGCAATGCGGCGTGCGCAACCTCGCCATCAGCGAGGCAGCTGCCCGCCATGGACTGTATTACGCGCCCGACCCCTCCAGCCAGATAGCCTGCACCATTGGCGGCAACGTGGCCGAAAACTCAGGCGGCGTGCATTGCCTGAAGTATGGTCTGACCCTGCACAACATCGTCAAAATCAAGGGTTTCACAATGGAAGGTGAGGCTATCGAGTTGGGCTCCGACGCCCTGGATTCCCCCGGCTACGACCTGATGAGCATCGTGATCGGCTCGGAGGGCATGCTGGCGGTCACCACCGAAGTCACTGTCAAACTCATCCCCAAGCCGCAACTGGCGCGCTGCATCATGGCCAGCTTTGACGACATCCGCAAAGCGGGCGATGCTGTGGCCGCCGTCATCGCTGCCGGCATCATTCCGGCCGGTCTGGAGATGATGGACAAGCCCATGACAGCAGCCGTTGAAGACTATGTGCATGCGGGCTATGACCTGAGTGCCGAAGCCATCTTGCTGTGCGAGAGCGACGGCACGCTGGAAGAGGTTGAGGAAGAAATCGGACGCATGAGCGAGGTGCTGCGCCTGCATGGCGCAACCGCCATTGCGGTAAGCAAGGATGAGGCCGAGCGGCTGAAGTTCTGGAGCGGGCGCAAAAATGCATTCCCTGCGAGTGGCCGGATCAGCCCGGACTATATGTGCATGGACTCCACCATTCCGCGCAAGCGCCTGGCCGACATGCTGCTGGCAATTCAGGAGATGGAGAAAAAATACCAGCTGCGTTGCGCCAACGTCTTCCATGCGGGCGACGGCAACCTGCACCCCCTGATTTTGTTTGATGCCAATGACGCTGACCAGTTGCACCGCTGCGAGTTGTTTGGCGCCGACATCCTGGAAACCAGTGTGGCCATGGGCGGCACCGTCACCGGCGAGCACGGCGTGGGCGTGGAAAAACTCAACTCCATGTGCGTGCAGTTCAGCGCGGCCGAGAACGAGCAGATGTTTGGCGTGAAGCGGGCATTTGACCCCAAGGGCTTGCTCAACCCCGGCAAGGTCATACCCACCTTGCAGCGCTGCGCCGAGTACGGCCGGATGCTGGTGCGTGGCGGACAAATCAAACACCCTGACCTGCCCCGTTTTTAGGGACTGGATTTGCTCTTTTCCGTCGAATCCACATGACCGGGCTGCGCGGGCTGGCCTGGCTCCTGGCGATGCAATCGGTGGGCGAGCTTTTGGCGCGCGGTTTCTCCCTGCCTTTTCCCGGTCCGGTGATTGGCATGCTTTTGCTGCTGCTGGCCTTGCGTGCGCCCATGGTGCGAGAACCGGTGCAGGCGTGTGCGACCTTTCTCCTCAGCCACCTGTCTTTGCTGTTTGTGCCTGTCGGCGTGGGCGTGATGACGCACCTGGGTCTGCTGGGCCAGTATGGCGGGCGCATGCTGGTGGTGGTGGTGGCATCCACGCTCATCGGTATGGCGGTCACCGTGGGTGTGCTGCAGCTATTCAAGGAAAAGCCGGATGCCTAAGTTCGTGGAACTCTGGGTGTACCTGTCAGCCACCCCCTTGTTTGGACTGGCGGCCACGCTGGTGGTCTACACCTTGGTGCAGGCGGTCTACGAGCGTTCGGGGCAAGCCCCATGGGCCAACCCGGTGCTGTGGACGGTGGTGCTGATCGCCGGCGCGCTCTTGATCACGGGCGTGAGTTACCCGACGTATTTTGCGGGTGCGCAATTCATTCATTTTTTGCTGGGCCCCGCTGTGGTCGCACTGGGCTGGCCCCTGTGGGAGCGCCGCCAGGCACTGCGCAAGCACTGGTTTCCCTTGCTGACGGCAGCGCTCGCCGGTGGATTGGCCGCCAGCGGCTCGGCCTGGGCCTTGGGTTGGGCTGTGGACTTGCCCATGGAGGTGGTGCTCTCACTCGTGCCCAAATCGGTCACCGCGCCAGTGGCCATGGGCATTGCCGAAAAAATTGGCGGCATTCCCGCCCTGGCGGCCGTCTTCGCCGTGATCACCGGCCTGGTCGGGGCCCTGAGTGGGAAATACCTGTTTGATGGGCTGCGCGTGAGCACGGATTCGGCCGGTTGGGTCACCCGAGGTTTTGCCTTGGGCACGGCAGCGCACGGCATCGGGGCAGCCCGTGCGATGCAGGTCAACGCAGAGGCAGGCGCCTACGCCGGGCTCGCGCTGGGCCTGCAGGTGATGCTGTCCTCACTGCTGATCCCTCTGGTGTTCCGCCTGTTCTAAAACCGGCTGATCCATTGGAGCGGCGGTTTATCGCCGGGCCAGATGCAGGCCCGGCTCCTCCTCTGAGAGCACGCCTTGCGCCCAGGCGGCCAGTTTGATCGTATCGGCGCGAAGCACTTCTTGCTTGACCGCCAGAATCTGTGCCGGGTGCATGGAAAAACTGCGCAGGCCCATCCCCAGCAGCAAACGGGTCAGGCTGACGTCACCCGCCATCTCACCACACAGACTCACCGGCTTGCCCTTGGCTCGACCCTCGGCCAGCGTCAGCGCCACCAACTGCAACACCGCCGGGTGCAGCGGGTCATACAGATGCGCGACCGACTCGTCGGCGCGGTCAATCGCCAGCGTGTATTGAATCAGGTCGTTGGTGCCAATTGACAAAAAATCAAAATATTTCAGGAACACATTGAGCGTGAGCGCTGCCGCCGGAATCTCGATCATGGCGCCCACCTTGACCGGCCCATACACCACGCCCCGGTTATCAAGCTGGACCCGCGCGTGGTCAATGAGTGCAAGCGTCTGCCGAATCTCGCTGGCGTGCACCAGCATGGGAATCAGCAGGTTGGCCTGGCCATGGGCGGCAGCACGCAAAATGGCACGCAACTGCGTCAAAAACATGGCCGGGTCCGCCAGACTCCAGCGAATGGCGCGCAAGCCCAGGGCGGGGTTGAGGTGGGCTGCATCTTGCAGCGAATCGTCCAGCGGTTTGTCCGCGCCCACATCCACGGTTCGTATCGTGACCGGCAAACCCTGCATGCCCTCAATGGCGCGCCGATAGGCCTGGTATTGCTCCTCTTCGTTGGGCAGCTTGCCTTGGCGCCCCATGAAAAGAAACTCACTGCGAAACAAGCCCACGCCCACGGCCCCAACCTTGACGGCACCGAGTGCGTCCTCCGGCATCTCGATGTTCGCCAGCAGTTCAATCTTTTGACCGTCCATGGTGACGGCCGGGGTGTGCAGCAGACGGGTCAGGCGCCCGCGCTCCAATTCACCCTGGCGCTGCTTGAAACCATACTCTGCCAGGATGATGGGCGACGGGTCCACCACCACCACACCCGCATCGCCGTCAATGATCACCCAGTCATCCTGGCGCACCAACTGACTGCTCAAGCGCGCGCCCACCACCGCCGGAATATCCAGGCTGCGCGCCACGATGGCCGTGTGCGAAGTTTTGCCGCCCACATCGGTAATGAAACCGGCAAACACGCTTTGCTTGAACTGCAGCATGTCCGCTGGCGACAGGTCATGCGCAATCAGAATCAAGGGCACGTCGACCGTGTCATCTAGCAGCAAGTCCTGCTGCGACAGCTTGCGCGTGGCGCGCTGGGTGGCATGCACCACCGGGGACGCCACCCCTTTCATGGCCCTCAGGACTTTTTCCGTGAGCTGCTCCAGGTCGGCCTTGCGCTCACGCAAGTACTCGTCCTCCATTTCATCGAACTGACGTCCGATGATTTCCAGTTGGGTGGTCAAGGCCCACTCCGCGTTGTACAGACGGTCTGTTATCCAGTGCTTGACGCCCGAGATCAACTCCTGGTCCTGCAACAGCATCAGATGAACGTCCAGCAAGGCGGTCAGTTCAAGGGGCGCCTCCTTGGGGCCCATTTGGGCAATGCTGACTTGCAGGCGATGGATCTCGTCCACCACCGCGTTGCGCCCACTGCGAACCCGCCCAATCTCGGCCTCAACCTGGGTTGCATCAATAAAATAATGCGCAACGTCGACCCTGCTTGAAGCCACCAGCACCGCCCGCCCGATCGCAATGCCCCGGGCGACCGCCAGACCGTGAATGGAAAACGTCATTCACCCTCTCCAAATTTGTCGGCAATCAGGGCCAATAAAGCATCCATGGCCTCTTGCTCGCCTTCACCAGCAGTCTCGATTTCGACCGTGCTGCCAAGACCGGCTGCCAACATCATCACGCCCATGATGCTTTTTGCATTGACACGCCGCTCGCCTCGAGCCATCCAGACCTCACAGGGGAAACTGCCCGCCAGTTTGGTCAATTTGGCTGAGGCGCGGGCGTGCAGGCCCAATTTATTGTTGATGGTCGTGGTTGATTTGATCATTTGGTTTTCTCACCTGATTTTGGGGCGCAGTCGTCGCCACCGGCATGACACCCTGCATGCCACCTGCCAGCGCCCGCGCCACCAGGGCATCAAGAGGCTCGCAGCGGTAGGTCACAGTGCGCAACAACATGGGCAGACTGACACCCGCTATCAACTTCGAATGAACACCATCGACCAGCTTTTGGGCCACATTGCAGGGGGTGGCGCCGAACACGTCGGTCAAGACCAGGACGTTGTCGGCATGAAGTGCGACGAGGGCTTGCTTTGCGCTCGCCAACGTGATTTCTGGCGGTTGGTTGGGCTCCACATCGAATGCGGTCAGGCCTTCCCCGTGGTCAGGAAAGACATGAAGCACGCATTGGCGCAAAGCACTGGCCAAGGGCGCATGCGCGATGATCAGAATGCCATTGTTCATTGATGGGTGACTGCGGTACAAGCCGAAACCGACGAGGTCGGTCAGTGCGGCTTTCGATATCTCAAAGAGTCGGATTATGGCTTTTTGCAGCCACGAAATAGACATAAGACGCCATGCAGCACATCAAAAACAGGCCCATGGACCATTGAAAAGCTGCAATTTCCTCCAACCCTGACGCCTTCAGACCATCGATGGCCAACCCCATCCCCCACTGAACGACAAAAACACCCGAAAAAATCACGAGGTTGTACGCCGATAAAGCGCGACCGGCCAGTGCGGGCGAAAACGCCATACCCACTGCCGGCTGTGACAAGGCAACAAAGGTGCAGCTGACGCAATACATGGCAAATAGGCCAGCAGTCGAATCATTGATTGATTTCGCATAAATTATTATGATAGCAAGAAGAGCAAAGCTGAAGGGCAAGCCCAAGGCAATCAGGCGATCAGCCCCCAAACCACGGCGGGTCAGCCAGGGGTTGACCATGCCCCAGGCCCAAAAAGCGATCAACATGGCCACATTGATCCAGAACAGTCCACTCGCCGCTTGCGACGGACTGAAACCCGCGACCTTGATCATCCAGGGGGCCGCCCATAAGGTCTGGATGGCAACCAGTCCGCCGTAGATGAAGAAACCGATCGGTGCCATCCTGCGGAAATACGGATGGCGCCAGACCTCTGCGTAACTGCCGCCTCCGGATGCCGGAGCCGCGGGGCCTGTTGAAGGACCCACACCCCAGCGGGGAACTTGCCATGCAATCAAGACCACAGCGGCCACCACCATGAGACCCAGCCCCACAAAAAGCAGCCGCCAACCCACCAGCGGCACCAGCCACTGCACCGGCAGGGTCGACGCCACCATGCCGAGCGATCCGGTCATCAGCATCCAGGAATTCGCACGCATGAGGGTGGTCGGCTCAAACCACCGGCGATACGCCGTCAAGGGCGCCATCAAACAGGCACTCACCCCCACGCCACACAGTACTCTCGCCGCCAGAAGCCCGGAGAAGCTGGTTGCCAATGAAAAAGCGATGCATCCCAGCGCAGCCATCGATAAAAAGTACAGGCTGACCTTCTTGGGACCCTGTCGATCCAGCCAGGTCCCCAGCGGCAGCTGCATGGCCGCAAACCCCAAAAAGTAGCCCCCTGCCAACAAGCCCAAGTCACTGGCGCTGAGTGAAAACTCCTGCGTGAGCGTGGGCGACAAGGTGGCGGTAATGGCTCGAATCAGAGCAGAAATAAAGTAGGCAAATGCAAAGGCCAGAAAGACCACCACGGCGTTGCGCCGGGAGAGGCGACTCATGGCAGGCGCAGACCGGAGAAGTAGGTCTCAGCCACTTGAGGACGGGCCGCATCCGAGTAAATGGACGCCTGAAAGATGTGCGTACCGGAGGCGAACCAGACTGCCTGTAAAACCACAGCGGAGCCATCAGGACGCACTCCACTCGCCAGCACGCCCTTGGCAGACAGCGCAGCCACGCCCTTGATGTTGACAGGAACGTCGGCCGGGGCGGTGGCTCGCATGTTCGCCAGGGTGACTGTTCTCCACGAAGCCAAGAGTGGCCCGGTTTTATCAGCGTCCCTGGTGTCGGCATAGGCTACGGCAAACTTGGCGTCGCCCGCATCGCAAGCGACCAGCTTGAGGCTCAGCGTTTGATTACCCATGGACACATCGCGTGCGGCCCGCTCCGGCTTGCAGGGAAGCAGGGCCACGATGGGTGTTGGGTCCAGGCGCACATCGCGCCAATTCAAGGCAGGGCTGCACGCTTGGAGAAGCAAGGAACCCGACAGAAGTCCAGCGAGGAGGAAATAAGCCATCTTTCAATTATCCACCGCCAATCTTGTGCAGAGGACGTTGGCGGAAATATCGAACCTTTCGGCAGACGAGCAGTCACAATCGTTGTCACTGTGCCGGACTTGGTCAGCGAAACAATGCGCTGTGAGACGGAGCCTGCACCGGCGCCTACAACCCAATGCTTCCTTATGAACCTACGTTATATCCTCGCCGCCTCGGCTGCAGTCATGGTGATCAGTCTGGGCATGTACCTCACTGCAAGCACGGCTCTTGCACCAAAATCTTCGTTCGTGATGCTGGATGGATCGAAGCGGGATGAAGCCTCATTCAAAGGCAAAGTCACCCTGGTGAACTTCTGGGCGACGAGTTGCGCGTCTTGTGTCGCAGAGATGCCCCGCCTGGTTTCAACTTACGAGAAATACAAGCCCGGTGGCTTTGACACGATCGCCGTAGCCATGAGCTACGACCCGCCCAGCTACGTCGTCAATTTTGCCCAAACCCGCCAACTGCCTTTCGGTGTGGCCATTGACAACACAGGGGCAATTGCCAAAGCCTGGGGGGAGGTCAAACTGACGCCCACCACGTACTTGGTCAACAAGCGTGGTGAGGTGGTCAAGCGTTACACGGGCGAACCAGATTTTGTGGAGCTTCACCAACTGATCGAAAAACTGCTGGCCGAGGCGTGATCCTTATGCCATGGGCTGGCTACGTTGACACTAGTCTTTGCGATAGGCGTCATGGCAGGTTTTGCAGGTCGCGCCTGCAGCGCCGACCGCTACCTTGATGCCGTCCAGATTGCCTGTTTTGGCGACAGTTGAGAGTTTGGCCAATTCAGCCTCCATCTTGTCGGCGTACTCCTTGAACTTGGCAGGCTCCTTCCAGATCTCCGGTTTTGCCCGGGTGTCCCCTTTGTCGGTGCCTTCCCCGAAAGCCGCCCATGGCAAGGTGGATACAAATGCGGCGACCGCGGCACTGTCAGCAGCCACTTTGGCATCAAAAGGTGCTCGGCCAGCGGCCATAGCGCCCAAGCGTGCAAAGTTTTGTTGCATCACAAACAATGCATTTTTCCGGTATTTGATCGCATCTTCCGGTTTGGCAAACTGAGCGGCGGCAGGAACGCTCAGGGTCACGGCACAAGCGACCAAAATAAACGAGGCTAGTTTCTTCATTGAATTTCCTTCGATGCGGAGGGGTGGGTGAATAATCAGATGTACGAGCGCTATTCTCCTGTTTAGTTCGTCATTTTCAGTCAACCCCAGGGTAAACACTGATCAGCGACGCGAGTTCGAGTACACGGCACAATAGCCGCCTGCAGTCGTCTTTAGTCTGTCGCGCTACTTCAAATTTTCGTGTGCTTGCGGGAGAAACAATATGCGAACCAAGATCAGAGTATGGGATTTGCCAACCCGGATATTCCACTGGGCGCTGGTCCTGTGTGTGATCGGCTCCGTCGCGACGGCTCAAATCGGAGGCGCCGCAATGGCCTGGCATTTTCGATGTGGTTATGCCATTTTGACTCTGCTGCTGTTCCGCTTGATTTGGGGTGTTGTCGGCGGGCAATGGTCACGCTTTAACAGTTTCATTTTCACACCCAATGCCACCCTGGCTTACCTTCGAGGCAAGGGAGGCCCCGAGCAACTGATTGGCCACAGCCCGCTTGGAGCGCTCTCGGTGTTCGCGCTGCTGTTTGTGCTGCTGGCGCAGGTTGCCAGCGGGCTCACCAGCGACGACGAAATTACAGCTGCAGGTCCGCTGGTTGGTTTTGTATCCAGCGCCTGGGTCAGCAACGCCACGTTTTATCACTCAAATGTGGGCAAGTTGATTCTGCTCGGGCTTCTGGCACTGCACATCGGAGCGATCCTCTTTTACCAGCTCACCAAAAAACAAGATTTGATACGCCCCATGATCAACGGTGACAAGGAGGTCAACCTGGCGAGCGTGAGTTCGAAAGACAGCGTCGCCACGCGGTCATTAGCGGTCGTCATTCTGATTGGCAGTGGCTTGCTGGTTGCATGGGTTGTCGCGCTTGCGGTATGATTTTTCCATGAAACATGCTGACTCTTTGAACCCTAACTCGCTGCCTTGGTGAAACGTCCGAGCATTCAGATCTCCACCCCCGGTTCACCGAATGAGTTGGACACCTTGCGGGGCATGCTGCGCGAATACGCGAGCAGTTTACAAGTCGACTTGCGCTTTCAAGGCTTCGAAGAAGAGGTTTCGAACTTGCCCGGTGACTATGCTGCACCACGCGGCTCGCTCCTGATGGCCTGGGTGGACACGCAGCTTGCCGGCTGCTGTGGCTTGCGACCATTGGATACCGTCGACTACCCCAATGCCTGTGAAATGAAACGGCTGTACGTTCGTCCGGTGTGGAGGAATCTTGGATTGGGACGCCGCCTCGCCGAGACAACGCTGGATTGCGCTCGCATGGCAGGATACAGCTGCGTCTTGCTGGACACCCTGGACGGAATGGAGACCGCCAGAGGGATGTACCACGAGTTGGGTTTTGAAGAAATTCCGCCCTATTACTTCAACCCCAATGAGGGCGCCCACTATCTCAAAGTGAATCTGTGAACGCCACCCTTTGAAACCTGAGGTGGCGTTGCGGGATCAACTGGACTTTTAGCCCTTGGCTTGGGCCAGCAGAGTAGCTGCGTCGCTGACTTCAAACTTCCCTGGTCCCTCAATATTCAAGGAAGTGACTTTTCCATCCTTGACCAGCATGGAGTAACGGTTGCTGCGCAGCCCCATGCCTCGTCCGCTCAGATCCAGGGTCAAACCTGTAGCCTTGGTAAATACGGCATCGCCATCCGCGAGCATGCGCACTTTGCCGGCTGTCTTTTGGTCTCTGGCCCACGCGCCCATCACAAACGCATCATTCACACTGACACACCAGATCTCATCGACGCCAGCAGCCTTCAACTGGTCGAAGTTCTCCACGTAACCCGGCACGTGCTTGGCTGAGCAAGTCGGCGTGAAGGCGCCCGGCAAAGCCAGCAGAGCAATGGTCTTGCCCGCGCTGGCCGCTACCACGTCTACTGGATTGGGACCCAAGCTGCACCCGTTACCTTCGGTCTCTGAAAACTCCATCAGTGTCGCGGTGGGGAGGCTATCGCCAACTTTAATCATGTCTTGCTCCTGAAATCGTTAATTTGAATTCACAATTGAAAACGGCTCACATTGTGAGCCGTTTAACTAGATCATGCAGCCTCGAGGCTGCAAAGACTTATACCGCCGCGGCCTTTTGAACCAAGCGGGTCGCAACCCAGTTCTTGGTTTTGGAAATAGGACGGCTCTCGGTGATCTCGATGATGTCACCCAACTTGTACTCGCCATTTTCATCATGGGCGTGGTACTTGCTGGACTTACCAACGATTTTCCCGTAAAGCTCGTGCTTTACGCGGCGCTCGATCAGGACCGTAACGGTCTTTGTTCGCTTGTCGCTGACAACCTTGCCGGTCAGAGTACGCTTGAGGGATTTTTTAGCTTCCGTCATTTATAGCTCCTTATTTGGCGGATTTTTCAGCGCTTTGCTTCTCGACAAGAATAGTCTTGGCGCGAGCAATATCGCGGCGCGCAGTGCGCAGCGTAGCGGTGTTGGAAAGTTGTTGAGTGGCTTTTTGCATACGCAAGCCAAAGTGTGCTCTTTGCAACGCTTTGACTTCAGTTTGCAGACCAACAACGTCTTTTTGGCGAAGTTCAGTAGTTTTCATATCAATGTCTCCTGATTACTGGCCAATCATGCGTGCCACAAAAGTGGTACGCAAAGGCAGCTTGGCTGCTGCCAAACGAAACGCTTCACGAGCCAACTCTTCCGAGACACCCACAATTTCAAAAACAATCTTGCCTGGCTGAATCTCAGCCACGTAGTACTCAGGATTTCCCTTACCGTTACCCATTCGCACTTCAGCAGGCTTTTGTGAAATAGGCTTGTCAGGAAATACACGAATCCAGATACGACCACCACGCTTGACGTGGCGAGAAATCGCACGACGAGCTGCCTCGATCTGGCGTGCGGTCAGACGACCACGGTCAATGCACTTGAGTCCGAAATCACCGAACGCCACCGAGCTTCCTCGGGTAGCGATACCGGTGTTACGGCCCTTTTGCTCTTTGCGATATTTGCGACGAGCGGGTTGCAACATAGTTATTCTCCTTTACCGTCAGCTGCTGCAGCTGGCGCGGCTACCTTGCGGACGCGCTGAACGGCGGGTTTATTAGCGTCGGCACCGATGGCCTCCGCTGGCTTGTCGCTACCATCTGCTGGCGCAGCATTACCACCCATTGGGAGGCGACGCGCACCGCGTGGGGCAGCACGATCAGCACCGGGGCGGGCACCGCCACGGTCATCACGGCGGGGGCCACGTGGGCGCCGTTCTTCTTCTGCACGAGTTTCAACGACGGCCGGCAGGTCGTTACGACCCAGCGTGTCACCTTTGTAAACCCACACCTTGACACCAATGATGCCGTAGGTGGTTTTTGCTTCAGAAGTACCGTAATCAATGTCTGCACGCAGTGTGTGAAGCGGAACGCGACCTTCGCGATACCACTCGCAACGCGCAATCTCAATTCCGTTCAAACGGCCAGAAGACATGATCTTGATACCCAAGGCACCCAGACGCATGGCGTTTTGCATGGCACGTTTCATGGCGCGACGGAACATGATCCGCTTTTCGAGCTGCTGCGTAATGCTGTCGGCAATGAGCTTGGCATCGATTTCAGGCTTGCGCACTTCTTCGATATTCACAGCCACAGGTACGCCGAGTTGCCGAGACAACTCGCGCTTGAGGTTCTCGATGTCTTCGCCTTTTTTGCCGATCACAACACCCGGACGAGCCGAGAAAATCGTGATGCGGGCATTCTTGGCTGGACGCTCGATCAAAACGCGCGACACAGAAGCATTCTTGAGCTTGGCTTTAAGGTACTCACGCACCTTGATGTCTTCAGCCAACATACCCGCGAAATCGCGGTCACTGGCGTACCAGCGAGAGGCCCAGTTGCGGCTAATGCTTAAGCGAAAGCCGGTTGGGTGGATTTTTTGTCCCATATTTATCCGTGCCTCTTTCAGTTACCAACCGTCACGTACACATGGCACGTGGGTTTTCTGATTTGGTTGCCGCGACCTTTGGCGCGGGCCGTGAAGCGCTTGAGCGACGCACCTTGTTCGACGAAGATCGAAGTAATCTTCAACTCGTCGATGTCGGCACCGTCATTGTGCTCAGCGTTGGCAATGGCAGACTCCAGAACCTTCTTGATGATCACAGCAGCTTTTTTCTGCGTGAACTGCAAGATGTTCAGGGCTTGATCCACCTTCTTGCCGCGAATCAAATCCGCGACCAAACGGCCTTTGTCGACCGATAAACGAACGCCACGAAGGGTTGCACGTGTTTCCATGGTCACCTCCTTATTTCTTTGAGACTTTTTTGTCTGCAGGATGACCCTTGAAAGTACGGGTAAGAGCGAACTCTCCCAACTTATGGCCAACCATTTGATCGGTGATATAGACCGGCACGTGCTGTTTGCCGTTGTGCACCGCGATGGTCAGGCCGATGAAATCGGGCAAGATCATTGAGCGACGTGACCAGGTCTTAATCGGCTTTTTGTCTTTGGTAGCAACGGCCTTTTCGGTCTTGGCTACCAGATGATGGTCAACAAACGGACCTTTTTTGAGTGAACGAGTCATTTACCTGCCCCTTACTTCTTGCGACGCGACACGATCATGACCTGCGTGCGCTTGTTGTTGCGGGTCCGGTAACCCTTGGTCAGATTACCCCAAGGATCGACTGGGTGACGGCCTTCGCCGGTCTTACCTTCGCCACCGCCATGTGGGTGATCCACCGGATTCATGACAACACCTCGAACCGTCGGGCGAATACCCTTCCAGCGCTTCGCTCCGGCTTTGCCGAGACGTCGCAAGCTGTGCTCTTCGTTGGCGACCTGACCCAATGTTGCGCGGCACTCGATGTGGATCTTGCGGACCTCACCTGAACGCATACGAACCTGGGCGTAGATGCCCTCGCGGGCCAGCAAGGTGGCCGACGTGCCAGCCGAACGCACAACCTGTGCGCCACGACCGATTTGCAATTCAATGCAGTGCACGATAGAGCCCACCGGAATATTGCGGATGGGCAATGTATTGCCAACACGGATCGGTGCTTCGGCGCCACTCATGATGGTTGCACCGATTTCAAGACCCCTGGGGGCAATGATGTAGCGACGCTCGCCATCAGCATAGCAAACCAAAGCGATATGAGCCGACCTGTTGGGGTCATACTCAATACGTTCCACTTTTGCAGGAATGCCATCTTTGGTACGACGGAAATCAACAACGCGATAGTGGTGCTTGTGACCTCCACCTTTATGACGCGTCGTGATGTGACCGTTGTTGTTGCGACCCGCATGCTGGAACTGAGGCTCCAACAATGGTGCATAGGGCTCGCCCTTATGCAGATGGTCGCGAGAAATCTTCACCATGCCACGACGGCCTGGAGAAGTGGGTTTCATTTTGATAACAGCCATGATTACGCGGCCTCCCCACCAAGGTTCAGCTCTTGACCTGGTTTCAGTGTCACGTAAGCCTTGCGAATGTTATCGCGACGGCCAACAGACTTGCCAAAACGCTTGGTCTTGCCTTTAGTGTTCACCACAGAGACGCCTTTTACCTCGACTTTGAACATCAATTCCACTGCGGCCTTGATCTCATACTTGGTAGCGTCTTGCAGCACTTTGAAGGTCACAGCATTGCTTTTCTCAGCGACCATCGTTGCCTTTTCAGACACGATGGGTGCAACGAGCACTTGCATCAAGCGACCTTCGTCGAATTTTGAAAGTTGTGGACCATGGCTCATGCGAACATCTCCTTGAGTTTGTCCATCGCAGCCTTGGTAACCAGCACTTTGCGGTAATGAACCAGCGATACTGGGTCAGCATAGCGTGGCTCGACTACCATCACATTGACTAGATTTCGTGACGCCAAATACAGGTTTTCATCAACCTCATCAGCAATCACCATCACCGACTCCAGGTTCATGGCCTTGAATCTGGCAGCCAACTCTTTTGTCTTCGGAGAATCGACCGTCATCGAATCAACGACAGCCAGACGACCTTCGCGGGCCAACTGGGACAAGATGGACGCCATTCCAGCGCGGTACATCTTTTTGTTGATTTTTTGCGTGAAATTCTCATCAGGCATGTTCGGAAAAATCCGACCGCCGCCGCGCCACAAAGGCGAAGACGTCATACCCGCACGAGCGCGACCAGTACCCTTTTGTTTAAAAGGCTTCTTTGTGGAGTGCTTGACCTGTTCGCGGTCTTTTTGGGCACGCGTTCCTTGACGAGCATTCGCCTGGAAAGCGACCACAATCTGGTGCACCAGATCTTCGTTGTAAGCGCGGCCGAAAACATTTTCCGGTGCGTCGTATTTCGAAGTGGCCTGACCTTGGTCATTCAGGAGTTCGAGCTGCATCAGTTCGCTCCCTTCACATCTGCATTTTTAGCTTTGACTTTGATCGCTGGACGAACGGTCACAAAACCGCCAGCCGAGCCAGGAACAGCGCCACGAATCATCAGCAATTGACGGGCTTCGTCAATACGGATGACATCAAGATTTTGCGTTGTCACAAGATCGTCACCCAGATGACCCGTCATGCGTTTACCAGGAAACACACGACCAGGATCTTGGGCCATACCAATGGAACCGGGCACATTGTGCGAACGGCTATTGCCGTGCGACGCGCGCTGCGAACTCATGTGGTGACGCTTGATCGTGCCGGCAAAGCCTTTACCAATGGTAGTACCTTGAACATCCACCTTTTGACCAACAGCAAACACAGCTGCAGCGGGCACAACGGCACCCGCTTTGTACTGCGAAGCCACATCAGGCGTCAAACGGAATTCACGAATTATTTCACCGGCCTCGACACCTGCTTTTGCAAGGTGTCCAGCCGCAGGCTTTGTAACGCGCGAAGCTTTTCGCGCACCAAACGTCACCTGCAGGGCAACATAGCCATCATTCTCTTGGGTTTTGACCTGGGTCACACGGTTGTTCGACACATCTACCACCGTCACAGGGATCGAATCCCCTTCGTCGGTGAATAGGCGCATCATGCCCACCTTGCGGCCCAGCAACCCTAGGGAGTTGCTCAGACTCATTATTTTCTCCGTAACTCTCACCGTTGCAACTTCAATTGGCTACAACGTTTGACGTGAAAGACTGTTAATAAAACTCTGTTGACCACGCATGGCATGGTCAACAGAGCCTGCGAGTATAGCCCGAACCCCTTGTGCACGCAAGTTCGTTCTACATCCGACTCTAAAAAGGCCAAGACTTACGCCTTGACCTCATTCGATTTACTGCAATTTGATTTCAACATCCACGCCAGCGGGCAAGTCGAGCTTCATCAACGCGTCAACAGTTTTATCTGTCGGGTCAACGATGTCCATCAAGCGCTGGTGAGTGCGAATTTCAAATTGGTCGCGACTGGTCTTGTTCACGTGAGGTGAACGCAGAATGTCGAAGCGCTTCATGCGTGTCGGCAGAGGCACTGGGCCTTTGACAATGGCGCCTGTACGCTTGGCGGTGTCCACGATCTCGGCGGCCGACTGGTCGATAAGTTTGTAGTCAAATGCCTTCAGGCGGATGCGAATTTTTTGTTTGGTTGCCATGGTAATTCCTTTGGTCAATTACGCGATGATCTTGGCAACCACACCGGCGCCGACAGTCTTGCCGCCTTCGCGGATAGCAAAACGCAGGCCTTCTTCCATGGCGATCGGGTTGATCAACTTGACGGTGATCGACACGTTGTCGCCTGGCATGACCATTTCCTTGCCT
>CALRWE010000092.1:0-17100 GCA_943371745.1 Rhodoferax sp. OV413
ACCAGATCGAATTGCAGTGGGACCGTCGCACTGCGCTGGGCGTGGTGATTGCCGCGCACGGCTATCCCCTGAATCCGCGCAAGGGCGATGTCGTGACCGGCTTGCCTAAAGAGGCCGACGACGTCGTCGTGTTTCATGCCGGTACTGCGCTGGTGGATGGCAACCTGACCACTTCAGGTGGGCGCGTGTTCTGTGTCACGGTGTTGGCGGACAACGTGCGGCAGGCCCAACAGCGGGCCTACGAGGTCGCTGCGGGTATCCAATTTGAGGGACGGCAGTACCGGACCGACATTGGCCACCGTGCCATCAAAAGCTGAGCCATCATGAGTACGCCCGAACTCACCACCTCCCGGACCGAGACGGTTCGAAGTTATCTCCTGGACTTGCAGGCGCGCATTGTGTCGAGCATTGCCAAGCTGGATGGGGGCACTTTTCTGGGGGATGCCTGGAAGAAGGAGCCCCATGAAACGCTGCAAGGCCAGGGCATCACCCAGATTCTGGAGGGTGGTGTGGTGTTTGAGCGCGCGGGATGTGGCTTCTCGCACGTTCGCGGCCCCAGTTTGCCACCGTCGGCCACGCAACACCGGCCTGAACTCTCAGGCGCGCCGTTTGAGGCCATGGGCGTGTCGCTGGTCTTTCATCCCCGCAATCCCTACGTGCCGACGGTTCACATGAATGTACGCATGTTGGCGGCCAAAGGACGCGATGGGCAGGACGTGTGCTGGTTCGGCGGTGGCATGGACTTGACGCCGTATTACGGTTTTAAGGAAGACGCAGAGCACTTTCACACCACCTGCCAAGCGGCGCTTGGACCTTTTGGGGATGACAAATACCCGCGCTTCAAGACCTGGTGCGATGAATATTTCTATTTGAAACACAGGGCGGAGCAGCGGGGCGTGGGCGGCATCTTTTTTGATGATTTCTCAGAGCTTGGTTTTGATGCCAGTCTGTCCATGATGCAGTCGGTAGGCGATTCGTTTTTGGCGGCTTACCTTCCGATTGTTGAGCGACGCCAGGGCCTTGCGTACGGTGAACGCGAGCGCGCGTTTCAGCTCTATCGCCGGGGGCGTTACGTGGAGTTCAACCTGGTTTGGGATAGGGGCACGCATTTTGGCCTGCAGTCGGGTGGGCGCACTGAGTCGATCTTGTTGTCGATGCCGCCGCTGGCAAGCTGGTCTTACCAGCAAGTGCCCGAGCCGGGCTCGCCGGAAGCCGCGTTGACCACTGATTTTCTCGTTCGCAAGGACTGGATTTGACTGACAATCCCCCGTTGGCCCGACGCATGGGTGTGTTTGGCGGTGCTTTCGACCCGCCTCATGCAGCTCATGTGGCACTGGCTCAAGCAGCTGTTGATCAGTTGCAGCTGGATGAGCTGCGTGTCATGCCGACCGGGCAGGCCTGGCACAAGTCCCGACCCTTGAGTGCTGCGCACCACCGTTTGGCGATGGCGCAGCTGGCTTTTTCCGAGGTCTCCCGGACACTTATTGACCCCCGCGAAACCTTGCGTTCCGGCCCCACCTACACGGTGGACACGCTGCGTGAGTTGAAGGCGCAATGGCCAGAAGCCGAATTGTTCCTGGTTGTGGGTGAGGACCAGGCCAACGCACTGCCAAGTTGGCACGAATGGCAGGAGATCGTCCGACTAGCTATAATTTGTGTAGCTGAGCGTGAAAATATGGCGGGTTCCAAACCCGGCTTCATCGCTCCAAGGGCACTGGAATCCCGATTCCGACGGCTGCACCTGCCAGCCATGCCCATCAGTGCAACCGACATCCGAGCCCGAATTTCAGCGCACATGAGCGTTGTTCCGCTGGTTTTCGAGCCGGTTGCGCGTTATATTGATCGACACCATCTTTACCAGACTATTTGATGACTACCACTACCGTTGCAAAAAAAGACATCCAGAAACTTCAGCGGGCCATTGTTGATGGCTTGGAAGATGTGAAGGCACAGGACATCCAGGTGTTCGACACTGAGCACCTCTCGGCCCTGTTCGAGAGGGTAATCATTGCCTCGGGCACCTCCAATCGGCAGACCAAAGCGCTGGCCGGCAGTGTCCGTGACGCGGTGCGCGATGCTGGTTTTCCCAAGCCTCGCGTCGAGGGTGAGGCCAACGGCGAATGGATTATTGTGGATTGTGGCGCGGCTGTAGTCCACGTCATGCAGCCCAACTTTCGGCAGTATTACAACCTGGAAGAGTTGTGGGGCGAGAAGCCTGTGCGGCTCAAGTTTGGCTCGGCCAAGCCGGCGGCTGCCGAGGAAGCGGCACCTGTCAAGCTGGTCAAGGCCAGTAAAGAAGCGGCTCCGGTAGAGGGGAATCTCAGGCGCTCCAACGCTGCCAAGAAGGGTGTGGCTGAGGCATTCCCTTCCAAAGCCCAAGTCAAAAAAACGATGGCTGCCAAGTCTGCTGCAGCCAAGGCACCCGCCAAAAAAGCAGTGGCAAAAAAAGTGCCGGTAAAGACGGCGGCAGAGAAGTCTGTCATCACCAAAGTGACGATCAACGCGCCTGCCAAAGTGCCTGCAAAAAAGGCGTCTGTTGCCGCCGCAACAAAAGCCGCGCCGGCCAAGAAGGTAGCGGCCAAGAAGGCGCCAGCCCGCAAGGCGGCTGACCGCAAAGCCTGAGCGCGTTGACCCGTGCGGCTGCTCATTGTTGCCGTGGGGCAGCGCGTCCCTGACTGGGCGCAAACTGCTTGGGATGATTACGCCAAGCGGTTTCCGTACGAGCTCAAAGTGGAACTCAAGACGGTCAAGACCGAACCACGCGGCTCCAAAACACTTGAAAATCTGTTTACTGCCGAGCGTGCGCGCATCGAGGCCGTCATACCCAGGGGGTGCCGCATCGTGGCGCTGGACGAACGTGGGACCACGCTGACGACGGTGGCCTTAGCCAGCAAACTCACCGGCTGGCAATTGGCCAGTGACGATGTGGCGCTGGTGATTGGCGGACCGGATGGACTGGACCCGGCGTTCAGGCAGGCGGCTCACGAGCGCATACGCCTTTCGGACTTGACGCTACCCCACGCCATGGTGCGTGTTTTGTTGATCGAGCAACTCTACCGAGCCTGGTCGATCAACGCCAACCACCCCTACCACCGTGAATGATTTTATTTATTTGGCCTCGCAAAGCCCCAGACGAAGCCAATTGCTGGATCAATTGGGCGTGCGCCATGAATTGCTGCTACCTGGCCCTGACGAAGACGCTGAAGCACTGGAAGCAGCTCTGGACAATGAGGCTCCGGCGGCCTACGTTCGGCGTGTGACGCAATTGAAGCTCGACGCCGCGCTCAATCGCCTTGTGAGCCGGGGCCTGCCAGAGGCGCCCGTGCTGTGCTCTGACACCACGGTTGCTCTGGGGCGTTTGATCTATGGCAAGCCGGCTGATGCTGCAGATGCTCAACGGATGTTGACGGCGCTGTCGGGCAAAACGCATCGCGTATTGACAGGTGTGACCCTGGGCACGTTGACTGAACGACATCAGGCACTGTCTGAATCGCGGGTCACGTTTGGCCAGATGAGTGCGGGTCAAATTCAAGCCTACGTGGCCTCGGGTGAATCTTTGGGCAAGGCCGGTGCCTACGCAGTGCAGGGACGGGCTGCGGCCTATATTTCGCACCTGAGCGGGAGCTACTCTGGCATCATGGGTCTCCCCCTGTTTGAGACTGCGCAGTTGCTGCGGTCTTTTGCTTATCCGCTGTAAAAGTAGGCCCATGCAAGAAGATATTCTGATTAACTGGTCACCGCAGGAGACGCGTGTGGCCATTGTTGAAAACGGCGCCCTCCAGGAATTGCACGTCGAGCGCACGCTGGAGCGGGGTTTGGTAGGTAATGTGTATCTTGGCAAGGTGGCTCGTGTCCTGCCGGGTATGCAATCGGCGTTCATTGATATCGGTCTGGAACGCGCCGCCTTTTTGCATGTGGCGGACGTGTGGCATCGGCAACCTGAGGGCGAGCCGCCCAGCATGGTGCGCAATGCGCAGCCTGTCACACCGATAGAAAAGCAGATTTTTGAGGGACAGTCCCTCATGGTGCAGGTCATCAAGGACCCGCTCGGGACCAAAGGTGCCAGGCTATCTACTCAAATCAGCATTGCGGGCCGCATGCTGGTTTTCTTGCCGCAGGACGACCATATTGGTGTGTCACAAAAAATTCCACAAAACCAGCGTGACGAACTGCGCTCGCGCCTACAAGGCCTGGCGGGAGACGAAGGGGGTGGCTTTATCCTGCGGACAAATGGGGAAGAGGCCTCTGATATCGAGTTATCCGAGGACATCAGCTATTTGCGCAAGGCATGGGCACGCATCAAGGGGGCTTCCCTGCGCATGCCTCCGCTGTCATTGCTGCACCAGGATTTGAACTTGTTGCAGCGGGTTTTGAGGGACCTTGTTGGTGACAACACACAGACGATCAGGGTGGATTCGCGGGAGCAATTCGAGTTGCTTAAAACATTTGGCCAGGAGTTCATGCCCGCAGCAGCAGCAAAGCTACAGCACTACAAGGGCGAACGTCCTATTTTTGATCTGAATTCCATCGATGAAGAAATCGCCAAGGCGCTGGGTCGTCGGGTGGATTTGAAGTCAGGTGGCTATTTGATTGTGGATCAGACCGAGGCTTTGACCACGGTGGATGTTAATACGGGCGGTTATGTTGGCGCCCGAAATTTCGACGACACAATTTTCAAGACCAATCTGGAAGCCGCGCAGGCCATTGCCCGTCAGTTGCGTCTGCGGAACCTGGGAGGCATCATCATTGTCGATTTCATCGATATGGTGCGTGAGGATCACCGCCAATCGGTGCTGGCGGAGTTCAAAAAACAGTTGCTGCGTGATCGGGTGAAGACCAATGCAGGGAGTTTTTCTCAGTTGGGCCTGGTCGAGATGACGCGCAAACGCACCCGGGAGTCGCTCGCGCATATGTTGTGCGAGCCTTGCCCCACTTGCCAGGGCAAAGGAATTGTCAAGACGGCGTCCAGCGTGGCCTACGATATTTTTCGCGAGATACTGCGCGAGGCGCGCCAGTTCAATCCCCGAGAATTCCGGGTCATTGCATCGCCGAAGGTGATTGAGCTCCTGCTGGATGAGGAAAGCCAGCATTTGGCCGGTTTGAGTGAGTTCATCGGCAAACCGGTTTCCCTTCAGAGCGAAGGCGCAATGGCTCAGGAACAATATGACATTGTTTTGTTGTGAGATCGGCGCATCGTCAACGACGTCAAGCGACGAGGCGGTAATGCTTGTGGCTCAGATCCAAGCCTAAAAGACGCTCTAACTTCATGGACCAGCGGTGTTTTTTTTCACGCGCGGTCAGCACGTGTTGGGGGTCTGGGCTGAATTGAGATTCGGCTTCGTTGTGTAACCATTCCTGGATGACTGCTGGATGCGTTCCAACAAAGTGCTGGATGGCCTGACTATCAATCTGGCGATAGTCGACCTTGGGCGCTGGTTTGTCCCAGTATTTGGTGGTCTGGTCCACTTTTTGCTGCATGTAGTGCAGCTTGCGGACGTGTCCGTAATGGTAGATATGTGCATTTGCAAGAGCGGCCTGCGGTGTGCGGCCCCGCTTGTGCCGGTCCATCACCACCCAGAATTGGCCATCGGGAGCGTAACTGCGGATGGTGTTGCGTATGAGCCGGCATTCGCGCCTGTACCAGGCCGGGCTGGTGGCGATCCAATTGGGTGCGCCATAAAAATGAAAGTAATCGAAGACCAGCGCCTCGACGGCAGGGTTGGCGTGATGCTGATCCACGCTGCTCCGGATGGCGTCAAGCTCAGCCTCGTGCACCAACTCGTCTCCCTCCAGATAAAAAGCCCAGTCTCCAGTGCATGCAAACTGCGCGATCATTTTTTGTTGTGCATAAACAAAGCCCCGCTCGGCCATTCGCTCGTTCCAGACGGTCTCAATGATCTTGATTTTCGGGTCATCCAGAGCGCGTAATCTTTGAAGCGAGTCATCCCGTCCCTGTCCCACGGCGATCACGAATTCATCGACCAGAGGAAGTAGAGAGCGAATCGATGCCTCAAAGGGAAAGCCTAATTCGACGCCATTGCGTATGAAGGTGAAGCCACTGATGCTGGCCAGCTTTTGTTTGCTCATGGTCAATGATTCCTGTCTGGTGTCATCCCGCCAAACCCGATCTGGTGCAGGCGCGAGTAAAGGCCTTTTCGCAGCATCAACTCTAAGTGTGTGCCCTGCTCCAGAATCTGACCCTCCGACATGACGACGATGCGGTCGGCATGCTCGATGGTGGAGATTCGGTGGGCCACGATCAAGGTGGTGCGCCCGGACATGAGATTTTTCAGGGCATCTTGCACCAGTCGCTCTGATTCATTGTCAAGGGCGGAAGTAGCTTCGTCCAAGATCAGGATGGGTGCGTCTTTATACAAAGCACGGGCAATCGCCAAGCGCTGGCGCTGCCCACCAGACAGTTGGGTTGCGTTGTGTCCAACCAAAGTGTCCAATCCTTTGGGTAAGGCCGCGACATAGTCCAACAGATTGGCTGCACGCAGACACTGCGTCACACGGGTGCGGTCGATGTTCTGACCCAAGGCGACATTAGCTGCCAAACTGTCGTTGAGCATCACCACATCCTGGCTCACCATGGCAATTTGACTCCTTAATGATTGAAGTTGCCATTCGTCGCTCGGTATGCCATCGAGAATAATTTGCCCCTCGGATGGCAGGATGAATCGCGGCAACATGTTCATCAGGCTGGTCTTACCGGAGCCAGACGGGCCGACGAATGCCACGATCTCGCCCGGTGCGACCTCCAGGGTTATTTGGTTGAGAGCCGCTACCGCGTCCTCTGAATATTTCAAACTAACGCTTGAAAATTGAATATGACCTTTCGCCCGCTCGACGGTTGCCGCACCGCTGGGCTCGCTTGCTGTCTGGTTGATGAGGTCGAGACCACGCTCGATAGCGGCAAGGCCGCGGGTAATGGGGTTGGCCACCTCTGCCAAATGCTTGATCGGGGCCAACAGCATCAACATGCCTGTGACAAAAGAGACGAAACTCCCAATGCTGCTGCCGGTGCTGCCGCTTTGCCACAGGGCGATGGTCACCACCACAGACAAGGCAATGGCACCCAACATTTGGGTCAGGGGTGTCATGGCGGCAGACGCCACAGTGGATTTCATCGCAAGTTGGCGCAGTGCATTGCTGAAACCAGCAAACCGTTCGCTTTGTGCGCGCTGAGCTGCGTGCAGCCGGATGGTCCTGTGTGCCAGAACGTTCTCTTCCACCACATACGCGAGGTGATCAGTTGCCGTCTGGCTGGCCTTGGTCAGGTGGTAGAGACGCTTGGAGAGGGTTTTCATGACCACTGCAACGGCGGGAAACAAGATCAAAACGATCAAGGTCAACTTCCAGTTCTCGAAAAAAAGATAGGCGAGCATGGCCAGCACAGTGAGGCTATCCTTGGTCAGCCCGAGCAATGCATAAACCAGCTGGTTGGAGCCCTGTTGCACTTCGTAGACGACTGTGTTGGCCAATGCGCTGTTGGACTGTTTCGAGAAGAGGCTCATCTCGCCCGTTTGAAGGCGTTCAAACATGGTCTTGCGCAACTTAAAAATGCCGTTATTGGCAATTTTTGTCAGGGCAATCTGTGCCACGAAACCACTAATTCCGCGCACAGCAAACAGTCCCAAAAGTACGGCAGGTACCATCCACAGCGTCAGTTTGTTGGCGCCGAATCCGTCGTCGACCAGTCGCTTCAACAAGTAGGGAATTGCCGGCTCAGTCGCCGCTCCAAGCAGCGTGGCGAGCGCAGCCAGGGCCCATAGCGAGCCAGGTCGACCGAAGTAAGGCGCCAGCCGGACGATTCTTCGGCCAATCGAAAGCGCAGGCTTGGGTTGAGATGTCATCTTCATCGTGTTTGAAGGCTGGATAGCGCCGGCCCGGCGATCATTGCTGTGCTTGTGGCTTGGTATGTCTTTCCATAAGCCAAAAGAAGTCCCAGCATCATGCAAAAGTAGTCACCGATAACCCCGTCATAAAGTACGCTGTTGAACAAGCTTGTCACGGCCAAGATGAGTACCAATGATCTCAGTGCACGAGCAGGTGATGCTTCAAATTTGCGCGCATCCCACCAAAGGGCTCCCATTAGTCCAATGAAGAGCCCAACTCCTCCAACGCCGAGTAAAACACCCCACAGAAGGTATTCCTGGTGCGGGTTACCACCAACACTTTGATCCGCACCACCATCCAGGCGGTGGTACTGTTGAACCCAACTTCCGGCACCAAACCCGGTTAGGGGCCTCTCTCCAATAGCCTGCAGGGATCTGTGCCAGAAGTTCAGGCGAAAGCTGGTTGAGTCGGATGGCGCTTCGCCGAATTTGTAGTCCATAAATTCGCTTACAACCAGCTGCACACGAGATTCGAAATGTGGGGATGCCAATAGGGCCACACAGACCGTCAAGACAGGTATCAGCAAGGCCAGCCATCGCCAACGCTGCCGCATTTCCCAAAGCAATGCGGCAGTGATAACGCTCACTGCAGCGAAGTAACCTGTGCGACCCTCAAGAACAAACAGGACGTTGACCAACGCCAACACGCACAGAGCCCTCGCCACAATTTTGACCCGCATGGACTTGCTATCGCTACCCAAATGCCAGCAAATTGCAGCCATGCCAGACGTCATGATCGACTGATGAATATAAAGGTGAAACACCGTGTTATGCGCTGCATGGGTAGTGGATGAGACCCAGGGCAGGGGAGCACCTGCCACCAACAACCAAGAACTTAGCAGCACAAAAGACTGTGATGCCAGGTATAAAATAAGGGCGGTGCGAGCTTGGTCGTGGGTTGAAATCAGCAGAGGGATCAGTATTATCAAAAGAAGTTTGGCGTACTTTCCAACATCCATGGCAGCATCAGCTAAAGGCGCGCTGCTGTAAGTGATACTGATCGCCAGCGCTGCAATCATCAGCAATACGGCGACAGTACTGGCTTCCCTCCAACGGGGCGATGTCTGGGTACCCAATGCAGTGTGGGCTTGACTCAATAACACCCAAAGCGCAAACAACAGAATTGCCAATTTGGAAATGCTGATGGCTGCCATCGATACCGGTACAGATGCTGCCATCGCATAGACTGACCAAGTTCGATATTCCTTGTATCGGTGTGTTTTTGTTACTGGTTCCAAGTGTTTACTGCTGACGAATCGGTCATTGATTAAAGAAGCGGCTGATTGTATTGACTGCTGATTGTCAGGCGTTCATTAACTTGAACAGTACAGACTTTAAAAGATGATCAGGGCATGTCGAATACGGGTGTCGGCCAACCAATAAGGAGATGTATGTGGGTGTTGCGAGATCTGCCAACTGATGAAACCATCCGAGCGTATCACCGTCGTTGTCACCACCTACAACCGCAGCGACGCTCTGCTGGCGGTACTGCGAGGGCTGGCACAGCAAACAGACCAAAATTTTGAGGTTGTGGTTGCCGACGACGGTTCAGACGAGTTGCACCGAGAAAAAATTTTCCGGTCAACTGAGCTTGAATCGCTCAACGTTTTGCATGTCTGGCATCCTGATATCGGCTTTACCGCGTCACGAATCCGTAACAGGGGTGCCGCCGCAGCTGGCAGTGCTTATCTTGTCTTTGTGGATGGAGACTGCGTACCAGACATTGACTTTATCGCACGACACAAGGCGTTGGCCCAGTCGGGGTGTTTTGTCAATGGCAGCCGGGTCTTGTTGTCTGCAGATCTTTCCGCCCGAGTTATTGCTGAAAAGGTGTTGATCTGTGATCGCTCAATTGGATTCTGGATCCGACAGAGGTGTCAGGGTCACGCCAATAAATTGACGCATCTGCTGCGCTTGCCGGATCGCTTCGGGCGCGTGCGAGGCCGCTTCTCCTGGAAGGGCATACGAAGTTGCAACATGGGTGTCTGGAAATCTGATTTTGCGCTTGTTGATGGTTTTGATGAATCATTCGTCGGTTGGGGCCACGAAGATGCAGACCTCGTACTGAGACTTAATGTGGCTGGAGTGCGTAGAAAAAACGGTTTTTGCGCCACCGAGGTTTTTCATCTTTGGCATGCCGAGGCTGCCCGGGCACAAGAATCAACTAATTTCCAGCTTGTTTTGAAACGTATGGATACCAAAATCACCAGGGCAATCCTTGGATACAGCCAACAACGCGACAATGACGATGTTGTAATCACAAGACTGGGAAAAAAAATACATGATTAAGCGTTATCTCTTTTGCTTGTTCGCGATTTGCGCCTGCGTTCCCGGGTTTGCCCAGTTTCGCGTAGAGGTTTCTGGCGTTGGGATGACACAGTCTCCCATTGCAGTGGCTGCATTCAGAGGTCAGGACGGCACGCCACAAAAAATTTCCTCCATCGTATTGGCTGATCTGGAACGGAGTGGTCAATTTCGCGGGGTGGAGTCTGTCAGTGGCGTTTTGGATGAAATCTCCCGTCCTGACATTGCGCTGTGGCGCCAAAAGGGTGCCGATTCGGTGGTTTTAGGCAGTGTCACTCGCTTGGTTGATGGCAGATATGACGTGCGATTTCGATTGTGGGACGTTGTTCGCGGGGAAGATCTGGGTGGGCAGAGTTACGCAGTAACTTCATCCGACCTGCGCTTGGCCTCGCACCGTATCGCCGATTATGTGTATGAAAAATTAACGGGTGACAAGGGCGTCTTTTCAACGCGGATTTCATATGTGACCAAGGGCGCTCAGCGGCACCAACTGTGGGTGGCTGACGCGGATGGTGAAAACGCCCAGTCAGCACTTGCTAGTCCCGAACCCATCATTTCGCCAGCTTGGTCGCCCAGTGGGGGACAGTTGGCTTATGTTTCCTTTGAATCGCGCAAGCCTGTGGTGTACATCCATGATGTTGCGACGGGAAAGCGCCGTTTGATTGCCAATTTCAGAGGGTCAAACAGCGCGCCAGCCTGGTCGCCTGATGGTCGATCGCTCGCTTTGACGCTCAGCAAGGACGGCGGCTCCCAGTTGTACACGATAGATGCCAACGGCGGGGAACCTCGCCGATTGACCCAGTCGGCAAGTATCGACACAGAGCCTGTGTACACCCCAGACGGAAAAAGTATTTATTTTGTTAGTGACCGGGGCGGTGCACCCCAAATTTACAAAATGCCATCGACAGGGGGCAGCGCCGAGCGGGTTACCTTCACTGGCAATTACAATATATCTCCGACCATGAGCTCCGATGGGCGTTGGATGGCTTACATTTCCCGCATGGGGGGGGCCTTCAAGCTGCATGTGATGGACCTGTCTGCTGGCACAACGACTGCAATTACCGACACAACGGCGGATGAGAGTCCGAGCTTTGCTGCCAACAGCCGCTTGGTTGTTTACGCAACCCAAAGTCAGGGCCGAGAGGCGCTGATGACAACCACCCTGGATGGAAAAGTGAAAGCAAGACTCAATGGGCAGACGGGTGATATCCGTGAGCCCGATTGGGGGCCATTCCAAAAATAGCAAATTGTTTAGGAGTATCTTTTGAAGAAGTTTTTGTTGACTCTTGGTGTTTTGGCTACCTTGGCTGGATGTGGTTCGTCAGTCAAGCTTGATGAGGTTCCTGTGGAGGACAAGTCAGGTACGACCGTCCAGCAGCCCAGTGGAGATGCCAGTGGGAGCAGTGTTGGCAAGGGTGGCGTAACAGGCGTTGACATCGGGCAGAAAAGCCCGTCCGCTGATTCTCCAGCCGGCCCGCGCACAGTGTATTTCGACTACGACAGCTTTGCCGTGAAGCCCGAATTTCAGGGTGTCATCGATTCCAATGCGCGTTACATCCGGGCAGATAAAGGCCGCAGAGTGGCTGTCGAGGGGCATACAGACGAGCGCGGTGGACGTGAGTACAACCTGGCATTGGGTCAAAAACGCGCTGAGTCGGTGCGCAGCGCGCTGGGCCTTCTTGGTGTGGCTGATGCTCAAATGGAGGCCGTCAGCTTTGGCAAGGAAAAGCCATCGGTGCCGGGGGCTGACGAAGGCGCCATGGCGAAAAACCGACGCGCTGAAATTCACTATCGATAGACGCAATGAAGCTCAAGCTTGCTAAAAGCGCCCGCCAGGCAGCCCTGTCTGGCCTGATGTCCTTGGCTTTTGTGCCAGCTCATGCCGCACTTTTTGAAGACAACGAGGCTCGTACGGCGATACTCGATCTGCGCCAACGCATCGAAGCTTCTCGCGTTGCTTCGGAGCAGGCAGTCACCCGCGCCAGCGAGGACAACCTGGTCCTGCGCCGAAGTTTGCTTGAGTTGCAGAATCAGATTGAGCTACTGCGTGCGGAGCTCGCGAAGCTACGCGGCATGAACGAACAACTCTCTCGGGATATTTCTGATTCTCAGAGGCAGCAAAAAGACAGCCTGCAGAAGATGGATGATCGGTTCAAGCAGTTTGAGCCTGTAAAGGTGACTGTTGATGAGAGGGCGTTTTTGGCAGATCCCTTGGAAAAACGGGATTTTGAGGCAGCGTTGAGTGTCTTCAGGCGTGGTGATTTTCTTGCTGCTCAGGCCGTTTTTTTTGATTTCATAAAAAGGTATGGCGCAAGTGGCTATCGGGTGCCTGCTTTGTTTTGGCTTGGAAATGCGCAGTACGCGATACGCGATTACAAAGAGGCCATGACCAATTTTCGAGCGCTGATCGCCCAGGACCCTGAACATTTGCGAGCGCCAGAGGCGGTGCTCTCGATCGCCAATTGCCAGATTGAATTGAAAGACCCCCGAGGCGCTCGCAAGACGCTCGAAGATTTGGTGAAGGCTTATCCACAGTCTGAAGCCGCCGTAGCCGCCAAAGAACGGCTGGCACGCCTGAAATAGCCAAAAAAATGCACCCGCTGCGAGGATCTATCCCGGCGCAAGAGCCGTCAGGCGAGGCGGATCATCCGACGGCCAGTGATTCGGAGCGGCGATTCTCGGGCCTCGCTCGACTCTACGGTGTAAGCGGCGCGAGCCGAATAGGGAGCGCCCATGTTGCCGTCGTCGGTCTGGGGGGAGTCGGTTCTTGGGCGGCAGAGGCTTTGGCAAGAAGCGGTGTGCGGCGACTGACACTGATCGATCTGGATCACGTGTCGGAGTCCAATATAAACCGTCAAATCCACGCGGTTGATGCAAGTTTGGGTCAGTCGAAAGTTCTTGCCATGAAGGAACGCATCGGTTCATTCAGTCCAGCTTGTGACGTCACTTGCATTGAGGACTTTGTTGAGTCTGGGAATTGGCCGTTTCTGCTTCCTGAAGGCGTTGATGCCGTCATTGACGCTTGTGATCAGGTCAGGGCCAAGACAGCCATGGCTTCTTGGGCTCGCGCGACATCAACTCGTTTTATTTCGGTCGGCGCGGCGGGCGGAAAGCGTCATGCGCACCTCGTCGATATAGATGACCTTTCTAGGGCAACCCATGACCCTTTGTTGGCACAGGTGCGTAATCAATTACGCAGGAATCACGGTGCTCCGCGTGAAGGGAAGAATCTGAGTATTGCTTGTGTTTTTAGCAAGGAGGCTGTGAAGGCTCCAGACGCATCATGCTCGGTCGAGAGTGACGGAACCCTGAACTGTCACGGGTATGGCTCTGTTGTAACGGTAACAGCCACTTTTGGTCAATGTGCAGCAGGGTGGATTCTTGACAAAATCGCCAGCGATTCAAGAAACTTCTGAAAAAGACGCTATAATTTAAAGCTGTTCAGGATTCCGGTTCTGGACAATAGGGATGTTAGCTCAGTTGGTAGAGCAGCGGACTTTTAATCCGTTTGTCGTGGGTTCGACCCCCGCACATCCCACCAAATTAACAAGACATAAGTTCTTGAATTCAAAGGCCTCCACACGGAGGCCTTTGTCATTCTTGTTCCGGAATCGACATTATTTGGCGCATAGATAGCGCCAACAGAATTAAATGAGTCGTTTGACAACTGAGTTCCCTGGTGTCTCCCATTTCAAAGATTGTAGAATTTTCTGATGACCTCCCAGGCATCAGACGGGTCATCAACATAGGTAAAGAGCTCAAGATCTTCGGCTGCAATCACGCCTTCCTCAATCAGTAAATCGGTGTTGAACAGTCTTTTCCAGTAATTGCTACCAAAAAGAACTATCGGGACCGGTTTGGCTTTTCGGGTTTGAACCAGCGTAATGACCTCAAACAATTCATCCAGCGTTCCAAAGCCGCCTGGGAACGCAACCAACGCCTTGGCTCGCATCATGAAGTGCATCTTCCGCAGTGCGAAGTAATGAAACTTGAAGCTTAAGTTGGGCGTGATGTAGGGGTTGGGATATTGCTCATGGGCCAGGGCGATGTTCAGTCCAACGCTCAAAGCACCCATTTCGTGGGCGCCGCGGTTAGCTGCTTCCATAATTCCTGGGCCACCTCCCGTGGCGATGAACAGCCGCTCTTCTCGCCGGCGGTGCGCGCTATGTCCCGCCACGATTCGGGCGAATAGACGGGCTTGATCGTAATAATGTGAATTCTTGACCTGGCGCTCTGCTGTTGCCAGAGCTCTGGCATCGCCAATTAGCTGCGCTTGAGTCAACACCGTCTGTGCCATCTCGGGAGAGAGAAAACGAGCACTGCCGAACACCACGATGGTGCTGTCAATGCCTTGCTCAGCTTGATCAATATCGGGCTTCAGCATTTCGAGCTGAAATCTTATCCCTCGCGTTTCACGGCGCAATAAAAACTCCGGATCAGCAAATGCCAGTCGGTAAGCATCCGCTTCAAGGGCGCTGCCCTGATCCGAGTGACTTTGCAATTCCGCCCAGGCATCTGCTAGGCGTTGTTCTGTCAGGTGGCCCGTTTTTTCCATAGTCACCATTGTGTATCTCTTGTTTCGAAACTTCGGGCGCGAATAGTGAATCAAATCCGTAGGGAGTTGCTCTCAAGCCACAGTCGCACCCGCTTAAAGGATTGCCACCCCCACCACAAGCGACCTGCCCAGCGAATGGCCCCGTGTGGGCGCACCACAGCCAGCACAAGTACTGCGCCAAGTGGCCACTGCGGGTTCTGACGCAGCCAAGCCATACTGGATCTTGCTTGATCTACCCAAGACAGCGGCTTTCTTAGTGCTTGTGTCTGGTCGGAGAAAATCAAGCGCAATTGCGCGCTCCGCGCAAGCAAGCGTTGTTGACGCAAAACGATGTCATCGCTGTTCATGATCGCTGGTTGACCTCAGCTTATTAATGTCTTGCTCCAACTCATTCAAACTCAGCTGGAACATGCCATCCAAGCTTCTCAGCCTGCGCCTTGCCCCCATGACGAGGAAAATCCCGCTGCCAAGAAACAAGCCTGCTAAGGCGCCTGCAGTTATCAGCCTGTACGTATCCCAAAAGAGCAGCATCACAAAGCCACATGCCAGCACCAGACTCACGCCTAGTACCACAACCGCCAGTGCACCCCAAAGCAGGCCATCAAAAATCCGTCGCTTTTCAAGTTCCAGCTCAGTACTGAGCAGGTCGATCCGTACTTGTGCTATCTCAAGTACAGTGGCTGACAGGCGACGAATCGAGGCAAACAGTCTGGCTTCCTTGGCTGGCTCGCCCATTCGAGGCATCAACTCAGCGGCGGCTCACCAGAAGCCCGACAACCAATCCCACACCAGCTGCTATGCCAATCGATTTCCAGGGGTTTTCGTGAACGAACTCATCGGTTGCGTGCCCTGCAGCCTTGACCTTGGCAACCGCAGCTTCCTGCAGGTGAATCAATTCGATTTTCGCCTGATTCATTCTGGCTTGCACCCGACCACGCAAGTCAGCCGCTCCCTCGCCAGCTTCGTCGGCTGTCATTCGCAGCAACTCTTCTGCATCTGAAATAACCACGCGCAAATCACTCATCAATTTGTCTTTTTGAACCGCTGTCATCTCTGTCATGTTGGACCTCCATATCGTTGATATCGAATTTAATCATAGCCTGTCGATACGCCGCTAATTTGACAATCATCAAGGGGGTATTGATGGTTAGATAGTTTTCAGGACGATGGAGCAATGCCATGCGCTTTCAAATACGAGTTGTGCGACGTTTTGCTCATTCTCAAGTGCGACGTGTTTATAAAGGCCTAATCTCCCGATGGTATGTGCGGCCAGCAAGACGGCGCGGACTGATTTGAAGCAAGTCGATTTTCATTCTGTTTGCTGTGCCTTGGGCCACGTGATGTTGGCGACTAAGGAAGAGACGTGACCTCCCTGTTTGATCCTCTATTCTTCAGCGCTGTTGCGCTGGACATACTGGTGAGCGCCAGGTCTGGCCCGGACGCGTACAAGGCCCGCCAGCATTTCAGGCAAGCCGCTCTGATTTCAGATGCCGCTCGACGCTCACGCATTTACAGCGAGCGGCTACCCAAAAAATTTCCAGAACTTCTTTCGCTCAACGCCTTGCCGATCATCGAAAAGGCCGAGCTCATGGAACGGTTTGACGATTGGGTGACTGATCCCCGAATCAAATTGGAGGATTTGCGTGCATTTGTTTCCGAGCCCGATCGCATCGGTGAGCCTTACCTGAACGAGTACCTGGTGTGGGAAAGTTCGGGGACAGGCCATCATCCGGGCGTGTTTGTGCAGGACGCTCAGGCGATGGCGGTCTATGATGCTTTGGAGGCTTTTCGGCGTCGCGTTCCCAGACTATGGCAGCGCTGGATGGACCCGATGGCAATCACCGAGCGAATTGCTTTTGTTGGTGCAACCAGCGGCCATTTCGCCAGCATTGTGTCCATGCGGCGACTGTGCCGAATGAACCCCTGGCTCGGGCAATCATTCCGGTTTTTCTCCATCCTTGAGCCGTTTGACGCGTTGATCAAGCAACTCAACGAATTTGCGCCGACTGTGCTTGCAACTTACCCGACCGTGGCCGTGTTGGTGGCTGACGCTGCAACGCGCGGCGTTCTGCGTTTCTCCCCCAAAGAGGTTTGGACTGGCGGAGAAACGCTTGGCAATGGCGCGCGCCACCATGTGGAATCGGCGCTTCATTGCACCTTGATGAACAGCTATGGTGCCTCTGAGTTCTTGTCAATCGGCTGGGAGTGCAGTCACGGGCAAATGCATGCTAATACCGATTGGCTGATTCTGGAACCGATCGATGAAAAAGGGGGGCCGGCGCCAGTTGGTGTAGCCTCGCACTCGACTCTTCTGACCAATCTTGCCAATCACACCCAACCTTT
>CALRWE010000093.1:0-17086 GCA_943371745.1 Rhodoferax sp. OV413
GTTGGCGGTATTGGGATCGGGCATCAACTGCATGTCCGAGGCTTCGATGCCTTTCCATCCAGCGACAGACGAGCCATCAAAGGCATGACCCGAAGTGAACTTGTCTTCGTCAAAATGAGAGACAGGCACGGTCACGTGCTGCTCTTTACCGCGGGTGTCGGTGAAGCGGAAGTCAACAAACTTGACTTCGTTTTCTTTCACCATCTTCATGACGTCTGCGACAGTCTTGGCCATCAAATACTCCTGGTTGAATCGTTGTTGAAAAATTTACTTGTCATTTAATGCAGTTTTTATGCCAACACCCGTTGGCGCGAAAATCTACCCAGCCCTCCATTTTGCCCTGACTTTGCGTCTGTTTGGCACAACGTCACACGAACGGCGCCGGCCTCTTCAGATTCAATGCACCAAAATAGCGCGAAATAACTTTGCACCAAAATAGATCATCTATTTGCGCACCAATTCAGGGCCCAAACGTGCTTCAAATTGCTGTAAACCCGCCAACAAGGCGGGATAGGCCTGAGCAACGCGGCCCGGTTCGCCTTTGACCCCGAGTTCAATATGGCGACCCCACTGCGGATGGTCGACACTGGGCAAGCTGAATACCTTGACGCCTTCATACAGGCGCTCTATGTCTTCCATCAGGGGCGTGAGCGTGGCCTCCATGGCACCAAAAACAATCACGGACTGCTCCAGCCAGGCAGCAATCTGAAACAAGTGCGGGTAGTGCGTGTCCAGCACCCACTCCATCATGGGCCAGGCCATCACGGGAAACCCGGGGAAAAAGTGAACCGAATCACAGGAAAAACCGGGTATCTTGTTGAAGGGGTTCGGAATGATCTGGGCGCTTGCCGGAAACACGCCCATGTTGAGGCGGTGAATGTTGTCCGGGCGATCAGGCTCATAAACCACGCCCTGCTCTGTGGCCACGTCCTGCATGCGCTCGCGAATCAGCGCTTGAGCTTGCGGGTGCAAGACCAGTTCGTCACCCAGCGCTTGCGCAGCACATTGCCGGGTGTGGTCATCGGGCGTGGCGCCTATACCACCAGTTGAAAACACCACGTCACCGCTGGCAAATGCCCGCTTGAGGGTGGCGATGATGCGGTCCGGGGCATCACCCACGTAGTCGGCATAGTCCAGTTGCAGGCCGCGCGCCTGCAGGATTTCAATGACCTTAGGCAGGTGCTTGTCGGCCCGCTTGCCCGACAGTATTTCATCGCCCACGATGATGAGTCCAAAACGGGGCGCAGGGCTAACGAGGCTGAGTGGGGTCTGTGGGTGTGTCATTGGGCAATGTTAGCGCTTGAGCGCCGGGCAAGAAAGCCGAAGCAACACTTTGCGCAGCGGATGGCACCCGGGCTGCTGCTTGCGCCCGCAGGGCCTGCAGGGCTGCCAGGCAGTAATGTGCATACCATAACGAAGAAAATGCAAAGACCAGCGTGTAAACCCAGATCGCCAGTGGCACCAGAATCACAAATGCCGCTGCAAACAGGGCGCCCGAGGCCCACAACAAACTGGGGGCTGCCCCCAGGTAGCCGCAAACAATACCCATGGCCAGCAATTTGCCGCGGTGCGCTTGGAAAACCTCTCGCCGTTCCTCGGCACTGGCATGCTCGGCCAAGGCATCAAATGTCATCACCCGGTAGGTGAGCCAGCCCCAGATCAGAGGAGGCAGCACAAAAATAAGGGGTGGCACCAGCCAGAGGGGGAGGGAAACCACCAGCGCAACCAAAGCCAGCACGGTCGACCCCAAAGACCACAACAGGCTCATCGTCATTGAGCCACCGCGCTTGCGCTCCAGCTGGCGAAAGCGCCGCTCTGCCACCAGGGTGGTCAGGGCGGGCGTCATCAGGACGGCCACCATCAGCAGCGACGCCACCACGATCAGTGGCGTCACGGCAAAAATCACAATCAGCGGCGCCAATACAGATTTCAAGCTGCCTGCCCCCACGCTTTGCAGCCAGTCCCAGACGATGTTCACAATGGAAGACGCCTCCAGAGTCAAGCGCACCCAGTCCAACGTGCTGTCCCAAAAGAAATACCCCAGGCCCAGCGCCCCAACCACCATCAGCACCAGCGGCAAGAAGGACAGGGCAATGACGCGGGTGTGCATACAGTACGCCAGCGCGCGCCAGAAGGAATCAAACAGCAGCCTCATGAAAAGAGCATAACGCCGATCAGGCACGCCCTGCCAGGCGTTTGAATCCAAGCCACTGCTGGGACCAAAAACCCCGCCCATAATCACGCCCCTGCCCGACCTGGTCTTGCAAACCCGTGCGCTCAAAGCGATGCTCGAAATTGGCGGTGCCGCACAGCATGTCCCACCAAGGCAACAAAATTCCAAAATTGTGTTGCCCGTCTTGCACGCTGTGGTGCTGCCGGTGAAACCGCGGGCTGACCCACAAACGCTCACCAAAGCGGCCAAACCACAGCCGAAGGTTGGCATGGTGAAAGCTTTCACTGAGCTGCGTCAGCGCCACAATCACCACGAACTGGCTCGGCGCAATCCCGATGAGCTGGGCCACCACCACCACAATCACGCTGCGGATCACATCATCGAGCAGGTGGTTGCGGTTGTCGCTCCACATCGTCATCTGGCGCTGGGCATGGTGCAGCGCGTGCAGGCGCCACCACCAGTCAAACCGGTGCTGACCCCGGTGTATGGCGTAGTCGAGCGCGTCCATCACCAGCAGATACATCAAGAGGCTGACCACCGCATGATCGGTCACACCGGGCCACACAGCGTCCAGGTGAAAGGTGCCCAAGCCGGCGACCCGCCACGCCCCGAACAGGGCATCCAGCACCGGGTCAAGTGAAAAGAACAGCGCCAGACGAAACACCCCCAGGCGGTGAATGAGGGTGTAGAGCATGTCTACCCGCACCGTAGCGCGGTCGGTGAGCACCTCCACGGGACGCCAGCGCTGCAGCGGCCCGATCAACAACAGCATCACCCCCAGCTGAGCCACACCCACCAGCAGCCAGCCCGTGGCGTTATAGCCTTCGGCCAACAAGTTACCCAAACCAAGATGAAACATCAATGGCTGAACCAGCGACTCAAACACCCACTGCTGAGCGTCTGCAAAGACGCTGGTCCATTCGTCCATCAGGTCATGATCCTCGGGTTGTCGATGATGCGGATTGATTCACCCAAGCACGGTAAGCGGGATGCTCGCGCAGGGTGGCAAAGCAAAAGCCCTTGTCCTTGAGGCCCATGATCAGTGGCTCCAGCACCGCAGGGGCCCAAGGGTCCTTGCGTGACCAGATGCCCAGGTGCGCCATCAAAATATCGCCGGCTTTGAGGTCGCGTAGTGCTTTTTTGAGTAACGCCTCGTTACTGAATTTTTCACTCGGCAACTCGTCACCCAAAAAACCGCCAGGCGCCCAGCCGACATGCTCAAAACCGCAAGACTTCGCCGCTGCCAGCAGGCGGGGTGACGTCTTGCCACCGGGTGCCCGAAACAGCGGCAACGGCTCTTTGCCCGTCAACTCCGCCAGGCGGTCACGGGCCTGTGTGATTTGCGCACAGTACGTCAGGGCGTCGTAGGTCAATTGGCGTCCCTCCAGGGCACCCGCGGAGGGCTGAATGCGAAAGCGGGGCTCCAAGCCGGGCACGTCGGCGCGCCAATAAGCATGGTCAAAGGTGTGGGAGGCAAACTCATGGCCCTCCAGCCCACGCGCCTTCCACCAAGGTGCCCAGTGCTGGCCCAAGCTGCCGTCGCCCACGCGGGTACGCTCATTGGCGGCAAAGAAGGTCACCCTGACGTCTTGCCGCTTGAGCACATCTGCCACCAAAGGTGCAATATCCATGTGTCCGGTATCGAAAGTCAGATACAGCGGTTTTCCACAAGCTTTTTGGTCTCTAGCCGTTGCATTTAAAGCACCAGCAGCTATCAAAATAACTACAGCGCCAAACCGCACCAAATGGCTACTGACGCGCTGCATGGTCCAGCGTCCAAACGCCGTGGGGCGAATTCCCCACCTTGACCTGGCGTACCACCTGCCGGGTGTGGGTATCGATCACTGTGAGCCTCCTGGCCCAGCGTGAAGCCACGTAGATATAGCGGCCATCTGCGGACACATCCATGCAGTCGGGGCCACTGGGCGCGGGGTAATGCTCGATCACACTCATGCCTTGGTAGTCGATCTTGCTGATGGTGTTGGCCACCCGGTTGCTGACATACACGTGGCGCCGGTCGCCTGCTGCGCGAAACGCGTGCGCACCCTTGCCTGTAGGTAATACCTTGACCCGAATGGGTTCGGGACCGCTCACGTCATAGACTTCCACACTGTCACCCCCGGTCAACCCCACCAGCAGATGCTTGTCGTCTGGCGTGCCAAACACGTCCGCCGGCATCGCGCCCGTTTTGGTGCGCCATTTGAGGGTTTGGGTGATCAGGTCGATGGCCACCAGTTCGTCGCTGTCTTGCATGGTGGCATACAGAGTCGTGCTCTTGCTGTCGATCCACACATGGCTGGGTGTCTTGCCCGTGGCAATGCGCTTGGCCAAGACCAGGTTGACGCCATCCCAATGGTAAATATCCACGTGGTTCAGCCGATTGGCTGCGGTCACAAACCATTTCATGTCTGGGGAAAATCGCAACTGATAGGGGTCGAGAATGCCCCGTACCGTGCGCTGAACCTCACCTGACTTCGGGTTCAGGAACAGCAGGGAATCACTCAAGGCATTGGCGATGATCAGGGACTTCTCGTCAGGTGTGAGGTACAGGTGGTGCGGCTCCTTTCCAGTCGGAATACGCCGGGTTTCCTTCCAGGTCGCGGGGTCGATCACGCTCACGCTGGCCTCCAGCGAATTCAATACAAAAATCGGGTTGGGTCGGGCCTGGGCCCTCACGGGCGTCACTGGCAAGGCGCAGGCAGCCAGCGCAAGGCACCAGCAGACCAGGCCAAAGGGCAATAATCGGTAGGAAATAGGGGCAAAAAAGGTCAAAAAACAGTCCCTCAGGTAGACCTGAAGTGTAGCGGGCGCGAATTAACAGTCGGCCTCAACACCTGTTTCGGGGGTATCAACTGGCGATGAGGGCCAGATCGGCGGCACTTAACCAGCACCATTGACCAGGTGCAAGATCATCGGGCAAACGCAAACCACCAATTTGCGAGCGGTGCAAGGCCTCAACCCGGTTGCTGACGGCAGCCACCATGCGCTTGACCTGGTGGTACTTGCCCTCGGTGAGGGTGAGGCGCAAATGATGACTACTCACTGCCTCGCAGGCAGCGGCCCTCACGGGCTTGGGGTCGTCATCGAGTACCACGCCGGAGAGCAGCTTGGCTACCTGGGCCTCATCCAGCGGATGTTTGACCGTGACTTCGTAGACCTTGGGTACATGGTGACGCGGCGAACTCATGCGGTGAATGAACTTGCCGTCATCGGTGAGCAGCAGGAGACCGGTGGTGTCCTGGTCCAACCGCCCCACAGCTTGCACCCCCTGCACAGCGCCCTTTTGCGGCCGCAAACGCAGCGGCGAGGGGAGCAAGGTATAGATGCTGGGGTAAGTGGATGGTTTTTGAGAACATTCGGTCGCTGTGGGCTTGTTCAGCATCACATAGGCCTTCTCAAAATACGGCCAGTCAATGCCCTGCACTCTGAAGCGCAAGCCTTCAGGCTCAAATTCAGTAGCGGACTTGTTGGATTCGACGCCGGCTAGCGCTTGATTTGGTTCATAAACCTGAACCAAACCCTGCTGGATCAAACCTGCGCACACACGGCGTGTGCCGAAACCTTGGGAAAAAAGAATATCTTGGAGCTGCATGGTCAGAGTATCGCAAACCCGGGCCACGCAGCCTGGGTCCCTGCGCACTCAGCGCACAGACCCGAAAGCGCCTGATCAGGCCTTTTTGGCCCAGGCGCTGCACCAGCCCTTGCCAGCCACTTGCTTTCCAGCGAACAGTGGGCATCCGCCAGCGGCGTCAGTGACCTTGCCCTGGTACAAGGCACAGTTATTACACAACTGGCTGGCGGTATGCTTGGGGTATTTTTTGGCGTCCACCTTGGTGGTGTCAGCCTTGTAATGCAGTGCAACGGCTTGTGGATCAGTTTCGACGACCATGGCGCCCTGGGCCATGACGTTGCCAGCCACCAAGGCGGAGCCACCAAAACTGAGTTGGACAATGAATTCGCGACGGTTAGACATGAGATTTTCCAGACTTTATTGAGACGAACACGCCGCACGAATCAGCGCAGTTGGTGTTAAGCGAGATTGTCAGGCATTCGTCGCGACTTATACAAAAAAAGAGACTATTACCCGTCTAAAGCAGTCGGATGATGGCGGAAAAGCCGGTGCGCCCGAAGAGCGCCAACTTGAGCATCTCCGGTAAGAAGTGCGGCTACGGGGATCAGGCGCCTGGTGGGCTGAGTTGTCCTGGCGGGTAGCCAAAGATTGATCCATCGTCGAGTTGGTGAATGGATTAGAGTCGCCCGGGTCATATCTGTACAACATGGTTTTGATCTTCATTCATCTTGAAATCAGATGACCGGATTAAGATCAAGGATTTCTTGAGCTACACAGCACACCATGGAACTTCGCCAACTGCGGTATTTCGTTGCCATTGCAGAATGCGGCTCGTTCTCCAAGGCCGCCGAGCGGGTTTTTGTTGCACAGTCCGCCTTGAGTCATCAAACAGCCCAACTCGAAGACGAGATCGGCACTCAGCTATTTCATCGCTCCCGTCGGGGCATCGAGTTGACCGAGGCGGGCCAGCGGTTTTTACCGCATGCAGTGGCCATCCTGAGACAGTCCGAAGAGGCCATCGCCAGTGCGCGCTCGGCCACCGACGAGCCCGCGGGCAAGGTGATTTTCGGCATACCGCACAGTGCCTCCAATGCCTTGGCCCTGGCGCTGCTACGGGAGGTCCGACAACAGTTTCCCGCGATCCAGCTCGAACTGACCGAAGAACTCACGGGCAACCTCTCACGGCAACTCGTCACCGGGCAAATCAACCTTGCTGTCTTGTTTGATGACGGGCGTCTGTCTGATTTTGAGTTCATGCCCTTGCTGCGCGAACGCATGTATTTGATCGAACCCGCGCAGGACGCGCTGGCGCAGGAGACCATCACCCTGCAGCAAGTCCTGTCGCTTCCGCTGATCCTGCCTGCCAGCCCCCACGGTGTGCGCCCCATCATCGAAAGGGCAGCCGCGCAGGCAGGGCTGGCATCACCCGTTGTCTTTGCGGACATCAGCTCGATCAGCATTTTGCGCACCTCCTTGCTGGCGGGGCTGGGTCGCACGGTGTTGCCCTTGATGCCACTCAAGCAAGAGATTGAAGCCGGGCTGCTCCGGGCCACGGCTGTGGTTGACCCGCCGTTGGAGCGCATGTTGGCCATTTGCTGGTCCAAACACATACCCACCTCATCCGCCTCGCAAGCAGTGGCCCGCCTGACACGCCAGCTCATTCGCCAACTCTGCGCAGACCAAGCCTGGCTTGGCGCGTGTGTTGTGGTGGCTGACTGCGGCGACCCAGATTGAACGCGGGGCGAAGCACCTGCAGGATTAACGGGCCGGGCTGACGCGCCAGATCACGTTACCCACATCGTCTGCCACCAGCAGGTCGCCTTGACTGTCCAGCGCCACACCGACCGGCCTGCCGTAAGCGTCGCCCTGTGGGCTCAAGAACCCGGTTAAAACATCCGCGGGCAACCCGGCGGGCTTCCCCCCCGAAAAAGGAACAAACACCACCTTGTAGCCACTGTGCTGGGCACGGTTCCAGGAGCCGTGTTGCCCGATGAACATGCCCTGGGCAAATCGCGCTGGTAAACGGGTGCCTTGAGAGGCGGCCAGCCCCAGCGAGGCCGTGTGCGCACCCAAGGCGTAGTCAGGCTCGATGGCAAGGGCCACCAGATCGGGCCGCTGTGGCTTGACGCGCACGTCCAGGTGTTGCCCGAAATAACTGTACGGCCAGCCATAAAAGCCACCGTCCTTCACCGCAGTCATGTAGTCCGGTACCAGATCGTCGCCCAGCTCGTCGCGTTCATTCACCACCGTCCACAAGGCCCCGCTGCCAGGCTCCCAAGCCAGTCCCACGGGATTTCTCAAACCTGACGCAAACACCCGGTGTGCCCCGGACTGAATGTCAACTTCCCAGATGGCGGCACGCTCGGCCTCGACCGCCATGCCGCGCTCCCCCACATTGCTGTTGGAGCCCACCGTCACGTAGAGCTTTTTTTGGTCAGCGGACGCAATCAGGTTTTTGGTCCAGTGGTGGTTGATGGGTCCTGCCGGCAAATCAACGACTTTGAAACCCGGCACAGCAATTCGGGTGTCCCCCGACTGATAAGGGTATTTCCACACCGCATCTGAATGGGCCACGAACAGCCAGTTGCCCGCCAGCGCCATGCCGAAAGGCGAATTCACGCCTTCAAGGAAAACGCTGCGGTAGTCAGCGACGGCACTGCCGGGGCTGCTGCGAAGCAAGGTGATTCGGTTGGCACTGGGGGTAGCGGCGCCCGCGCGTTTCATGACCAGGCCCATCGCCCAGCCGCGGATGCCTCGTGCATCGTCAGGCTTTGGCGGTGCGTTGGTTTCTGCCACCAGGACATCGCCATTGGGCAGCACGGTTAGCCAGCGGGGGTGGTCCAGGCCATTGGCAAAAGCCGCCACGCGGGTGCCCGCAGCCGCTCGCGGTGTGAGTCCCGCAGGCCAGCCCTTGGCCGGTGCGATGTTGACGGTCGGCACCAATCTGTGTTGGGGCGGCGGCAATACCGGCGCTGGTCCGGTGCCGCTGGCCGCATGGGTGGGTGAGGGTGTGCTGCAGGCTGCCAAACCCGCACAAGCCCAGATCAATGTCGCGCAGAGAAGGTGGTTAAGTTTTTTTTTGCATGGTGAGGAGGGGGTAGCTGGTTCAGCATAAGTGCGGCCCGACCACGGAACCGTGCGTTGGCGAACCCACGCTATTCCTTTCAACCCCCCGTCAAACAAAAAAAGCCGCCCGAGGGCGGCTTTTCATACCAGGCAATGGCGCTTATTTGGCGCCAGGCACCTTGCCTTCAACGCCTTTGACGTAGAAGCTCAGGCCACCCAGAAACTTGTCATCGGCCACAGTGTCCTTGGCGATCTGCACCTTGCCGGTGTTGTCGGTGATGGGACCGGTCCACACATTGAACGTGCCTGCAGCCATGCCTTTTTTGACTTCTTCGACTCGGGCCTTGGTCTCAGCGGGCACGTCTTCGGCAATCGACACGATGTCAATCGCGCCTTCCTTCACACCCCACCAGACACCGGTGTTGCCGGTCCATTTACCCTCCAGGGCCTCACGAGTTGACTTGATGTAATAGGGGCCCCAGTTGATCACAGCAGAGGCCAAATGCGCCTTGGGACCGTATGCGGTCATGTCGGAGTCCCAACCAAAGGCGCGCTTGCCTTTGGCCTCAGCCGCCTTCAGTACAGCCGGAGAATCGGTGTTCTGGAACAAAACATCGGCGCCGCCATTCAGCAACGAGGTGGCTGCTTCGGTTTCTTTCGGTGGGTCAAACCAACCGTTCACCCACACCACTTTGGTCTTCACTTTGGGATTGCTCGACTGGGCACCCAGGGTGAAGGCATTGATGTTGCGGATGACTTCAGGGATCGGGATGGAGCCCACCACACCCAGGGTGTTGCTCTTGGTCATCTTGCCCGCGATCACACCGGCGAGGTACGCGCCTTCGTAGGTGCGGCTGTCGTAGGTGCGCATGTTTTCGGCTTGTTTGTAGCCGGTGGCGTGCTCGAACTTCACGTCCTTGAAGTCAGGCGCCACCTTGAGCATGGGTTCCATGTAGCCAAAGGTGGTGCCAAAAATCAGCTTGTTGCCTTGCGTGGCCATGTCGCGAATGACGCGTTCTGCGTCCGCTGACTCGGGCACGTTCTCAACGAACGAGGTCACGATCTTGTCGCCGAACTCCTTCTCAAGGGCTTTGCGCCCGTTGTCATGCGCAAACGTCCAGCCTCCGTCGCCGACAGGGCCAACGTAGGCAAAAGCGATCTTGAGCGGCTCGGGCTTGGGTGCGGGCGCGGGAGCTGAGGCCACTGGTGCGGGCGCCGGGGCCGGCGCGGGCTCCTCTTTTTTACCGCAGCCCACCAGCGCGGCGGAGGCCACGGCGGTAAGCGCTGCGATTTTCAGCAGTGAACGTTTTTGCAGGTCAGTCATGTCAGGTCTTTCTAAGAAGGGTTGCGACAGGGTGGAGGGAGAAACTGAATTATGAACGGGCGCGCTCATGAACCTGGATAGAAGGGTTTGCCAATCGATGTCGGCATGTTGACACGAATCCACTGCGGATTGCGCGAAATCAAGGCCAGCACGATGATGGTGGCAACATAAGGCAGCATGGTCAGGAACTGGCTGGGCACTTCAAAACCGATGGCCTGCAAGTGAAACTGCAGCATCGTCACGCCGCCAAACAGGTACGCGCCCAGCAGCACCCGGGCCGGGCGCCAGGTGGCAAAGGTGGTGAGTGCCAGGGCAATCCAGCCCTTGCCTGCCACCATACCCTCCACCCACAAGGGCGTGTAAATAACCGACACATAAGCACCAGCCAGGCCGCACAGCGCACCGCCCACGACCACCGCCAGCAGCCGGATGCGACGCACCGGGTAGCCCAGGGCGTGTGCCGACTCGGGGCTCTCCCCCACGCTGCGCATCACCAGGCCGCTGCGGGTGCGGTACAAAAACCAGATCAGCCCCAGCGCAAACAACACCGTGAGGTAGACCAGCGGATGGTGACGAAACAGCGCCGGCCCGAGCACGGGAATGTCCGACAACCAGGGAATGGCGAAGGTCGGGCGCGGCCCCATCTTGGCCTGCACATAAGCCGTGCCCACGAAGGCCGAAAACCCTGTGCCAAACAGCGTGAGTGCCAGCCCGGTGGCGTATTGGTTGGTGTTGAGCCAAATCACCAGCAGGCCAAAAATACCCGCCAAAAGAGCCCCCGCACCGACGCCGGCGGCAAAGCCCAGCCAGTCATTGCCGGTGTGCACCACGGTGGCAAAGCCGGCAATGGCCGAGCACAGCATGATGCCCTCGGCCCCCAGGTTGACAATGCCCACTTTTTCGTTGATCAACAAGCCCAGGGAAGCCAGGGCCAGCACCGTGCCCGCATTCAGCGTGGCGGCCAGCAGCAGCGCGTAGGAATCCATCATTTGCTCCCCTTGAATTTAAGCCGGTAATTGACCAGCGTGTCGCAGGCCAGCAGGCTGAACAAGAGCAGGCCTTGAAACACCCCGGTCAGGGACTTGGTCAGCCCCAGGCGCGACTGCGCCATTTCACCGCCAATGTAAAACATGCTCATCAAAATAGCGGAAAACACCATGCCCACCGGGTGCAGGCGCCCGACAAAGGCCACGATGATGGCGGCAAACCCGTAGCCGACGGGCACATAGGGCGTGAGCTGGCCGATGGGCCCGGCCACCTCCAGCGCACCGGCCAGACCTGCCGCCCCGCCTGAGATCATCAACGCCGTCCACAGGGCCTTGCGCGACGAAAACCCGGCATAGCGCGCGGCAGCCGGGGCCAGCCCACCCACCTGCTGCGCGAAACCCGCGCGGGTACGAAACAGGAATATCCACAGTCCCGCCACACCGATCACCGCCAGCACCACCCCCATGCTCAGACGGGAGCCATCGAACAGGCGCGGAATGCGGGTGGCCGCCTCAAAGGTCTTGCTTTGCGGGAAGTTGAATCCGTTGGGGTCCTTCCAGGGCCCACCCACCATGTAGCTCAGCAGTTGCACCGCCACATACACCAGCATCAGGCTGACCAGAATCTCGTTGGCATTGAAGCGGTCGCGCAACAGCGCCGTGATGGACGCCCACAGCATGCCACCCAGTACCCCGGCCAGCACAATCGGCAACACAATCCAGCCACCCGTGGTCTTGTCCGCCAGCAAGGCCACGCCCCCGGCAAAGATGGCACCCATCACGTACTGCCCCTCAGCACCGATGTTCCACACATTGGAGCGAAAGCACACGGCCAGCCCCAGGGCAATGATCAACAGTGGTGTGGCCTTGACCAGCAGCTCGCCAATGGCATAGCCGCTTTTGATGGGCAGCCAGAAGAACATTTCCAGGCCCTTGAGCGGGTCCTTGCCCAGGGCGATGAACATCAACGTGCCCAGCATCACCGTGATCAAGAGCGCCAAAAGTGGCGAGCCGTAACTCCATACTGCAGAGGGCTGGGGGCGGGCTTCAAGCTTGAGCATGCTGGCCTCCTGCTGAGTCTGAGGAAAATAACGCCTGGCCTTTGACCGCCGCCGTCAACTCCAGTGGGGTGGGGCTGGCCAGATGCGCCTGCACGTCTTCATGCCACAGGCCACTCATCCACTCGCCAATGCGCGCTACGGTCGCCTCGGCAATCGGCACGGAGGGCGACAACCGCCCCCGCGCAATCACATGCAGGCGGTCGCTCAGCTCAAACAACTCGTCCAACTCCTCGCTGACAACCAAGACCGCGCAACCGGCATCTCGCAGCGCCAGGATTTCACCGCGAATCTGGGCGGCTGCGCCCACATCCACCCCCCAGGTGGGCTGGGAGACGATGAACAATCTGGGCTTGGCATCAATCTCGCGGCCCACAATGAACTTCTGCAGGTTGCCGCCAGACAACGAGCGCGCAGCCGAACGCGGGCCGCCCGCTTTCACATTGAAACGGCGAATGATCCCGGCGGCGTGGGTCTCAAGCTGGTCGACCCGAATCCAGCCCCCGGCAAAGCGCGGATTCGAGATGGCCTCATGGCGTGTGAGCAACATGTTATGGGCCAGGCTCAGGGTGGGCACAGCGCCCCGCCCCAGACGCTCTTCCGGCACAAAATGCAGGCCCAGCTTGCGCCGCTCGCCGGGGTTCAGAGCCGACACATCGGCACCGTCCATGCCGATGGCGCCGGCGCTGGCGCGCACATCCTCACCCGAGAGCGCGTACAGCAACTCCTTTTGGCCATTACCCGAGACGCCGGCAATGCCAACCACCTCACCGGCATTGACCTGCAGCGTGATGCCCTCCAGGTCCACACCAAACTGGTCTTCGCGGGCCAGCCGAAGGTCATTGACCTGGAGCACCGGCGCACCCACCTGGGGGGCCCGGCGGGTCAATTGCGGTGGCTCGGCCCCGATCATCATTTTGGACAAGGAGGCATTGGTTTCCTCACCGGGGTTGCATACGCCGGTCACCTTGCCGCCGCGCAACACCGTGCAGGCGTTGCACAACTCCCGAATCTCATGCAGCTTGTGACTGATGTACAGAATGCTGCAGCCCTCGCTGGCCAGTTTCTTGAGCACCACAAACAACTTTTCCACGGCCTGGGGGGTGAGCACTGAGGTGGGCTCATCCAGAATCAACAACTGCGGGTTGGTCAGCAAGGCGCGAATGATCTCAACCCGCTGCATCTCGCCCACGCTCAAGGTGTGCACCGGTCGGCTGGGGTCAATGTCCAGCCCGTACTCGGAGGCCTTGGCCACAATGCTACGGGTCACCTCGACCAGGCTCAAGGTTTTACTCAAACCCAGCCACACGTTCTCGGCCACGGTGATGGTGTCGAACAGGCTGAAGTGCTGAAACACCATGCTGATACCCAGCGCCCTCGCCTCCTGTGGATTGCGAATGACCACTGGCTTGCCGTTGAAGACCACCGTGCCGGCGTCGGGTTTGACCGATCCGTAAATGATTTTCATCAGCGTGGACTTGCCGGCGCCGTTCTCGCCCAGCACCGCATGGGTTTCACCAGGCTGCACCGTCAGGGTCACGTCACTGTTGGCCACCACGCCAGGGTACGCCTTGGTGATGCGAGAGAGTTGAAGTCTTGGGCTGCTCATGGCGCGTCAGATTTTTCGTTTTTCTTCAAGGTGGCGGCGACGGACTTGACCCGCTCGCGCAGCCAACGGTTGGCGGCGGAAGTGTGAGTGCGTTCGTGCCAGAGCTGGTAGTACATCATGCGGGGGAACTCGATCGGGGAAGCCAATATCTTCAAAGGCAGGCTGTTCACATAACGCTCGCAATATTGGCGACCCGTCGTCAATACAAGCAATGTTGATGCCACCATGGCAGGGATCAACCCAAAGTGCGGGCAGCGTGCCGTGATGTTTCGCACCCAGCCTTGAGACGCCAGGTAGTCGTCAATCACCCCCTTGGCGCCCGGATGCGTGGCCGTGGGGGCGATGTGGTCGGCGGCCAGCCAGGCGTCACGGTCCCAACCGCGGCGCACTGCGGGATGGTTGCTGGCCACCAGGCTTACCACCTCATCGCCAAACAAGCGCCCCAGGTGCAGGTCGTCCGGTGGCGTGGCCCAATTGCCGATCACCACGTCCACATCACCCTGAGCCAACTGGCTGCGGTAATCGGAGGCGCCCGACAGTGGGTGAATCTCGATGTGACACCCGGGCGCTTGCGTTTTGATTTGCGCAACGAGCTGGGGCAAAAACAGCGGGTCCAGGTAATCGCTGGCGGCCACCCGAAAAATGTGGCTGGCGGTCATGGGCTCGAAACCCCGGGCGTCGGAGAACAACATCTCAGCCGCCCGCAAAATGCTGGCAGCGGGCTCCACCATGCGCAGCGCTGCCTCGGTGGGCACCATGCCTGCGCCAGATCTCACCAGCAAGGGGTCGCCGGAAAAGTCGCGCAAACGCTTGAGCGACGCACTCACGGCTGGCTGGTGCATGCCTAAGCGGATGGCGGCTTTGGAGACGCTGCGTTCGGTTAACACGGTGTGAAGGACCCTGATCAAATGAAGGTCTATCTTGTCGAAAAGGGCGTGGTCTCTCATACCTGGGTGTACATGGGTGTCATATGCTAGCGCTTATGGGCGGGTTGTCACTCCTGTCATACCCTCGAACAGAAAGCACGAGCTCAACCGTTGAAAGCCACAGGACACGCCCAAGACCATGAATAACCAAGTCATTCAATTCATTCGCCGAGGCAAAATTGTGTCGCTGCGCAATGTACCACCCACCCGCACCCTGCTGGAGGTGCTGCGCGAAGACCTGCATTGCACCGGCACCAAAGAAGGCTGCAATGAGGGCGACTGCGGCGCCTGCACCGTGGTGCTGGGCGAGGCGCAGGGCGAGCACATCCGGTACAGCGCGGTCAACAGCTGCATCCGGATGGCGCACTCGGTCAATGGCCTGGCACTGTGGACGGCTGAAGACATTGCAGCCCAGGACGGCACCCTGCACCCGGCCCAGCAGGCGATGGTGGCGCAGCAGGCCAGTCAGTGCGGGTTTTGCACGCCGGGTTTTGTCATGAGCTTGTTTGGCATGTACCAAAATCATGTGTGCCGGGGCCAGGCCATCAGTCGCGGGCTCGCGCAAGAAGAACTCTCGGGCAATCTGTGCCGCTGCACCGGCTACCGCTCGATTTTGGACGCCGCGCAAGCAATGGCCGATTTGCCGCCAGTGCGTCTGGACGAATCTGATTTGCTATTTAATTTGAATACACTAAGCCAATCAATACGCAGGCCAGAGGCAGATTCTTCTTATATGTCGCCGCAAACGCTGCATGAACTGCTGGCGGCCCGGGCAGACCACCCTCAGGCACAGATCCTGGCCGGTTGCACCGATGTGGGTCTGTGGGTCAACAAGCTGCACATGCAATTTGAGCAGGTGCTTGATGTGAGCCGGGTGGCAGAGTTGCGCCGCGTGGAAGACTACCCGCACCACCTCGCCATTGGCGCGGCCGTCACCCTGACCGACGCCTTTGCCGCACTGGTGGCTGACCGGCCACAACTGCACACCTTTGCCACCCGCTTTGCCGGGCTGCCGGTGCGCAACTCGGGCACGCTGGGCGGCAATGTGGCCAATGGCTCGCCCATTGGGGACTCGATGCCACTGCTGATTGCGCTGGGTGCCAATGTCGTGTTGATGAGCCAGCGCCAAGGGCGCGCACACCACCGGGAGTTGCCGCTGGAGCAGCTCTACACCGGTTACCGGAAAAACGTCATGGCGGCCGACGAGGTACTGGCCTGGATCAAGGTGCCCAAAGCCACGCCGACCGAGTTGTGCCGGGTCTACAAAATCTCCAAGCGCTTTGACGACGACATCTCGGCAGTGTGTCTGGCACTCAACCTGCAGATCACAGACGGCTGGGTGGTCCACGCCTCCGTGGGGGTGGGCGGGGTTGCGGCCACGCCGGTGCGCGCCAGCCACACTGAAGCCGCCTTGCACGGCCAGCCCTGGACTTTGGAGACCGTGAAGAACTCCATGACTACCCTGCGAGGCGAGTTTTCACCTATCTCGGATATGCGCGCTAGCGCCAGTTACCGCGTGCAGGTGCTGGGTAACTTGCTGCAGCGCTTCTGGCTCGAGAGCCAGGGCCTGCAAAGCATCAACCTGGAATCCTTCACCCTGGAAGGAGCATCCGCATGAAGCCGACCCTGGCGCGCATCCCCCCGGCCAGCGGCACCTCGGTGGCGCACGAGAGTGCGCACGCCCAGGTGGCCGGTGCCGTGGCTTATGTGGACGACATCGCGGAAGTGCGTGGCACCTTGTACGCCGCGCCTGTTCTGTCCACCGTGGCCCACGGCACGCTACGCGGTGTGGACGTCAGCACGGCGCTGACCATGCCCGGCGTGCGGGACGTGATTTTGACGCGCGACATTCCGGGTGACCCGATGCTGGCCGCCTTTGCCGGTGATGAACCCATCTTTGCCATCGACACGGTGCAGCACATCGGACAGGTCATCGGGGTGGTGGTGGCCGACACGGTCATGCAGGCCCGCCATGCCGCGCGCAAGGTGCAAGTTCACATCGACGCCCTGCCGGCCATCCTGAGCATCCAGGACGCACTGGCGGCTAAAAGCTATGTGCTGCCGCCCGTGTTTGTGAACCGGGGCGATGCGGCGCAAGCTCTCCTGAAGGCCCCCCACACCCTGAGCGGCACGTTGGAGGTCGGCGGCCAGGAGCACTTTTACCTGGAAGGCCAGATTGCCTATGTGCTGCCGCAGGAGCAAAACCAGTGGGTCGTTTATTCCAGCACGCAGCACCCCGGCGAAGTGCAGCACTGGGTGGCCCACGCATTGGGCCTGGACAACCACGCCGTGCGCGTGGAGTGCCGACGCATGGGCGGCGGCTTTGGCGGCAAGGAGACGCAGGCCGGGCACTTGGCGGTGTGGGCGGCCGTG
>CALRWE010000094.1:0-17049 GCA_943371745.1 Rhodoferax sp. OV413
GGCTGGGTCAGCGCAAGGGTCGTGGCAAAGGCGCTGTTCAGCCCGGCATTGAGGTGCTGCCCATCGAGCAGCTTGTGGCCGCAGGTCAGGTGGCGGCGCTCCCCCTGCTGCCGTCGGTGCGTTACCACGCGGGGGCCGATGAATTCAACAGTGCGGCGCTGCAATTGCCCTGGCCCACAGAAACAACCGGGGCCACCGAAGCCACACCGGTGGTCACCGGACAATGGGCGCGGCACCTGGGCGCGCAGGTGCCGGGCCGGCTGGTCACCAGCGCCAAAAGCTGGCTCTCGCACCCGGCGGTGGACCGGCTTGCACCCATCCTGCCTTGGGGGGCGCCTGCCGAGGTGCCCAAGGTCTCTCCCGTGGAGGCCAGCGCCAGCTATCTGCGCCATGTGCGCGACGCCTGGAATGCCCGCCACCCCCAAGCCCCACTAAGCCAGCAAGACCTGGTCTTGACCGTGCCCGCCTCTTTTGACGAAGCAGCCAGGGCGCTGACCCTGAGCGCAGCGCGCCAGGCCGGGCTGGTGCAACTGCGCCTGCTGGAAGAACCTCAAGCGGTGTTTTATGACTGGCTCTGGCGCCACCGCAGCACGCTCATGGCCTCACTGGCCCACACACAGCGGGTGCTGGTGTGCGACGTGGGCGGCGGTACCACCGACCTGAGCCTGATCGATGTGGCGTGGCTGGGGGGCGAGCCGCAGATCACCCGCACCGGCGTGGGCAAACACCTGATGCTGGGCGGCGACAACATGGACCTGGCGCTGGCGCATCTGGCGGAATCGCGCCTGAACAGTGCGGCCAGTTCTTCCAGCGCAGCCGCAGCGCCCGCCACCCGCTTGTCAGCCAGCCAACTGGCGCAACTGGTGGAGCGCTGCCGTCAGGCCAAAGAGCAACTGCTGACCGCCCATGCCCCGGCGCAAGTGCAGGTCACTCTGCTGGGCGGCGGCGCGCGTCTGATTGGAGGCAGCCGCTCGGTCACCCTCACCACTCAAGACGTGGCGCAGCTGATCGTGGACGGCTTTTTTCCCCAAGTGACCGCCAGCGCGCAGGCGACGCAAGCCCGGGGCGGCCTGGTCGAATTCGGCCTGCCCTACGCCCGGGATGCGGCCATCACCCGGCATTTGGCTGACTTCTTGCGCCAGCACGACCAGGCCATGCCCGACACCCTGCTCCTCAACGGCGGCGTGTTTCGCGCCAACGTGCTGGTGCAACGCCTGCAGGACACCCTGGCTCAGTGGCGCGGTGCGCCCCTGCATTTGCTGCACAACGACAACCCCGACCTGGCCGTGGCACGCGGTGCCGTGGCCTACGTGTTGGCCCAGCAAGGCCTGGCCCAAAAAATTGGCGGCGGTGCCGCGCGCAGCTACTTTTTGGTGCTGGAAGACGCCAAAGGCTCCGGACGCGCCCCTCGCGGCGTGTGCCTGCTGCCCCGGGGCACCGAGCCGGGGCAGGAAGTGCGCTTGAGTGAGCGCACCTTTGCCCTGCGCTTGGGGCAGCCGGTGCGGTTTCACCTGGTCACGTCCACGGCAAGCAACGCCGGGAAGGAACAACCCCAAGCGGGCGACCTGGTGGACCTGATTGGTGAGCACTTTGTGCGTCTGCCGCCGGTCAACATGGTGCTGCAAGCCGCACCGGCATCGCCAACTGCACGCCAGGACACGCCCGTGCAATTGGTGGTCTCGCTGACCGAAGTGGGCACGCTGGAGATGCACTGCGTGAGCCTGAGCGATACCGATCAGCGCTGGCGGCTGGAGTTTGACTTGCGCCACACCGGCACCCCGGACGCCCAAGGCCAGCCAGACCAGCGGCCAGATGCGCGGCTCGCCCACGCCATTGGCGACATCGACCGCATCTTTGGCCCCGGCACCAAGGCGGTAGCGGCCAAGGAAGTCAAACAACTGCGCGCGCAGCTCGAACACCGCCTGGGCGATCGCGAACGCTGGGCCACCCCCGAGCTGCGCCAGCTGTTTGACGCCCTCTGGGCCCGCCAGCGCGCCCGGCGCCGATCAGTCGACCACGAGCGCGTGTGGCTGAACCTGGCCGGCTACTGCCTGCGCCCCGGCCTGGGCGACGCACTTGATGCCTGGCGCGTGCAACAACTCTGGACGCAGTACCCTGCGGGCGTGCAGTTCGCAAACGACAAACAAGTGGGCGCCGAGTGGTGGACGCTGTGGCGCCGCGTGGCCGGCGGCCTGGCCGCACCCGAGCAACTCCAGTTGCTGGAGGCCTTGGCCTACAACCTGCAGCGCAATGAACAGGGCGTGACCCCCGACACCACCCCGCCCGTCAAAGGCAGCGACGACGACATGCTGCGCCTGGGCGCCGCACTGGAGCGCATTCCCGCCGCCTACAAGACCGAGATTGGCGACTGGCTGCTCAAGCGCCTGCGCCAGTCCCTGGCCAAGCCGCGTGCAGGGAGGAGTGCCGGCAGCGACGCCCTGCATCTGTGGGCCTTGGGCCGCATTGGCGCGCGCCAGCCGTTTTATGGCAGCCCGCATGACGTGGTGCCCATCGAGGTGGCCACCACCTGGCTGGACGCCCTGCTGGCCCTGGACTGGAAACAGCTGGAACCCGCCGCCTTTGCCGCCACCCACCTGGCCCGCGTCACCGATGACCGCGCCCGCGACGTCGACCCCGCGCTGCGCGCGCGCCTGGCGGTCCAACTGAGCCTGATTCGGGCCCCCAAGGTCTGGATCGACATGGTGCGCCATCGGGTGGACCTGGACGAAGCCACCGAGCGCCGCATGCTGGGCGAGTCCCTGCCCCCGGGGCTGAAGCTGATGGCATGAAAAACCAGAATCAGATGGGATAAAGCCAGAAGCCCATTGCAAGACCGGCCGCTGTGCGCAAGTCTTGAAGGGGCGCTGCCGCATGTCAGCCAGCCGGGAGCGGCCCGGCCGCTCGAATGTCCACGCCATCAAGATGTCGGGCGGCCTCGTCGAAATCAAAGACATCGATCGCTTGCGCCATGTTGGCGAGTGCCTGGACCAAAGGTGCGCTGTCCACCAGGGATTGCAATTGCGCCACCAGATCAGCCGAACAAGGGTCAGCGAACTCCAGCTTATCCTTGAGTTCATCCAGCATTGCCCTGAGCCGCGCAGGGTCGGCGACCCCGGCCTGCATCGGCTTGACCTGGGGTGCCTGCAGGCCATTGAGCCCGGCCAGCACCGGCTCCAGCGCCCCGAGCACCGCAGCCAGCAAAGTGTCAATTCGCACGCTGTCCGCGCCCTCATGGCAGGCTTGCTCAAGGTCTCCGGCAGCCGCTTGCAAACTTCGGGCACCGATACTTGCCGACGTACCCTTTAAGGTGTGCGCGCAACGCATGGCCGCACCGGGATCCAGCGGGTCCTTTCGGTCAATGTCAAACATCTGGGCAAAGTTTCCCTGACTGCTGCGAAACTTGATCAGCATCTTCATGTACAGGTCTGTCTGGTACATGCTGGCGGCCAGGCCGGCCTTGGTGTCGATGCCTTCGAGCTCGGGAATGACAGAAGGCTGTGCCTTCGGCAAGGGCCCTCTGCCAGAATCCGGTCTCGCGGTGGGTAGGTCTTCAAGCAACCCGACCCGACCGGCTTTGGGGATGATCCATTTTGCCAATGTGCTGAGCATGTCGCCAACATTCAGCGGCTTGGCAATGTGATCGTTCATGCCCGCAGCAATCACCTTTTCGCGGTCACCCACCATGGTGTTGGCGGTCATCGCCACAACCGGCAAGGTCCGGAATTCCGGGAGCTTGCGAATCTCGCGGGTAGCGGTGTAGCCGTCCATCACCGGCATCTGGCAGTCCATCAGAATGCCGTCAAAGTCGGCGTCCGTACTGAGCAGATCCAGGGCCTTCTGGCCATTGTCAACCATCACCACATCCAGGCCGGCCTGCCTCAGAAACTCAAGCGCCACCTCCTGGTTCATCTCGTTGTCTTCGACCAGCAGCACGCGTGCCCCTTGGAGCTTTTTGACCACAACCAAGGGATTGTCCTGACGCAGGTGACCATCGACTTCGGTCACCAGACTCTTGCCCAGCGCCTCGCCTATGGCGTCCAGCAGGGTGAGTGGTGTTACCGGTTTGGTCAGCACGGAGTTGAGCTCAATACCAAGGCGAGCTGCCTTGATGAGTGACTCCTCCCGACCAAACGCAGAGACCATGATGATGGTCAGATCCTGGTTGGCCGTGTCGGCATTCAAGATGCTGGCGCACTCAAACCCATCCATCACAGGCATTTGCCAGTCCATCAGGACCAGCTGGTAGGGCGCACGCCCGGCACGCGCCTGCGCCACAGCCTCCAGGGCACCGACGCCATCAGTGGCCACATCCACATCCAACCCCAGGTTGCGCGCCATGGCCGCCAAAATTTCGCGCGCCGAGGCGTTGTCGTCAACAACCAGCGCACGCAGGCCGACGAGCTCGTGCAGATTCAAAACGCGGCACGGCTGTGGATTTTTCTGGAGCCCGAATCGGACACTGAACTGGAACTTGGAGCCTTGACCATACTCGGAATCAACCCAGATTCGCCCGTCCATCAACTCCACCAGTTGCTTGGAAATTGCCAGACCCAGCCCCGTGCCACCGTACTTGCGGGTGGTGGAGCTGTCGGCCTGACTGAAGCTCTGGAACATCTTTGATTTTTGCTCCGCAGTCATGCCAATGCCGGAGTCCTTTACCCAGAAACGCAACTCCACCTCTGTCTCGGTCACACTCACCGGCGCCACACCGATCACGACCTCGCCTTGCTCAGTGAACTTGACGGCGTTGTTACCCAGGTTGATCAACACCTGCCCCAACCGCAAAGGGTCGCCAACCAGCGCCAGGGGGGTATCGGGTTCGGCGTGAAAAAGAAACTCCAGGCCTTTTTCTTCGGCCTTCAACCCGACCAGGCTGGACAGATTGCTGAACAGGTCTTCCAGCCGGAAATCGACTTGTTCAATGTCCATCTTGCCGGCTTCAATTTTGCTGAAGTCCAGGATGTCATTGATGATGCCCAGCAGGTTCTCTGCGGAGCGGTGCACCTTCTCGATGTAGTTGCGCTGCCTGGGCTGGAGCACGGTCTGCAGGGCCAAATGCGACATGCCGATGATGGCGTTCATGGGCGTACGGATCTCGTGACTCATGTTGGCCAGGAAGTCCGACTTGGTCCTGGTGGCCTCCAGCGCCAGCTTCGAGGCCTGGGCAAGTTCAAGGTTGGTGTCCCGCATGCTCTCCAACAGCTCTTCACGTGATTGGCGTTGCCATACTTTTTCAATACGATCGATCAAGTCCGGGCTGACACCAATGCCGGCAAAACTGTAGCAAATGCTGGCGTGATACTCCCCCTCAGCAAGGCGAACGCCCTTGGGCAAGCGAGCTGGCGCAAGGCGCGGCTCAACGCCAGTGACGCGTTCACGGGCGGACAACTCCCACGTGACTTGCCCGCCCGAAGGCACCGCCTCCAGGGAACAACTCAGCTGCAAACCATTGGCATTGATGAGCAGCCATCGACCCATGTCAGAGAGAGAGGCCGCCAAAGAAACTGACACGATGTCGCCCGCACCGAGCAGACCCAGAATGTCGAGCACCTTATAGCGGGCATACAAAATTGCTTGGGTGTGCTGCAGGTTTTGACTGATTTTTTTCATGATCAGAAGCACCTCAAGGCAAGACAACAGGCGTCGTCGTAGGGCTTGGCCAGCTTGGTGACCAGCATACTGGCCACCTCCGCATGTGCCTTGAACGCGTGCTGTTCGGCCAGCTTGCGGCCCTCAAAATCGGGAATGCCATCGGTCCACATGACAATCAGGTCACCGGCTGCCAGAGGCTCTTCCTGAACCTGCAATGTCGGCAAACGGTTGCCCAGCACGCCGTCGCGCGAAATGCCGACCCACGACCCCTTGCCGGACATCTTGGCCGCACGGGTGTTACCGATGGCGGCATAGTGCATGCGCGCTCCAATGAAATCCAGATAAAGCAGGCCCATGGCGGCACCCGTAGTGCCCTTGAGGTCGTCGTGCACCTGCTGGAACACGACCTCCAGACTGCCGCCCTTGAACTGGTTCACTGCGTCCATCACACTGCGCGCTACCACCGATGCACCCCGCCCATGACCCGAGGCATCCACCATGGCAAGCAACCAGCCACGTCCATCGCTCACCACACAGGCCGCATCGCCACTGAACGGGTTGCCCGGATAAGACTGCCCCGCGATGCTGTAGCCGAACAACTCGGACTGATCGCTGCCAAGCCGCACGGCGCGGACCAACGCGGGTGCCATGACCTCGCTGCGCCGTGTCAAGGGGTTGTTGCGAAATGTCTTGCGCGCAAACACAAGAGTTCCCTGGCAACTGTCAGAGCGAATCCAGAAATCGTCTGACATGCGCTTGACGCCGGGCAGACCCAGGCCCAAAGTGCCCCCGGTGCTGAATCGGTCGGTCATGGCGCGTTCAATGTCTTCAATGCCCTGACCCTGGTCTTCAGCCCAAATATCCACATCCACAGCGTGCATACGCTCGGCGCGACAAATTCTCAAGGTGCCGCGCCCGACATACTTGACCATGTTGGAACCCAGCTCGGAGACGATGGTGGCAATCAACACACGATCCATTTCCGGCAAGTCATGAAAAATTTGCTGCCGGGGCAGCCCCTGGACAACAATCTGCAGGTCAGCCGCACTGCCGATGCGAAAGCTCAGCTCTTCTGAATCGGTGGCATTTTTCATACATGGCCCGCCAGCCGCCCGGGAATCAACCGGTCAAGCGCATCTTCAAGTCCACGTTCAGTTTCGAGCCCCGAGGTGTTGACATCATTGGTCACCAGGTAGGCCACCAATCCGGCCGACAGACCCACCAGCACCGTGCGGCAGCCCAGCAATCGCAGCATTACCGCAGTCCCCTGCAACTGCCCGAACTCGTGCTGGTCCAGCAAGCGCAGCGCCGACAGATCAAAGATCACAGCTTTGGCCTGGGTTCGCGACGCCCCCTCCAGCGTGGCAGTGCGAATGTGCTCAAAAGAGTGCTCGTGTATATCCGCATGCAAGGTGGCGACCAGGCACCCCTTCACGGGAGTGAGCGTCACGCCCGGGTTGCTTGTATCGGCCATCAGGTCCCCCTTGTTACGCCCCCACACCCAGCTTGGAAGCTTGAGGTGCAGCGCCGACCAGGCGCAGCGCAATCTCGAAAGCATCACGCAAGGTCGCTGTGGTTTTGACCTCGCCAACGCTGATGCCAAGCTCCACGATCGTGCGTGCAATCGCCGGCGAGATGCCCGAGATGATGCACTCGCACCCCATCAACTGGGTGGCTTTGGTGATCTTGATGAGTTGGTTGGCCACCGCCGTGTCCACGGTGCTGACACCGCTGATATCCATGACAAAAGCTCGGGCACGGGTCTCGGAAATTTTGGACAAGGTCTTGTTCATGATGTCATGTGTTCGGGACGAATCCACAATACCCAGCAGCGGCAACAACAAGATACCCTCCCAGATCGGCGTCACCGGGGTAGACATCTCCATGAGTGACTGGCTGTGGGCCAGAATTTTTTCGCGCTGGATACGCGAAATTTCGTCCAGCGAGAGGTAAGTATCCAGATTGGACATCTTGATGGCGGCAGTCACCATGGCATCTACTCTCGCGGGCACCGGCCTGATGGCCTGCACGTACTTGACGAGCAGTTGCTGGGCCATGCTCATGGTGGCGCAGTAAATATCGTTGGGCAACTGGATGTGCTCATGCACGGCGCCGATGTGTCGGCGTGAGGTGAAATAAACGTCATCTATACGGGCCGCCAGATAGGTGTGCCAGTGGCGGCGCTGCGCATCCTCAACCCGCTCAATCAACCTCTGGTTACCCTTGAAAAAGACAGTGAACTCCTCCTGTTTTCGTATCCAGGCGCAAAGTTCATCCACAAAATTGTCGGCATCGCCTCCCAACAACCGCCCGGCTTCGCGGATCAGGTCTATGTCATCCGTGGAGATATCGAACTTGCCAAGCGTTACCGCTATTTCGTGATTTGTAATCATGGTGTTTCCTGTAATAGATGGGGATGACCGCGTTTGCTCAGCCACGCTGATCAGCCTGGCTTCAAGTCACTTGCTTATGCGCCGCTGACCTGGTCGAATCGGATCTTTTTCCTCTCCATGTCCTGGTCGCTGTCTACATAGCGCTTGGCGATGGCACGAAAATCTTCCGTGATCTCCATGAACGCGTCCGTCATGTCAGGATCAAAGTGCGTACCCCTGCCTGCGCGAATGATGTCCACAGCCATTTCGTGGGGCATGGGGTCCTTGTAAACACGCCGGCTGATGAGTGCGTCGTACACATCGGCAACGGCCATCAGACGTGCTGATACAGGAATACCATCGCCAGAAAGGCCTTCCGGATATCCGGAGCCATCCCACTTCTCTTGATGGCTGTAGGCAATTTCCTTGGCCAAGGCGAGGAATTCGACCCTGGTGCTCAGGCTGTCTTCGGCGTGTTGAATGGCATCGCGACCCAGCGTGGTGTGCAACTTCATGATCTCGAATTCATCGGCAGTCAACTTGCCAGGTTTAAGCAAAATCCGGTCCGGAATGCCGACCTTGCCGATGTCATGCAGCGGCGCGGACTTGAACAGCATGCTGATGTAATGCTCACTCAGAACCGCCGCAAAGCGCGGATGGGAACTGAGCTTGTCGGCCAGGACCTTGACGTAGTTCTGCGTGCGGCGAATGTGGTTGCCGGTATCCGAATCGCGCGTTTCCGCAAGCGATGCCATGGCCATAATGGTGACGTACTGAATGGCAACCACTTGCTCCGTCCGTCGCCCGACCTCAACCTCCAGAAACAATGCCTTGTCACGCAGAAAATCTGCCGACTCTTTGACAATCAACTGTGATCTGACGCGCGCCAGCAGGATGGGGGGGCTGATGGGCTTGGTGATGTAGTCAACGGCGCCGAGCTCCAGACCGCGCTTTTCGTCATCCACATCCGCGCGCGCCGTCAGAAAAATGACCGGAATCCGTTCAGTCAAAGGATCGGCCTTGAGGCGCTGGCAAACTTCATAGCCGTCCATGCCAGGCATCATGACGTCGAGCAGAATCAGGTCCGGGATCGGCGCAGTCGCCGCCAGCTTCAGTGCCTTTTCTCCCGAGTTGGCCACCTTCAGCCGGTAAGTCTCTTTAAGCAGACCACTGATCAATTGCAGCGTATCTGGTGTGTCATCGACGATCAGTACGGCCGCCTTGGCTTCGAGGATGGGAGTGCCAATCATCTTTGATCTCATCCTATAAAGAAATTTTCTGCAAAGCAGGGCGAGCAGACCCGCCTTGCAGCACAGAAATTGTCGGTATGTACTCTCCCCATTGCATGTTATCCAAGCACGATCACCCTTACCAAAAATATCAACTATTGACAACTTTAAGCTCATGGTCATTTGGAAAGGGGCATTGCCACGCAATTAGCACCAATCGTTTTGTTGCCGTCCCGACACCAGTACAGCCCAGGTGACAGCGGGAGTTCAACCGGGTAGAAACCCTGCGACCCAGGGCAGGCACCTCATGCAGCCTTCGCCGCCCAGCCTCGGATTCGTCAGGCAGGCCTTGGACGAGCGCAAGTTGCTTGTCTACTGTAATTGAGGCCACACGATCTATTCGTCAGTCCTTGTCTTCCTATACAGTAGGCAAAAGATGAATTGCCAATCGACTGGCAACACTCCCCGGACTGCTGCGGGCGTGAATTCATAACCAGAATCGACGAGGAGTACCGAACTTGGGCTTTCAAAAAATTTTTGCTCCGGGCATGTGGCTGACACGAAAAATTCGCTTTGCCACCAAACTGGCCCTGCTGGCGATTGTGCTGCTGGTGCCTTTGCTCTTGCTGGTAGGCCAGCTGATCGCATCCCAAAGCCGGGACATGGCGATCACCCGTGCGAAACTCGCAGGCATGGGCCTGGTTGGCGACTCCAGCGAGATCATCCGGCAGTTACAAAGCCACCGGGGGCAAACCCACCTGGCGCTTTCCGGCAACCCGGGAGTTCAGGCCAACCGTGAAACCACCCGCGAGGCTCTTCGACGAGCCCTGGAGGAACTTGACCGAAACGTCGCTCGCACCACTGATGTGGTCAAAGCCCCGAGTTGGCCATCACTGCGAGCACGGGTGGATGGGTTGGCCGGCGCCCTGGGAGGCAAAACAGCACCCGACAGTTTTGTACTGCACACGGCGTTGATTGAAGACCTCAACCGCTACGTTGCCAGCCTGGGCACAGACTTCAGCCTGCTCTTCGAGACTGACCCAGCCAGTTACCTGCTCATGGACATGACCGTGCTGCGCACCATCGCCTGGGCAGAGCAATTGAGTCAATTAACAGAACTGGGCGTCGGCCTTTTAAGCAAGCCCGAGGTAGACGAAAGCGCGGTGGCCCGGCTGCAAACCCAGCTCGATGCGCTGGACACCTTTGGGCGTGACCTCCAGTTCGCCCTGGGGCAATTGGCTGAATCGGGAGTTGTGGACCCGTTGAGCGACAAGGCCGTGCAGGCCAGTGCCGCGTTCTCCCGGGAAGCACGTTCGCGGTTCGCGCCGGTAGGCGCCCCCGGTGGCCTGGACACTTTTACGGCATCAGGCACCCGAGCCATCGAGGCCGTCAACGCCTACCAGCGCTCTGCCGTCGCGGGCACGATCGCTTTGCTGCAGAAACGGCTGGACGCCACCCTGCAAGCCTTCTGGTTCACGGTGGTTGGAAGCAGCCTGGGCGTCTTGCTGGTGGTGTATTTCATGCTTTCCTTCGAGATCAGTTTTTTGACCGATCTGCGTCAGGTCTTCACCTTGATGAAGCAAACTGCCAGCGGCAATTTACGCAGCCAGGTACCCCTGCGCGGCAAAGATGAGTTGTCTGACATGTTCGCCGCCATGGACACGATGATCAAGAACTTCTCCTCCATGGTGGCCAGTGTGCGCAGCAATGCTGCCCTGGTGTCGCATGCAGGCGCCAGCCTGGTTGACGGGAACCGTGATCTGTCGGACCGCACCGAGCAGCAAGCCGCCAATCTGGAGCAGACAGCAGCCAGTGTTCAGGGACTTTCAAGCACGGTACAGGAGAATGCGCACGCCGCCCGAACCTCTGACGCCACCGCCCGTGCAGTGCGTGACATTGCTGAGCAGGGCGCCCACGGCATGGCCCAGGCCATTGGCTCGGTGGAGGCCATCCAGGCAAGCACCCGGCGTATGGACGAGATCGTGGGGGTCATTGACGGCCTGGCATTCCAGACCAACATCCTTGCCCTGAATGCGGCCGTCGAGGCGGCCCGCGCGGGGGAATCAGGGCGGGGTTTTGCGGTAGTGGCCAGCGAGGTGCGCTCTCTCGCCCAGCGCTCGGCGGAATCGGCCAAGGAAATCCGCCATTTGATTGGCACATCCTCGGCACAGGTCGCCATCGGCGTGACCCAAATACGCACGGCTGGTGCCAACATCACGCAGATTGTGGAAGGCATTCGGGATGTCGCCGCCAAGATGGCACAAATTTCAACATCCAGCGCCGAGCAGAGCGCCAGCCTGGCCGAGGTGTCAGCGGCTGTGCGCCAACTCGATGAGATCACCCAGCAAAACGCCGTCATGGTGGAGACGGCGGTGAACCAGGCCACCGAACTGCAGGACCGGGCATCCACCCTGTCGGAATCCGTGGCCCTGTTCCAACTCCAGCAAGGCACGGCCGAAGAAGCACGGGCCTTGGTGGGGCGGGCAGCAGCGCACCGGCGCCAATGCAGTTCAAAAGAGGCATTTGTACGCGACTTGACTTCGGTCGCGCAAGGATTTTTTGATCGTGACATGTACATCTTTGTGCTGGACAGGGACGGGCACTACCTGGCCTTTGGCGGCAATCCCGCCAAAGTGGGCACGCGGGTGCAAGACATCGCCGGCATCGATGGCCAAGGTCTGCTCGACGCCATCATGGACAAGGCCGACAGCGGCTCAGGCTGGGTGGAATACAACATTGCCAATCCCGTGACGGGCAAAGTGCAAACCAAGATGTCGTTTGTGCAGCCCATCGACGAGGTGTACCTGGGTTGCGGCGTCTACAAACACCTGGCGACCAGCTGATCACCCTCACTGGCCAGGAGTCCTGCGTGGTGCTGCGCTCAAGGGGGTACTAAAGCGCAGAACCCCGCCAACGCCGGGTGGAAACAGGAGGCCACAGATCACCTTGATGGGTCCAAGGCCAGGAAGGCTGCCGCAGCGACCTTCTTGCCGTCTTACCGCTGCGGCATGTCCTTCACGCCATAGCCCAGGCTCACGGTGGCATCCGGCGGAATCGGGGGCATGGTGGCGTCCCACGCTTCCCAGGCGGCCCGCATGATGGCCAGGCGCTCGGGCTGCTGCTGGGCCAGGTTGGCGCGTTCGCGCTCGTCGGCGGGAATGTTGAAGAGGTAATCGTGGCCGTCCACCCGCAGGTATTTCCAGTCACCATCGCGCAGCGCCCGCTGGCCACGGTGGTTCATGCGCCAGTGAAGGGGGCGCGCGAACGCGTGATCGGGCTGCAGCAGCACAGGCAACAATGAGATGCCGTCCAGCGGATAGTCCTGATGCGCTGGCGCACCGGCTGCGGCCAGCAGGGTGGCCGACCAGTCCATGGTGAGGCAGGGCTGCAGGCTCACGCCGCCGGGCGCAATCCGGGCGGGCCAATGCGCGATCCACGGCACACGGATGCCGCCCTCGGTCAGGTCCATCTTGCCGCCCACCAAGGGCCAGTTATCCGAGAACCGCTCACCCCCGTTGTCGCTGGTGAAGACCACCAGCGTGTTGTCGCTCAGCCCGTGCTGCGCCAGCACCGCCATGAGCTTGCCAATGCCTTCATCCATGTGGTGGATCATGCGGTGGTAGGTGTGGATGTTGCCGCCGTGCAGGTGAAAGAGATTGGTTTTGATCTCTTGGGCCAGGGCTTCGTCGTCACGGGTTTCCCACGGCCAATGCGGTGCGGTGTAGTGCAGGCTCAGGAAGAACGGCTCATCCGTCTGGGCGCCCCCAGCCATGCGCTGCACAAAGTCAATGGCGCGGTCGGTGATCAGGTCGGTAAGGTAGCCGCTTTGCGCCCGCTCTTCCTCGCCCAGCCACAGGTCGTGGCTGCCGTTGGATGAGCAGTGCGTGAAGTAATCCACCCCGCCCGACATGGGGCCAAAGAACTCGTCATAGCCCGACTGCAGCGGGCCAAACGCAGGCGGGTAACCCAGGTGCCATTTGCCCACCAGCGCCGTGCGGTAACCGCTGGCTCTCAAGAGCGACGGCAGCGTGGGGTGCGCGGGGGGCAAGCCCAGCGTGGTGCTGCCCCGGCTCTTGCTGTTGATGGGTTCTTCAGCCGCACCGCGCAGGCGGTACTGGTAGCGCGCGGTCATCAGCGCAAAGCGCGTGGGCGAGCATACCGGGGAGTTGGAATAGCCCTGCGTGAATTTGAGACCCCGGGCGGCCAGCCCGTCCAGCACGGGCGACACATCGCCAAACCGGGCCGGTCGGCCGCCGTAGCAGCCCAGATCGGCAAAGCCGAGGTCGTCAGCCACGATGAAAATGATGTTGGGACGCGTCATTTCTGGCCCAGCGGGTTCATTCGGCACTCAATCAAACTTCAAGCCAGATTGCTTGATGACGGGCTGCCACTGCGCTTTGAAGCTTTTCAGCATGGCCTGCGTTTGCGCTTGGCTGGCAGACACGGGCTCGGCCTTGGCGGCGATGAATTTTTCACGCACGGCGGGCAACTGCATGATGGCGTTGACTTCACGCGCAATGCGGCTGGCCTTGTCGGCGGGCATGGTGGACTTGGCATACAACACGTTCCAGCCAGTGGCCACCGCGTCAAAACCGACCGACTTCAAGGTGGGCACGCCGGGCACAGCCGGCTTCTCGCCCGAAGTGGCCAATATCTTGAGTTTGCCGGACTGGTGCAGCGGCAACAGTGAATCCAGCGTATCCACAGCCACAGGAATGTGCCCACCCATCAGGTCAGTCGCCAAAGGGGCGGAGCCCCGGTAGCCCACCACCGGCGTGGTGGTGCCGGCGGCTTTGGCCACCATCAGTGCAAAAAAGTGCGGCAGGCTCCCGGTTGCGGGCACACCCACATTGGCCTTCTCGGGGTTGGCCTTGATCCAGGCGATCAGGTGGCTGAACTCGCGCACCGGCACGGCAGCGGCCACAGCCACGCCGAATTCATAGCTTGATACCTGGCTCAGCGCCTGAAAATCCGCATCGGCGTCATAGCCATTGGCTTTGTAAACGAAGGGGGCCACCACCATGAGCGCCGGGTTGGCCAGCACCACCACGTTGGTGTCGGCAGGCATGCGCTGGATTTGCTGCATGGCCAGTCGGCCACCGGCCCCCACCATGTTTTCAACGATCACCGGGGTGCCCAGGCGCGGCTGGAGTTCACTGGCCAGAATGCGGGCCGCCAGATCTGACGAGCCGCCGGGTGGGTAAGGCACCACGATGCGCAGCGTGCTGTCTTGCGCCTGCGCGCTGAAGGTGCCCAGGCACACGGCTGCAGCCGTTGCGCCAGCCAGTTTCAAAAAATATCGGGTGCTCGTTTTCATGGTGTTTTCCTTGTCTGGTAACCGCATTCAGCACAGCGCTGACAGAGCAGGGCAATATATATCAAACCCAAACGCTCACTCGGGGCCCGCTTCATTCAGGTCGCTCCTGGCTCCCGGGCCCGGGCGCTGCGTGTGCAGGAGGCTGGCAACACCGCGTCGCTGTGGTGCTTACCAGGTGTCAATGGCCAAGGCAGGGCCCCTGGGCGCGGCTGCTTGGGTTTGCAACCCGGCCACCAGCCAGGCACGGGTGTCGGCCGGGTCAATGACAGCATCGATCTCCAGGGTGGCTGCCATGTTGAGGGCGCTGCCCTGCTCGGTGTGGCGGGCCAGCAGTTGCTCGAACAAGGCGTCACGCTGGGGCCCCTCGGGCAGCGCCTCGAGCTCCTTGCGGTAGCCCAGGCGCACTGCGCCCTCCAGGCCCATGGCGCCGAATTCGCCGCTGGGCCAGGCCACCGTCATCAGCGGGGCATGAAAGCCTCCCGCCGTCATGGCCATGGCGCCCAGGCCGTAACCCTTGCGCAGCACCACGCTGAAAAACGGAACACGCAAATGCGCTGCCGCCACAAACAGGCGACTCACATGGCGCACCTGCGCCTGCTGCTCCACGTCCGGCCCCACCATGAATCCGGGCGTGTCCACCAGGCTCACCAACGGCAAACTGTGGGCATTGCACAGCTGCAGGAAGCGCGCGGCCTTGTCGGCGGCGTCGGCGTCAATGGCCCCGCCCAAATGCTGCGGGTTGTTGGCCAGCAGACCCACTGGGCGCCCCTCGATGCGGGCCAGCGCGGTGTGTATGCCCACGCCAAAACCGGTGCGCAGCATCAGCAAGCTGCCGGCATCCACCAGAGCGGCCATCACGGCGCGGGTGTCGTACACGCGCAAGCGGTTCCCGGGCACCAGGTCCCGCAGGGCGAGCGCAGGCGGGGCCAGCCACTGCGTTACCGGGCCCTGAAAAAACGACAGGTAATGCCGCGCGGCAGCCACTGCAGCCGCTTCATCGTCCACCAGAATGTCGATCACCCCGTTGCTGTGTTGCACGCTGCTGGGGCCGACCTGCTCGGGCTTGAACAGCCCCAGGCCGCCGCCCTCGATCATGGCGGGGCCGCCCATGCCGATGTTGCTGCCCCGGGTGGCAATGATCACATCACTGCACCCGAGCAAGGCGGCATTGCCGGCAAAGCAGCGTCCCGCCACGATACCCACCACCGGCACCTGCCCGTTGAGCCGGGCGTAGCTGGCAAAGGTGGCCACGTGCAGGCCGGCCACGATGGGCATGTCCACATCGCCTGGACGACCGCCACCGCCCTCGGCAAACAGCACCACCGGCAGCTTCTGTTGCAGCGCAATACCCAGCATGCGGTCGGTCTTCTGGTGGTTGCGCATGCCCTGGGTGCCGGCCAGCACCGTGGCGTCATAGGCCATGACCACGGCGCGGCTGTGCCCGGGGCCAAACAAGCTGGCATTGATACTGCCGATGCCGGTCACCATGCCGTCGGCGGGGGTGTTCTGGATCAGGTCGGCTTCAGAGCGCCGGCTGCGCTGGGCGGCCACCGCCAGCGCCCCGTATTCCAGGAAGGAGCCGGCATCGCACAGGTCGGAAATATTCTCACGCGCAGTGCGCAGGCCCAGGGCATGGCGCTTGGCTACGGCCTCGGGCCGGCGCGCATCAAGCGTGAAGGCCTGGCGGTCCAATGCCCGCTGCAGGTCAGGGCGCGGCTCGTGGCCGGTGGCGGCTGCAGGCAAAACTGGGGCAGACGGCTCATTTATGATCAAATCCTCCTCTGGCCAGCAAGGATCAATGACTTCAACCGTCAAATTCAATAGCAAGTCACCCTCAGCAACTACCTCGCCATTGCCAAAGAAAAGCTCACCCACTCGGCCGGCGTGCCCAGCGAGCACCTCATGCTCCATCTTCATGGCCTCCAGAACCACCAACAGGTCACCGGCCTGAACAGCGTCACCGGGCGCCACCTGCCATTGAACAATCTGGGCCTGCAAAGGGGATCGAATCAAGGTCATGGCGTGCTTTGTGCGTTAAATTTCAGGGTTCAGTGCAAGGTCCGGGTCAGCGCCAGTCAGCACGCTTGGCGTGGGCCAAAGACAGCCGATGAGCCACGCACACCGCTGATTGAAAGCGCAGCCTGCACGCGGAACTGGCCGCCTAGCTCTGGTACGACAGTGGCCTGGGCGAGCCAAAAAGCGACGCCCTGGTGTCTCTCCCGGCGCTGAATACCGCCACGGTCTGCACCAGCTCTTGCGCTTGCGATTTGAGGCTGCTGGCCGCAGCGGCCATTTCTTCCACCAACGCGGCGTTTTGCTGGGTGGCCTGGTCCATCTGCATGACCGCCTCGCCCACCTGGGAGACACCCGACGCTTGCTCATTGCTGGCTGCGCTGATCTCGCCCATGATGTCGGTCACCCGGCGAATGCTGTCCACCACCTCGGTCATGGTGGCCCCCGCCTGGTCCACCAACGCCGAGCCGTGCTCCACCCGCTCCACACTGGCATTGATCAGGCTCTTGATTTCCTTGGCCGCCTC
>CALRWE010000095.1:0-17025 GCA_943371745.1 Rhodoferax sp. OV413
ATGATGACGCCATACACCTTGGTCACGCCAGCGACTTCGTCCTTGGTATAGCCCATATCCACATAAAAGGGGTTGGCCATGATGCCCATGACCACGTCACTGATCCTGTAAAGGGCGATCAAACCCAAAATCAGCAGGGCCTGTTGGCCATAACGATTGAGAAAGTCTGCAAAGGGCTCTATCAGCGCACTTCGCAACCATTGGGCTGCATTCCTGGCTGCAGGCATCGCCAGGCGGGCGGGCTCCGGGGAGAGCAGCACGGTCAACATACCGGGCAACATGCTGGCAGCCATAGCCAGGTAGGCCACCTGCCAGGCCCCGTGCTGATAACCAGCCAGCCCCGCCACTTCGGCCCTGGCTGCCAACCACAACACGCCCGCTCCCGCCCAAATCATGGCCAGGCGGTAGCCCGTCTGATAGGACGCTGCCAGTGCCGCTTGACGGTCGGCATCTGCGGACTCAATCCGAAAGGCATCCAGTGCTATGTCCTGAGTGGCCGAACCAAAGGCCACCGCCAGAGCGCCCCAGACCACAGGCTGAAGAGCGACTTGGGGATCATTGAAGGACATGGCGATCAATCCGCCGGCAACAGCCAGCTGGGCCAGCAACAGCCAACTGCGCCTGCGCCCGAGCCAGCGGGTGAGCACGGGAATGGGCATTCGGTCCACCAAGGGTGCCCATACCCATTTGAAGGCATAGGCCAGGCCGACCCAACTCAAATAGCCAATGGTTGTTCGGTCGATCCCGGCCTCCCGCAGCCAGAAACTCAAGGTGCCCAGGACCAGCAGCAAAGGCAGGCCCGCCGAGAACCCCAGCATCAACATTCTCAAGGTGGATGGCTCAAGATAGACCTTGAAGGTTTGAAGCCAGGTGGGCTTGATTTTTGGGGGGGCGGTGGCAATTGGAGTCATGCGAGGAATAATACGCGCAGCCTCTGTTACTTTTTTGGTCTTGCCATGAACCTGCACCCTCTCTGCCCAGCTTGCATCCAGCGCCGCCCTTTGCTGCAGGGCATGGCTTTGCTCCTAACACTTCCTGGAGCCACCTTGCCGACCGCCTTGGCCCGGGACGGCGTCGATGTGGGTAATAACTCCGCCTTCAGCAAGTTGGTGCCTGCCGACAGCGTGGAACGATCCGCAGCCCAACAATATGCCCAGATGCTGCGACAAGCCGCCGCCCAAGATTCACTGGGTAGCAAAGATCACCCTCAAGTGCGACGCTTGCGCACCATAGCCAACAAGATCATTCCGTTTTCCCTGCCATGGAATCCTCGCGCCAGAGACTGGCAATGGGAGATCAACCTGATTGGCAGCCAACAAATCAACGCGTTTTGCATGCCCGGTGGGAAGATCGCCTTTTACAGCGGCATTTTGGAGCAACTCAAGCTCACTGACGATGAAGTCGCCTGCGTCATGGGACACGAAATTGCACATGCTCTGCGTGAACACGCCCGTGAGCGCCTGGGCAAGACGGCAGCCACCGGCATTGGCGCAAACCTGCTGGGCCAGGTCCTGGGACTCGGAAGCCTGGGTCAGTCGGTGACCAACTATGGCGCCCAGTTACTGACCTTGCAGTTCAGCCGCAGCGATGAATCAGAAGCCGACCTGGTCGGGATGGATCTGGCCGCACGTGCAGGCTACAACCCCAAGGCAGGCGTCTCTTTGTGGCAAAAAATGGCTGCGGCCAGCCGGGGTGCACCACCCGAGTGGCTGTCGACTCACCCCTCCGGGGGCACGCGTATTGGTGACATTGAGCGCAACTTGCCAAAAGTGACACCGCTTTACGAAAGAGCTCGCAGAGATTGATCCCCTGACGCCCCAACATATGTCCCTGGCTCCAGGCCGAAGGTGGTGCAAGGTCGCGTGCTGCGTCCTACTGAAATGACCGCCGGAATGGTCACTCTTTTGACTTGACCGAGCTACCTGGTGCTCGTCAGCGGATGCTCAAGCCCGTCACTTGGCTGCCCATGCGGTTCAGGTTGACAGTTAACTTCCGCGCCAGTTGCACGGGAGAACGCATTCGTCTTTTCAGTGAGTCACCGGATCGCCTTGGCCTGCAAATGGGCGATTCTTTGAACCCGGCAAACAACCTCTTCAAAGACTCCAGTCGTAGTCGATGGTGACGGGTGCATGGTCAGAAAACTTTTCACCCTTGTAGATTCCTGTGGTCACAGCCCCCGAAGCCAATGCTGGCGTGGCGAGGTGGTAGTCCAGCCGCCACCCGACATTCTTCGCGTAGGCCTGGCCCCGATTACTCCACCATGTGTAAGCTTCGTCTGTTGCCGTCGGGTGCAACTGACGGTACACGTCCACCACGCCTGCCTCGCCCAATAGTCGCGTCATCCATGCGCGCTCTTCCGGCAAAAAGCCCGAATTCTTGCGGTTGCCCTTCCAGTTCTTCAGGTCGATTTCCTGATGCGCGATATTCACATCACCGCAGAGAATAAATTCACGCTCTGCCTTGAGCTGGTGCAGGTGCGGGTAGAACTCCTCAAGAAAACGAAATTTTGCCTGTTGACGCTCGTCGCCCGACGAGCCACTGGGAAAGTAACAACTGATGATGGAGCGTTTGCTGGTTGCCGTGTCAAAACGCAGTTCAACGTACCGCCCCTCTGCATCGAATTCTGGCGAGCCATATCCCACCCGAACATCACTGGGCTCGTGGCGCGAGTAGATGCCGACGCCCGAATACCCTTTCTTCTGGGCAAAATGAAAATAACCGCTGAGACCCGCCAGCGACTCAAAACGGCCACTCACATCAAGGGCCTGTGCCTTGACTTCCTGCACACAAATACAATCGGGCTGGGTCTTGGTGAGCCAGGCTTCCAAACCCTTGGATGTGGCAGAACGGATACCGTTGAGATTGAGGCTGGTTAATTTAAACAAGGAATTCCCCGATGGCTGAGTGTGTCAATACGAAAACAGGATTGATTGGCGAGCCAGATGCACTGGCCCAGGATTTTGTGCAATTCGCAGTAGATTGCGGCGTGTTGCGCTTTGGCGAATTCAAAACCAAGGCAGGTCGCATGAGCCCCTACTTCTTCAACGCCGGCCTGTTCGACGATGGCGCCAAACTGGGCCGGCTGGCGCAATTTTATGCGCAGCGACTTCTGGCCAGTGGCATTGAGTTCGACATGATTTTTGGGCCGGCCTACAAAGGCATACCTTTGGGTGCGGCGCTGGCTGTAGAGCTTGCCCGGTTGGGACGCAACGTTCCCTTTACCTACAACCGCAAGGAAGCAAAGGACCATGGCGAGGGTGGCTTGCTGGTGGGTGCGCCCCTCAAGGGTCGAGTCCTCGTGGTTGATGACGTGATGTCGGCTGGCACGGCCGTGCGCGAATCCATCGCCATCATCCAGGCTGAAGGGGCAACAGCGCAGGCCGTGGTGATCGCACTGGATCGACAAGAGAAGGCGACAGAAAATGGCCTGGATGTCAGCCACAGCGCGGTGCAGTACGTTCAAAAGCAATTGGGATTGCAGGTTTGCGCCATTGCGAAGCTCTCTGACCTGATGCACTATCTGGAAAAGCACAGCTCACAGGGTCTGGCAGCGGAATATCAGCGCGTTCAGCTTTACCGCCAGCGCTACGGAGTAGAGGAGCCATAAGCATCCAGATGCGCATGGCGACCATCGACTGGCGCAAGCACCGGGGCTGAGCCGGGTAGTTATCCCTGCCCAGATGCGCAAGACCCGACTCTGGCATCGGACCGGCGGACGAACAACTGCGCCAGCACTCAGCAGTCAATCCAGGGACGGATTGAACTAGCCGAGCTTGTGGCGCAGCAGGTCATTGACTTGCTGGGGGTTGGCCTTGCCTTGACTGCCTTTCATGATTTGCCCGACCAGCGCGTTGAGGGCTTTGCCGTTGCCAGACTTGTACTGCTCCACGTTTTTCGGATTGGCCGCCAACACGTCGTCCACGATCTTTTCCAACTCACCCGCATTGCTCATCTGCTTCAAACCACGGATTTCAATCAGGCCGTCAACATCTTCGCCTTCGCCATTCCATAGGGCGTCAAACACCACGCGTGCAGCGTTATTGGAAATCGTGGCATCGCTGATCCGGGTGATCAGCCCGGCAAGTTGTGCCGCGGATACTTGCGTCTGCCCTATCCCGATTTCGCTGGCATTGAGCCGACGCAACAACTCGCCCATGATCCAGTTGCTCGCCAGCTTGGGCTGGCCGCAGGCTTTGGCAGTGGCCTCGAAATAAGCGGCCATTTCACGGCTCTGGGTCAAGACGGTGGCGTCGTAGTCTGACAGGCCATAGTCCGCCTCAAAGCGCTGCGCCATGACACGGGGCAATTCAGTCAACTCGGCGCGAACGCGCTTCACCCAGTCCTCCCCGATCACCAGCGGTGGCAGATCGGGATCGGGGAAATAGCGGTAATCGGCAGCGTCTTCCTTGGTCCGCATGGCACGGGTTTCACCGGTGTCCGGATTGAACAGCACGGTGGCTTGTTCGATGGCGTGGCCGTCCTCAATTTGCTCGATCTGCCAGCGGACTTCATAGTCAATCGCCTGCTGCATGAACTTGAAGCTGTTCAGGTTCTTGATCTCGCGACGCGTACCAAACGGCGCGCCAGGCTTGCGCACCGACACATTAGCGTCACAGCGGAAACTGCCTTCCTGCATATTGCCGTCGCAAATGCCGATCCAGGTCACGATCTTGTGCAGCTCCTTGGCATAGGCTACAGCCTCGGCGCTGGAGCGCATGTCGGGCTCGGTCACGATTTCCAGCAGAGGCGTGCCAGCACGGTTCAAGTCGATGCCGGTTTGACCAATGAAGTCTTCATGCAGTGACTTGCCGGCATCTTCTTCCAGATGGGCGCGAACCAGGCGCACGGCCATCTTGTCTTCCCCCAAAAAGAAAACAATCTCTCCGCCCTGCACCACCGGAATCTCAAACTGGCTGATCTGGTAACCCTTGGGCAGATCAGGATAGAAATAGTTTTTACGCGCAAATACACTGCGCGGTGCGATATGTGAGCCCACTGCCAGCCCAAACTGAATGGCACGCTCAACCGCACCCTTGTTCATGACCGGCAGGGTGCCAGGCAGAGCCAGGTCCACCGCACAGGCCTGCGTATTGGGCTCGGCCCCGAATGCCACAGCTGCACGGCTGAAAATTTTGGACTGGGTGGAAAGCTGAGCGTGGGTCTCAAAACCAATCACCACTTCAAAGCCGTGCACCAACGGTGACTTGAGGACGGTACGCGAGGGCGATGGTGCTGTTTCAACAAATGCGTTCATATTCAGAATCCTTGAGGCTTGGCGGCGTGCCAGTCAGTGGCCAGCTGGAAGCGGTGCGCCACATTGAGCAGCTTCGCTTCCTGCAAATAATTGCCAATCAACTGCATCCCGACCGGCATGTGATTCGCACCAAACCCCACTGGCAGGCTCATGCCGGGCAGACCTGCCAAGGAAGCGGGCAGAGTAAAGATGTCGGCCAGGTAGCTGGCCACGGGATCGCTGCTTTTTTCGCCCAGCTTCCAGGCCACTGTGGGCGCCACGGGTCCGGCAATCACATCGCACACCTTGAAAGCCTGCTGAAAGTCGTCCGCAATCATGCGCCGGATTTTTTGTGCCTGCAGGTAATACGCGTCGTAATAACCGTGGGAGAGCACATAGGCACCGATCATGATGCGGCGCTTGACCTCATCGCCAAACCCTTCAGCGCGGGTCTTTTTGTACATGTCGGTCAAATCGGCGTAATGCTTGGCGCGGTGGCCAAACTTCACGCCATCAAAACGGCTCAGGTTGCTGGACGCCTCGGCCGGCGCAATGACGTAGTACACCGGAATGGACAACTCGGTGCGTGGCAGCGTGATCGGCACCAGTGTTGCGCCGAGTTTTTCGTACTCTTTCAAGGCTGCATCCACCGCCGCGCGCACATCGGGCGCCAGGCCCTCGCCAAAGAACTCCTGCGGCAAGCCAATGCGCAGGCCCGACAGGCCCTCGCCAAGCGAGCGGCTGAAATTCTCGGCGGGCACATCAAGTGAAGTGGAGTCGCGATCCGGGTCCGGCCCGCACATGGCTGACAACAACAACGCGCAGTCTTCGGCGGTGCGCGCCATGGGCCCCGCCTGGTCAAGGCTGGACGCAAAAGCCACCATACCGTAGCGGGACGCACGCCCATACGTGGGCTTGATGCCGGTGACACCGCAAAACGAGGCCGGTTGACGGATTGAGCCCCCCGTGTCAGTCCCCGTCGCGGCTGGCGCCAGCCGGGCTGCCACCGCAGCGGCGCTGCCGCCGGACGACCCGCCTGGCGTGCGCGCGGTGTCCCAGGGGTTTTGAACCAGGCCAAACGCCGAGTTCTCATTGGCAGAACCCATGGCAAATTCATCGCAATTGAGTTTGCCCAATGTCACAACGCCCTGTTCGGCCAGTTTGGCAACCACCGTGGCATCAAAAGGCGACCGGTATCCCGTCAACATCTTTGAGCCGGCGGTCGTGACGAATTCACGGGTCACAAAGATGTCCTTGTGGGCCACCGGCACACCGAGCAGATCGCCCGCCGAGCCAGCGGCCAGCGCGACATCGGCCGCACGGGCCTGGGCCATCGTGGCCTCCTCGTTGACATCCAGGAAAGCGCCGAGAGACGCGTTGGCCCGGGTGCGGGCCAAAAAGTGCTGGGAGGTCTCAACAGCAGACACCTTGCGTGCACGCAGCTGGGCCGCCAACTGGGCTACTGTCAGGTCATGGAGATCGGAAGTGATGTGTGTCATGGCTTACTCGATCACTTTGGGGACCAGAAACAGGCCATTTTCAACCGCAGGCGCATTACGCTGATTGGCCTCGCGGTCATTCGGTTCCGTCACCCAGTCTTCGCGCAGGCGCAAAGTCACGTCCTGGATCGTCGCCAGCGGGTGAGCCAGGGGCTCGAGGCCGGTGGTGTCAACCGCGCGCATTTTTTCAACCAGCTCAAAAAAGCCATTGACTTGCGTCAGCATACGCTCACTTTCAGCGGCCTGGAGCTCCAATCGGGCCAGATTGGCAATGCGGGCGATATCAGCAGATGTCAGGGACATAACAGATTTTCATTCGAAACGGGTTGTAAAACACCTCAAAAGGGGGTGCAGCGACTCAAGTTTTCACAGGGGATGGGGTATTATCCCGTCTTTGCTTGCTTGTGTGCAGCGCAGCATTTTTTTGCTGAAAAATTACAATTCTGAACCAGTCAATGTGGTGACGGCCCGCCGGAGCGCAGGCCGTTCCCGAGAGGATATTTAATGTTTGGTGCATTCCGTCAGTACTTTTCAACTGATTTGGCGATCGACCTTGGCACCGCCAACACCCTGATTTACGTACGCGACAAGGGCATTGTCCTTGATGAGCCCTCGGTCGTGGCCATCCGCCACGAAGGTGGGCCGCAGGGTAAAAAAACCATTCAGGCGGTGGGCAAGGAGGCCAAGGCCATGCTGGGCAAAGTGCCCGGCAACATAGAGGCCATCCGTCCCATGAAAGACGGCGTGATTGCCGATTTCACCGTGACCGAGCAAATGCTCAAGCAGTTCATCAAGATGGTTCATCCGCGCTCTGTGTTTCGGCCGAGCCCGCGCATCATCATTTGCGTGCCTTGTGGCTCGACACAAGTCGAACGCCGCGCCATCCGCGAATCTGCTCTGGGTGCAGGCGCCAGAGACGTCTACCTGATTGAGGAACCGATGGCCGCCGCCATCGGTGCCGGACTGCCAGTGAGCGAAGCCAGTGGATCCATGGTGGTTGATATTGGCGGGGGCACCACCGAGGTGGGCGTTATTTCTCTTGGCGGCATGGTTTACAAGGGCAGTGTGCGTGTCGGCGGCGACCGCTTTGACGAGGCCATCATCAGCTACATCCGCCGGAACTACGGCATGTTGATTGGCGAGCCCACGGCGGAGTCGATCAAGAAGAAAATCGGTTCGGCATTTCCGGGCAGCGAGGTGCGTGAGATGGAGGTTCGGGGCCGCAACCTGTCCGAAGGGGTGCCCCGCAGCTTCACGATCTCCAGCAACGAAATTCTTGAAGCGCTGACCGACCCGATCAACAACATCGTGATGGCTGTCAAAAACGCCCTGGAACAAACCCCCCCGGAACTCGGTGCGGACATCGCCGACCGCGGGATGATGCTGACCGGCGGTGGTGCCTTGCTGCGTGACCTCGACCGCCTGCTGGCTGAAGAAACCGGGTTGCCGGTGCTTGTGGCCGAGGACCCGCTGACCTGCGTGGTTCGTGGCTGCGGCATGGCGCTGGAGCGCATGGACCGCCTGGGTTCCATTTTCACCAGCGAATAAACGGCAGTTGCGGCGATGCCACTTGGTACGCTGGACGGTACACCCCCCCCCTTCTTTCGGCAGGGGCCCTCGGCCCTGTCCAAACTGATTTTTTTCAGTGTGCTGGCGCTGTTTCTGATGGTGGCGGACGCCCGCTTTCCGATGGCGCAGCATCTGCGCACCGGCTTGGCGACGGTGCTGTATCCGCTGCAATGGCTGGCAATGCGGCCTGTGGTGCTGGCGCGCGACGGTGGCAAATACTTTGAATCCCTGAAAGGCTCCCAAGCCAGCGAAGCCGCAGCCCACCAGAAGCTGGCCGTGCAGTCCCTGCGGGCCAGCCAGGTGGAGCAACTGCTGATGGAGAACACCCGCCTGCGACAACTGATGGACTTGCGCGAGCGCGTGACCACGCCTGCCCAGGCAGCGCAGGTCTTGTATGACGCGGCTGACCCCTACACCCGCAAGATCATCATCGACAAAGGCACCGTCAACGGCGTGTCGGCAGGCTCACCCGTTCTCGACGAAAACGGCGTCCTGGGCCAGGTGACCCAGGTCTACCCGCTGGTGAGTGAGGTCACGCTGGTCACCGACCGGGATCAAGCTATTCCCGTGCTGAACGCCCGGACCGGCGCCCGCGGCGTGGCGTTTGGCGATCCGGCCTCGCGCAGTGGCGCGCTGGAATTGCGCTTCATTGCTGCCCACGAAGATGTGCTCGCGGGCGACCTCTTGACCACCAGCGGCGTGGACGGCGTCTACCCGCCGGGCCTGCCCGTGGCCCGGGTGGAAAAAGTGGAGCCCCGCGCCGACTCGGCCTTCGCGCGCATCACCTGCAAGCCCTTGGCCCTGGTCGGGGGCGTGGTCCATGTGATGGTGTTTGAGCCGGCGGTCAACCAGATTGCACCCCGCCCCGACCCCGTTGCACCCGGAGCGACAGACAAGAAAGGCCGCTCAAAATGATCATGCGACCGGGCCACCAATTGCTGCTACCCGCCAGCCCGTTCTTTATCTGGGGCAGTCTTGTGCTCGCCCTGGTTCTGAACATGCTGCAGAACATGGGCTTGTGGGGGCGAGCAGCCTGGGCGCCCGACTTGTTGGCCCTGGTGCTGGTGTTCTGGAGCATTCACCAGCCGCAACGCGTGGGCATTGGGGCGGCGTTTTTTTTTGGCATTTTGCTTGACGTGCATCAGGGCGCCTTGCTCGGGCAGCATGCGCTGAGTTACACCGTGCTGAGTTTTCTGGCCATCGCCATTCATCGCCGCCTGCTGTGGTTCAGCGTGCCTTCGCAGGCCATTCAAGTCATGCCCATCTTTGCGGCATCGCATGCAATTGAGTTGGTCGCACGCATGACCACTGGCGGCAGCTTCCCGGGATCCCTGATGTTGCTGGCGCCCTTGATCGAGTCGTTCTTGTGGCCGGTGATCAGTGTGCTTCTGCTGCTGCCTCAAAGGCGCACACCCAACCCGGATGCGCACAGACCGCTATGACGGAGATTCGTGACATTGAGGCGGACCTGTCCCGGTTCCGGGTTCGGGCACTGGTAGCCAGTGTGGTGGTGGTGCTGTGTTTTTTGCTCGTGGCCTCGCGGCTGGTGTACCTTCAAGTGCTGCGGCACGACGATCTGAAGGAGCAGGCGGAAAGCAACCGCACCGCGATTATTCCGGTCGTGCCCAACCGCGGCTTGATTCTGGACCGCAATGGCATTGTTCTGGCCACCAACTACTCGGCTTACACGCTGGAGATCACCCGCTCCAAAGTTCCCAACCTGGAACAGACGATTGATGAGCTCTCCAAGGTACTGGACATCACGGCCCGGGATCGCCGGCGCTTCAAGAAGCTCCAGGAAGAATCCAAGAGCTTTGGGTCGCTGCCCCTGCGTACCCGTCTCACTGACGAAGAAGTCGCCCGCTTCGCCGCCCAGCGCTACCGTTTTCCTGGCGTGGACATCAAGGCCCGGCTGTTTCGCAACTACCCGCATGGCGAGCTGGCCAGCCACGTCATTGGCTACATCGGCCGTATCAACCAAGCCGAGAAAGAGCGAATCGACGACTCGGAAGACGAGGCCAACTACCGGGGTACGGAGCACATTGGCAAGCTCGGCGTGGAGCAGAGCTTTGAGACCCGTCTGCACGGCGTGACCGGCGTCGACTCGGTGGAAACTTCAGCCAGCGGGCGAGCCACGCGCAAACTGGCCAGCAAGCCATCCACCCCGGGCGACACGGTGACGCTGTCCATCGACATCAAGCTTCAGCACATGGTGGAAGAACTCTTTGGCCAGCGCCGAGGGGCACTGGTGGCCCTTGACCCCAAAACCGGGGAGGTACTGGCCTTTGTGAGCAAGCCCACGTTCGACCCCAATCTATTTGTCGACGGCATTGACACCGAAAGCTGGAAAGGGCTTAACGAGTCGCTGGACAAGCCCCTGCTGAACCGCGCGTTGCGCGGCACCTACCCGCCCGGCTCGACTTACAAACCTTTCATGGCCCTGGCGGCGCTGGAAACCGGCAAGCGCTCGGCCTCCACGGTCATCAACGACGCCGGCTCCTGGATGTTTGGCGGACACCAGTTCAGAAGCCACGGCGACCACGGCCTGGGCGCGGTGGACATGTACATCAGCATCGTCAAATCCAGTAACGTCTATTACTACTCCCTGGCCAATGAGCTGGGGGTGGACGTCATGCATGACTTCATGAAGCCACTCGGCTTCGGGCAGATCACCGGTATCGACATCCAAGGCGAAGTGCGCGGCTTGCTGCCCAGCACCACCTGGAAGCGCGAGTACTACAAAAAGCCGGAACAAAAGCGCTGGTACGCGGGTGAAACCATTTCACTGGGTATCGGGCAGGGCTACAACAACTTCACCATGCTCCAGCTGGCCCAGGCCACCGCCATCCTGGCCAACAATGGCATCAAGCACAAACCCCAATTGGTGATTGCCACCCAGGACGCCACCACCCGGCTCAAGACCCCGCTGGCCGCTGAGCCACCGCAAGACCTGGGCTACAAGCCCGAGCATGTGGCCATCGTGCGCAAAGCCATGGTCGGCGTCACCCAGGAAGGCACCGGCACCCGGGTGTTTGCGGGGGCGGGCTACCTGTCTGGCGGCAAGACCGGCACCGCGCAAGCCGTCTCCATCGGTCAAAAAGACAGGTACAACGCCAGCAAGATGGAAGAGCACCAGCGTGACCACGCGCTCTACATCGCGTTTGCGCCCGCCGAGGACCCCAAGATCGCCATTGCCGTGATTGTGGAAAACGCCGGTTTTGGCGCTGCCCATGCCGCTCCCATTGCGCGCCGGGTCTTTGACTATTGGCTGATGGGCCAATACCCCAGCGAGCAGGACATGGCGGCCGTGAAAATCGGGCAGGCCTCCGCGCCCTTGGGCAAACCGCGCCTGGTGAGCGACATGCCTTGGCCACCAGGGCCCCTGGCGCCCGCCAGCGCCCCCCGGGCAGCTACTCCCGCCGCGCCTGCTACAGCAGCGCGTTAACGCACAAAGGCGTCATAGCCGGTCTTGAGAATCAGGGCACTCACCACCAACATAAAAAACACCCGGACAAAACCGGTTCCATGCTTGAGCGCCAGGCGGGTGCCCAGCAAGCTGCCCACCACGTTGGCCAGGGCCATGGCCACCACAAAGTGCCACCAGATGTGCCCCTTGGCAACAAACAACAGCAGTGCGGCCAGGTTGGTGGCCGTGTTCACCAGCTTGGCCGAGGCCGAGGCGCTCAAAAAATCGTAACCCAGCAGGCGCACAAACAGGAAGACCAGAAAGCTCCCTGTGCCCGGCCCAAAAAAGCCATCGTAAAACCCGATCAGCGCCCCTACCGAGGCGGCCACCCACTGCTCAGCAGCGCCAGAAAACCGCGGCGTGTGGCTGCGCCCCAGGTCTTTTTTGGCCACGGTATAGATCAGCACCGCCAGCAGCACCAGGGGCAAGAGCTTGCGCAGGTAATCCGGCGACACCACGGTCACCAGCCAGGCCCCGGCAAATGAGGCTACAAATCCGGCCCCTGCTGCTGGCAAGAGCGCCGCCCAGCGCATCTCCACCCGGCGGCTGAACTGCCAGGTGGCAAAGGCGGTGCCCCAGACCGAAGCGCCTTTGTTGGTACCAAACAGGGTGGCGGGGTGGGCTGTGGGAAAGGTGGCAAACAGGGCGGGCACCAGAATCAAACCACCGCCGCCCACAATCGAGTCCACAAAACCGGCCAGCAGCGAGGCCAGCGAAACAATCAACAATTCCATGGCGGCATTGTCCCATCAGGCCCAGGCTGCGTTTGCTGCTATTTTTAGTACTCAAACCCAATAGAAACAATGGCTAGCGCCTGATTAAATGAAAAAAGCACCGGGATTGCCGGTGCTTTTGTAATTTTTTATGTGCCTTTATGAGGCGTGTCTCCTGGGTCGCTTGTCTTCAGCAGACCTGCGGCCTGGTGCGTGCGTCAAGTTTACGCCCCAACATGGGGCAGAACATCAGGACAAACCCTTTGGGCATTTACCCTTTGAGGGCGGACGCAGCGTCCTCCACAATCCATTGCGCGGCCTTCTCGGCCAGCATCAGGGTGGGCGAATTGGTGTTGCCACTGGTGATGAGCGGCATCACACCCGCGTCCACCACCCGCAGACCGGCAATCAGGCCGCCCCGGGGGCCACGAACCCGCAGCCGCGAATCAACCACGGCCATGGGGTCCGTGGCCGTGCCCATTTTGGTGGTGCCGACCGGGTGAAAGATGGTGGTGGCAATGTCGCCGGCCAGCTTGGCCAGGTCAGCGTCGGTCTGAAACTGCACACCCGGCTTGTATTCCTGTGGCTTGTACTTGGTCAGCGCAGGCTGGGCCACGATGCGCCGGGTGACGCGCAGCGAGTCTGCCGCCACCTTCCGGTCGGCCTCGGTGCTCAGGTAATTGGGGGCAATGGCGGGGGCCACATCAAAGCGGGGGCTCTTGATCTGGACCGTGCCCCGGCTGGTGGGGTTCAGGTTGCAGACGCTGGCGGTGAAGGCATTGAAGGCGTGCAGCGGCTCACCAAAGGCATCGAGGCTCAGCGGCTGCACGTGGTATTCGATGTTCGGGTAGGGCTGGCTGGGGTCGCTGCGGGTAAAGGCGCCCAGTTGCGAGGGCGCCATGCTCATCGGGCCGGTGCGCTTGAGGGCGTACTCCAGCCCGATCATGGCCTTGCCCCAAAGGGAATTGGCCTGGGTGTTGAGCGTCTTCACGCCCTCCACCTTGAAGACCGCCCGGATCTGCAAGTGGTCCTGCAGGTTGGCGCCCACGCCCGGCGCGTCATGCGCCACGGCCACGCCGTGCTGCTGCAAAAGCGCCCCGGGGCCAATGCCGGAGAGCTGCAGGATCTGGGGCGAGCCAATGCTGCCGGCGCTCAGTATCACCTCGGCGCGGGCCGACACCGTCAAGCGGACGCCCTCTTTCATCACCTGCGCGCCGGTGCAACGGAGCTGGCCATCGGCGTCGGTCTGAAGCGCCAACTGAGCCACTTGCGACGAGGTCCACAGCTCGAAATTGGGGCGGCTGGTGCAGGTGGGGCGCAAAAAGGCCTTGGCGGTGTTCCAGCGCCAGCCGCTCTTCTGGTTGACCTCAAAGTAGCCCACACCCTCGTTGCTGCCTTGGTTGAAGTCGTCGGTGGCGGCAATGCCGGCCTGCTGCGCCGCCTGCGAGAACGCGTCCAGCACATCCCAGCGCAGGCGCTGCTTCTCGACGCGCCACTCGCCCCCGCCACCATGCAATGCAGCGAAATTTTTAAGGCTTTCCGGGCTCTGGTCAGCATTTTTATTGCCTGAACCACTATCTAATTTATAGTGATTTTCGTGCTTCTTGAAGTCACTCAGGCAACGATCCCAGCGCCAGGCCTCATCGCCAGTGAGCTGGGCCCACTGGTCGTAGTCCCGCGCCTGGCCGCGCATGTAGATCATTCCGTTGATGCTGCTGCACCCGCCCAGCGTTTTGCCACGCGGGTAACGCAGGGTGCGCCCGTTCAGTCCGGCATCGGGCTCGGTCTGGAACAGCCAGTCGGTGCGCGGGTTGCCAATGCAATAGAGGTAACCCACGGGAATGTGAATCCAGTGGTAATCATCCGGGCGACCCGCCTCAATCAGCAAAACGCGCTTGGATGAGTCGGCCGAGAGCCGGTTGGCCAGCAGGCAACCCGCGGTGCCGGCGCCAATGATGATGTAGTCGAAAGTGGTGTTCATGGGTGTCAGGCTGCCAGCGCGCTCAGTGCCCCACCCAGTTCGGCTTGCGTTTTTCCTGAAAGGCTTTTTGCCCCTCCTTGGCGTCTTCGGTCAGGGTAAAGAGGGCGATCTGGCTCTCGGTGAACGACATGGACTCTTCAAACGCCATGGCTTCCACCTTTTTGAGCGTGTACAGGCCACGGCGGATGGCGGCGGGGGACTTGTCCAGCAGGCGCTCCAGCAGCCACTGCAGCTTGGCGTCCAGGTCGTCGTCCACGTAGTTGACCAGGCCCGCATCGAGTGCCTGCGCCGAGGTGATGGGCTCACCGGTCAGGCACATCTCGTTCAGGGTGCGCCGGGGAATCAAATGCTGCAGGACCGAGAGCACCTGCGCCGGGAACACGCCCACCTTCACCTCGGGCAGGCCAAACACCGCGTGGCGGGCCGCCACAGCCATGTCACACATCGACATCAGGCCCATGCCACCGGCCATGCAAGCGCCATTCACCCGGGCAATCAGCGGCACATAACTGGCCCGAGCCGCGCGCAACAGTTGCGCCAGGTGACCGTGCGGCTCGGAGTAATCGGTGGTGAAGGCGTTGGCCGACTGCAGGTCGGCCCCGGAGCAAAACGCCTTGGTACCCGCGCCGGTGATCACGATGGCGCGAATGTCGCGCTGGCCCTGCGCCGCTGTGATGGCCTGCGTCATGCCGGCCAGCACGCCGTGGCTCATGGCATTGCGCCGCTCTTCGCGGGTGATGGTCAGCCACAACGCGGGGCCGCGCTGCTCGACGCTCAGCTCGGGGGTGGACGAAAAAATAGGGTTATTCACGGTGTCTCCTGTAGGTCTGGTAATTTTGCCCCAAGGACAGCACAGGTGGAGTCAACCAGGCGGCACGCCTTTGGCGTTACGATGGCAGGCGGCTCGGCCTCTGCCACCCACCACCCCTTGTTCACCTGACGACACGGCCCCAAACCATGCCTGAAACCCAGCCCCGGATCACACCCACGGTCGCCCCCGACGCGCCAGGGGTGGTGCTGTCAGGGTGCTGGACGGCGGCGCGGCTGGGCGATCCCGCGGTGTGGCCCCGCATCCAGGCCAATCTGGCGCTGTGTGCCAAGCCCTGGGCCCCGGGCGGCGAAGGGACTCAGTGGGATTTGCGAGGGCTGGAGCGCATGGACCACACGGGCGCACAAGTCCTCTGGAACGCCTGGGGCCACCAGTGGCCTGACAAACTGAGCTTGAACGACGGGCAGCGCAGCATGCTGGCGCGTGTGGCGCACTACTCGGTGGTGCTGCCCAAGGCGAACCCGGTGACGCCGTGGCAGCTGTTTCTGAAACTTGGCGCGCTGGTCTGGCTGGGCATCGACCATGCCCGCGATCTGATGCGCCTGGTGGGCCAGTTGCTGCTCGACACCATCAAGCTGGCGCGCGCCCCCCACAAGGGTCCCTGGCGCGATGTGTCGGGCCACCTGTACCAGATTGGCGCCACGGCGCTGCCCATCACGGCGCTGCTGGGGTTTTTGATTGGCGTGGTGCTGGCCTATCTGATGTCGCAGCAGCTGCGCCAGTTTGGTGCGGATGCCTTCATCGTCAATATTTTGGGACTCTCACTGGTCCGCGAACTCGGGCCGGTGCTGGCCGCCATTTTGATTGCCGGGCGCTCGGGCTCGGCCATTACCGCGCAAATCGGGGTGATGCGGGTCACCGAAGAACTCGACGCCATGCGCGTGTTGGGCATTCCCCGGGGCTACCGGCTGGTGTTGCCCCGTGCCTTGGCGATGTCCCTGGCCATGCCATTGCTCACGGTCTGGACCACGCTGGCCGCGCTGCTGGGCGGCATGCTGGCCGCCGACCTGACCATGGGGGTGACGCCGGCTTATTTTTTTGAGGCCCTGCCCCGGGTGGTGCAGGTCTCGAACCTGTACCTGGCCCTGGCCAAGTCCGCCGTCTTCGGGCTGATGATTGCGCTCATTGGCTGCCACTACGGCCTGCGCGTCAAACCCAACACCGAAAGCCTGGGCCAGGGCACCACAGCCTCGGTGGTGACCTCCATCACGATGGTGATTCTGGTGGATGCCCTGTTTGCGGTGGTGTTCAAGGACATCGGCATATGACGCCCACCAAGGGAGCCGCCCCCGTAGTGCAGATTGACAAGCTGTGGTCCATCTTCCGCACCACCGGGCGCGAGGCCGTGATCCACCAGGACCTTGACCTGACCATCGGACAGGGCGAGCTGATGTCGATTGTGGGCGGCTCGGGCAGCGGCAAGACCGTGCTGCTGCGCCAGATCCTGGGGCTGGAGACGCCCGCGCGCGGCCAGGTCACTGTGCTGGGTGAGCCCGCCTCGCAACTGGGGCGCGAGGGCGCAGCCAGCCGGGTGGGCATGCTGTTTCAGCACGGGGCGCTGTTCTCGGCCTTTACCGTGCTGGAGAACATCGGTTTCCCGCTGCGCGAACTCGGCACCCTGCCGCGCGACCTGATTCACGATGTGGCCATGGTCAAGCTGCAAATGGCCGGTCTGGACCCCTCGCAGGCGCACAAAATGCCCTCTGATTTGTCGGGCGGCATGGTCAAGCGGGTG
>CALRWE010000096.1:0-16952 GCA_943371745.1 Rhodoferax sp. OV413
CAGCGCTACCGTTCAAGTCCTGGTGGCGGGTGATACGGCCGTTGAAGCCAGCGAGACCTTCACGGTCACCCTGTCCAGCCCCAGCACGGGTCTGAAGCTCGGCACCGCCAGCGCCACAGCGACGATCACCAACGACGATGTGGCCCCCGCAGTTCCTGTGGTGTCGATCAGCGCCAATTCAGTCAGCTTGTCAGAGGGCAACAGTGGCAGCACGGCTTTCAATTTCACCGTCAAGCTCGACAAAGCCAGTACCACCGCCCAGACCGTCAAGTGGGCCGTGGCAGGCTCGGGCACCTCGGCGGCAGCGGCCAACGACTTCGCCAGCGCCTTGACCGGCACAACAACCATTGCCGCCGGCCAGACCAGCGCTACCGTTCAAGTCCTGGTGGCGGGTGATACGGCCGTTGAAGCCAGCGAGACCTTCACGGTCACCCTGTCCAGCCCCAGCACGGGTCTGAAGCTCGGCACCGCCAGCGCCACAGCGACGATCACCAACGACGATTTGGCAGCACCTCTGGATGACTACGCGGCGAGTACAGCCACGACGGGTGTGGTCTTGGTCAACGGTGTGTCCTCCAAGGGAAGCATCGAGAAAATAAACGACTGCGACTTGTTCAAGGTGACGCTCGCGGCGGGTACCAGCTACTCATTTGATCTCGTTCGCACCGGTGGTTCGCTTAACGCCTACCTGGAGCTTTACACCTCTGGCTTGGCTATCGTTGCAGCCAATGACAACGCGAGCAGCGCGACAAACGACTCAAAAATTGTTTACACAGCGCCCGTCTCCGGCACCTATTACCTCGCAGCATGGGACCTTGCCTCGGGCACGGGTACCTATTCTTTGACGGCTAAAGTGATGACCTCACTGAACTTGATGGGTGATGCCAACGGCAACTTGCTGACCGGGGCCGGGTACGATGACAACTTGTCAGGCTTGGCGGGTAACGATGTACTGATCGGCAATGCGGGTGCGGACATCCTTGACGGCGGCATTGGAATGGACTACATGGAGGGCGGTTTGGGTCATGACACTTACGTCGTCGACAACACCATGGATATCGTGCGGGAAATCAGCTCGGCAGGAGGCATCGACTTGGTCAAGTCCTCGGTTTCTTATGCGCTGGGCACCCATATCGAGAACCTCACGCTGACCGGCGTTGCGGCCGTCAGCGGGACGGGAAATGAATTGGCCAATGTGATTGAGGGGAATGCTGCTGCCAACGTGCTCAACGGGGGCGCAGGCAACGATGTCCTGGTTGGTGGCGGTGGCAATGACACGTTGGTGGGCGGTTCGGGTTCTGATTTCTTCGTCTTTAAAGTGGCCGCCAATGCCATTAACAATCTGGATACGGTGATCGACTTTCAATCTGGGCTGGACAAGATTCAACTCAGTCGCAGCGTTTTCAGTGCTTTGGGCACATCCTCCACGGCTCTGACTCAAGGGCAGTTCTGGTCGGGTGCTGGTGTGGTTAAAGGGCATGACGCGGATGATCGGGTTCTTTACAACACCAGCACGGGTGCGTTGTACTACGACGCCGACGGTAGTGGCAGCGTCGCCGCCGTGCAGATCGCCCTGATCGGCACTACTACACACCCTGTCGTGTTGTTCTCTGATATTCAGGTGATTGCCTGAAACCGACCGGCTTGCTGGCGGTGTGGCCGTACTGTCATGACAAGAGAGCACACCGGAAGTGAGACACTCGGGCTACCCAATCTCATCCACATCAGATACCCCATGTCCAAAAAGGACCGTGTCAGCGAGACCCCCGCTACCCAGCTTCTCAAAGCCAACAAGGTGGTGTTCACTGAGCATCCCTATGAGTACCTGGCGCGCGGCGGTGCGCAGCACAGTGCCGAGGTGCTGGGGTTCGATCCTTTCACGGTGGTCAAAACCCTCATCATGCAGGACCAGGACGCCCGACCGCTGGTGGTGCTCATGCACGGTAACCGCAAGGTGTCCACCAAAAACCTGGCGCGCCAGATTAGCGCCAAGTCGGTGGAGCCCTGCCAGCCCGAGGTGGCTAACCGGCACAGCGGGTACCTGGTGGGCGGCACCTCGCCTTTTGGCTTGCGCCGGGACATGCCCATCTACATGGAAAGCTCGATTCTTGAGCTGCCCGGGATTTTGATCAATGGCGGTCGCCGGGGCTATCTGGTGGGCATCGATCCCCAGGTGTGCGTGACGCTGCTGGGCGCCAAACCGGTGCAGTGCGCGCTGGAAGACTGACGCTGACGCGGGCTGGCAGAATACGCAGCTCATGCCCCGACCCTCGGGCGCAGCTGCAGGAGATGTTTTTTTGGAATTCATGCCGTCTTATTTGCCCTATGTGGCGACCTTGGTGGGCTACCTGATCGGGTCGCTCTCGTTTGCTGTGATCGTGAGCCGTGCCATGGGCCTGAGCGATCCGCGCACCTTTGGCAGCAAGAACCCTGGTGCCACCAACGTACTGCGTTCCGGCAGCAAAGGCGCGGCCATTGCGACGCTGTTGCTCGATGCCGCCAAAGGCTGGTTGCCGGTGATGCTGGTCAAGTGGTTCGGGCAGCCCTATGGCCTGGAAGAAGGCACCATGGCCCTGGTCGGGTTGGCCGCGTTTCTTGGGCACCTTTACCCGGTATTTTTCAAGTTTGCGGGCGGCAAGGGGGTGGCCACAGCGCTGGGCGTGTTGCTGGGGATCAGCTGGATTTTGGGCCTGGCCACAGCGGCTACCTGGTTGATCATGGCTTACTTCTTCCGGTATTCTTCGTTGGCATCCATCACGGCGGCACTGTTTGCTCCGGTGTACTACGTCTTTGGTGATGGCACGGTCTGGTTCATGAACAAGGGTGTTTTGCTGGCGGTGTCGGTCATGTCCTTGCTGCTGATCTACCGCCATGCCGAGAATCTGGGACGTTTGGCCAAGGGCACCGAGTCGCGTCTGGGCAAAAAGGCTGGCGCCCACCCGGCACCGCACAAGCACGAACCCAAGCATGCCCATGACAACAAGCCCCATCACAAGCGCAAGCACTGAAGCCGGGCCATGAACTATTGCGTACTTGATAACGATGTGCTCGATTCCGAGGTCGCCCCGCTCTACACCAGCTATGGCGCGATGTTTGAGCGCTTGCTGCGGGGTGCCGGCGCTGAAGGCACTTTTGAGATGTTTAACACCACCTTGGGGCACTACCCCGCGTCGTTTGACGGCTTCGATGCGGTGCTATTGACGGGTAGCCAGGCCGACGCCTTCTCGCAAGAACCGTGGGTGTTGGCGTTGCGCGACCGGGTGGAGAAACTGCTGCAGGCGCGTAAAAAGTTGATCGGTATTTGCTTTGGCCACCAGCTGATTGCTTTGTGCCTGGGTGCCCGGGTTGGGCGTGCGCCGCAAGGGTGGGGCGTGGGGCGCCTGACCTACCAATGGCATGCGCCGGAGCTGGCCGCAGGGCGCACCGAGTTGTCGTTGTTGGCCAGCCATCAGGATCAGGTGTTTGACTTGCCTCCAGGTGCTACCTTGCTGGCCAGCAGCGAATTTTGCCCGGTGGCGGCTTTTTCGGTGGGTCAGCACGTGTTTTGCGTGCAGCCTCACCCCGAGTTCGTGGAAGACTACAACGCCTACTTGTTGGGGAAAAGGCGTGAGGTTCTGGGGGAAACCGTCTACAACACGGGTATCAGCAGCTTGGCCCTGGACCACGACGGCTTGGTGGTCGCCCGAGTGATGCGGACCTTCATGGAAGAAAATTTAGAATGAAATCAGCTTCTAGCCGGCGCTATTTAATGGTTTTAAAGATAAAAAGTAGAGCGCTCAAGGGTGCTGTTCCGCGCAAGCGCCCATTTGCAGAATGAGATAGTGATTCAGTCTTTCGCGCACGGCCGATGGCGGCAAGGCAGACCTGATGCCCGGGCTGGCGCTGGCGGTGCGGTGCGGGCGCGGCGGGTTCACCAGTGCCCCGGCTTCATTGATCACAATGGCCACAAAAGGGCGGTTGGGCTGGGTGCTGCGGCGCATCACCACGGCCACCTGTCCATCGTCAAGCCGCACAAAAGTTCCGGGCGGGCAATGGCCTACCACCCCCACCAGTACCAGGCCCACCTCGTCCACGATTTCCGCTGTCCGACCGAGGATGGATCGCGCTGAATCCATGGCGCTGCGGCCCTCGCGTGATTTGCGCGGACTGATCATGGCGGCGTATCGGTCTGCCACCCGCAGGATGCGGGCAAGACGTTGTTCAGCGGGGATTTGACGCAAGCTGCCGTTGTCGGCGCTGTCGTCATGGTGGCGTGCGATGGTTTCAAGCCACAGCCGGTCGACTACCCCCAGGCTGCCCAGCAACCTGACACCCCTGGCGGCGTGGTCCCGGATGGCGGTTTGTTGCTCAGTGGAGGGTTTTTCCAGTTGGCTCGCCATCTGGTCCTGCAGTTGGGTCATGGCAATGTTCATCGTCAGCGCGGCGTGTACCAGGCCGTCGCGCTCATCCTGGGGAAGTTTCAGCTCCAGCGCGATCAAGTGGCACAGCACAGCGCTGATCAGCGCGTGCGAGGCGCTGTAGCCCACCCAGGAGTTGGAGGCCAGCTGAAAAAGCAGGTACAGACCTATGTCAGTGTCGCGTTTGAGCAGGTCGGTCATCCAGCGGTCGTATTGCCGGACCCGCAGCTCAAACTCCTGGACGTTGGCTGGATTGCCCAGAACAATGCCCAGACCCGCCTCCAGGTCCGCCCACAGGCCGAGTAGGTCTTCGTATTCATTTTCGGTCTGGACGGTCACGCTGGCACCCCGAACGTTTGACTAATCACGAAAGTTATCAAAGGTCAGCGGGAAATCGGTGATGTCTTTTTTGATCAAGGCCATGGCGGCCTGGAGGTCATCCCGCTTGGCGCCGGTGATCCGCACTTTTTCGTCCTGAATGGCCGCCTGAACCTTCATCTTGCTGTCTTTGATGAGTCGCTGGATTTTCTTGGCCAATTCGGCCTCGATGCCGTTACGCACCTTGATCACGCGTTTGACCTTGTCACCGCCCATTTTCTGGACGTCGCCCATGTCCAGAAAGCGCACGTCCACGCCGCGCTTGGTGAGCTTGTTGCGCAGGATGTCCTCAATTTGGGTGAGCTGGAATTCAGCATCGCCGATCACGGTGATCTCCTTGTCCTTGAGTTCAATCGAGGCGGGCGTGCCCTTGAAGTCGAATCGGGTAGTGATTTCCTTGGTGGTGTTTTCAATGGCGTGTTTCACGTCCACCATGTTGGCGTCGCAGACGGTATCAAAAGAGGGCATGGCGTGGGTTCCAGAAAAAAAAGGGGGTGAGGAAGCTGGTGAGAGAATGACAGGCATGTTAGTCGAGAAAAACGCTCCCCTTCAGTCCTGCAATACCTTCCATATCGTGGCCCGTGCGCACTCGCTGGTGCGCATCGCCAGTCAGGCCGATGTGCAAACCCTCCTGGCCAGTGCCGAATGGGGGCCTGTGCCCAAATTTGTGCTGGGCGGTGGCAGTAATATTGTCATCACGGGCGATGTCAAGCCCTTGGTCCTGAAGGTCGAAATCAGGGGGCGACGGATGGTGCGAGAGACTGCCCGGGCTACGATCGTGGAGGCCGGTGCGGGCGAGAATTGGCATGACTTTGTCACCTGGACGCTGCAGCAAGGCTACCCTGGCCTGGAGAACATGGCGCTCATTCCCGGAACGGTGGGCGCCTCCCCCGTGCAGAACGTGGGAGCCTATGGCGTGGAGTTGCAGGACAGGTTTGAGTCGCTCGATGCCATTGACCTGGAGACCGGCCAGATATTCACGCTGGATGCTGCGCAATGTGGTTTTGGCTACCGGGATTCGGTGTTCAAGCACCTGTCCCAGCCCGGGGAGAGCACGCAGCGGGTGGGATTGGCCGGCAGGGCACTGATCACGCATGTGCGGTTCTCACTGCCCAAACCCTGGGCACCCGTGCTGGGCTACGCCGATCTGGAGCGAAAAATGGCAGAGACGGGCATCGGTCAACCCACTGCGCAGCAAATTTACCAGTGGGTCTGCGATATTCGCCGCGCCAAGTTGCCGGACCCCGACATCATTGGCAATGCGGGCAGTTTTTTCAAGAACCCCACCGTTTCAACCGAGCAATGCGCCGACATCATTGCGCGCGATCCAAAAATTGTTTATTACCACCTGGCCGATGGCTCGGTCAAGCTTGCTGCGGGCTGGTTGATTGATGCCTGCGGTTGGCGCGGCAAGTCGGTGGGCCAAGCAGGGGTCTATGAGAAACAGGCGTTGGTGCTGGTCAACCGGGGCGGGGCTACGGGCGGTGAGGTGATGACGCTTGCCGGCGCGATCCAGACCAGCGTGTACGAGCGCTTCGGCATCCGTCTGGAGCCCGAACCCACAGTGGTCTGAATCAACCGAAGTGGCAGATGTAATGGTAGGGCTCGGTCACGCGGATCTCGAAAGACGAGTTGCCCGCTACGTTGAACTTATCCCCCGGGCCAGAAGTCAGCCAGGCGTCCGTGCCAGCCAGTTTGTAATCGCAATGGCCCGCGACGCATTCCATGATTTCGGGCGCGCCGGTGTTGAAGGTCAGGGTGGCTGGCAGCACGACGCCCACTGATTTTTTGGTGCCGTCCGGGAAGGTAATACCGTGGCTGATGCATTTGCCGTCAAAATAGACGCTAGCCTGGGTGTTAACGGTGACATTGGCGATGCTGGTGGTGGTCATGGTGTCTATGGATTCCAAAAAAGACGTCATGTTAGCTGTATCGACAAAACCAACGAGGCGCTTCCTGACCTTGGGAAGGACAGGCACTTGTTCAACGCACTAAATGAAATCATGAAAAAAATACTGATCCTGGGTGGCACTGGCTTTGTCGGTGCGCATGTATGTGAAAAACTGGCGCGTGAGGGCTGGCACATCACCGTGCCCACCCGCAGGCGCGCCAACGCGCAGCATCTGCAGCATTTACCGATGCTGACCGTGCTGGAGTTGGACGTTCACGACGAGATGGTGCTGACCCGGGTCGTGGCGGGACATGATGCCGTGGTGAATCTGGTGGCGATTCTTCATGGCAGCAAAGCTGCCTTCGACAAAGTGCACGTGGCCTTGCCGCAAAAGTTGGCGCGCGCCTGCCTGGGCGGGCGTGTCAAGCGGGTGGTGCACATCAGCGCTTTGGGTGCTGATGCCCAAAATTACCAAGCTGCACCCTCCCTGTATTTGCGCAGTAAAGGGCAGGGCGAGGCAGCATTGATGCAGGCGGCTGGCGGCAACGCAACGTCATCTGGTTTTGATTTGACGGTGCTTCGGCCCAGTGTGATCTTTGGTGCAGACGACAAATTCTTGAATCTGTTCGCATCCTTGCAAAAGGTGTTTCCGGTGATGCCCCTGGCGGGCGCACAGGCACGGTTTCAACCCGTGTGGGTCCATGACGTCGCTGCGGCCGTGGTGAAAAGCCTTGAGGCCCCTCCGGGGCCGTCACCCCGGGTGCTGGAGTTGGTCGGGCCTGACGTTTTTACGCTCAAGGAGTTGGTGCAGTTGTCGGCACAACTCAGCGGTGTGCGTGAGGGGCGTGGCCGCCCCGTCATCGGTTTGCCGTTGTGGATGGGCCGCTTGCAGGCTCGCATGATGGCCTTGGCGCCTGGTGAGCCGCTCATGAGCCTGGACAATCTCGACTCCATGCAGGTTGATAACGTGGCAAGTGGGAAGTTGCCTGGTTTATCTTCCTTAGGTATCGCGCCCAGTGCGCTCAAGCCGATCGCAGGAGACTATTTGACACAAGGACAAGCCAATCGTGGTTTGCCGGGTCTGCGCTTGCGCGCGGGCGCCTGGAGGCGAACGCGCTGAGTTTGAGGTTACCGTTCAGGACGCTGCAAGGTTCTTCAGGTGGTTCTTCATCGTGGCGCGAAACTGGGCAATTTGCACTGGCTTGGTCAGAAAATCAGTGGCACCAGCTGCCAGAGCCTGATCCCGGGCTTCATTGACGATATCGGCGGTCAACACGATGATAGGCACCCGGGCAATGGCACTGGGCAATGCCCTGATGGCTCGGGTGGCTGTCAATCCATCCATCACCGGCATATTGATGTCCATGAGGATCAGGTCAAACATCTGCTCCCGAACGCTGTCGAGGGCTTGCTGGCCATCCTCGCAAAAGACGCTCTCACAACCCAGCCGACTCAGGAGCACGCCTATGAACTCGCTGTTCACGGGGTGATCCTCTACGACCAATACCCGGGGTGCCGGTGGGGCAACGGGCGCTTGGGTGCGGTCTGTGGCAGCCGGTGCAGGCATCACTGAAGCAGTCGAGGACAAGGCTGCGTTGACTTGGACTTGCTGTACTCCGTCAGAGGGCGCGTCTGCGGGCGCAGCACAAGCCGCGAGGGGCAGTGTCAATGTGAATACCGACCCGACCCCCACCGTGCTTTGCACCACAATCCCGCCCCCCATCATGGTCGCCAATGACCGCGATATAACCAACCCCAGTCCGGTGCCTCCGAATTTGCGGTCAATGCCACTATCCACTTGGTAAAAACGCTGGAACAGGCGAGTTATTCCTTCCGGGCTGATGCCAATGCCGGTATCACTGACCTCGAATTCCAGTCTGGCGAAGCCGCCTGTGTCTTGGCTGTTGCGCACGGTTAACGTGACATTCCCTTGTGTTGTGAATTTGATTGCGTTATTGATCAGGTTGAACAAAATTTGTTTGATGCGGGTGCCGTCAGCGTGGACCCACTGGGGCAAAGCGCTTTGGACATCCACGGTAAAAGACAGTTTTTTGTCAGCTGACAGCGGCTTCATCAAGGCTTCAACCTTCAGCAGCAGGCCGTGCGGGCTCACAGGCCCCTGTTTGAGGGCCAGTTTGCCGGACTCCAGCGCGGATACATCCAGAATGTCGGTGAGCAGTTCCATCAAATGATTGGCTGAGCGTCGTACCGTCTGAATGTGATCGATTTGCTGGGCGTTCAGTGGTGATTCTTCCAGCAAACTCAGCATGCCCAAGATGCCATTGAAGGGCGTGCGCAGCTCATGGCTCATGTTGGCGAGAAAAAGGCTCTTTCCCCGGTTGGCACTTTCTGCCTCGAACTTGGCATCACGCAAGTCTTGCGTCAGTTTTTCGACCGCTCGCCGCTGCTCCTCCTGGCGCCGTTGCCTGATCACCAGGGCCCCAGCGGCTGCCAGCAGCAGGACCAGCTGTGCCAAAGTAAGCCAGATGATGTGTTCATTCTTGCTGAGTAGGTCATTTTGTTGCTGTTCTACCAAACGGGTGACGAGTGAGTCAGCGGCCAGGCTCAGCGCTTGCACCTCAGGCCCGATGGTGTTGAATTCTTTCAAGACATCACCCAGCTTCGCCAGGTCCAATGGCGTCTTGGCCAATTCAATGTCGGTGCGCGCAATCAATTGGTTTAAAAGCGGAAGCGCCTTGACGAGCTCGGGGCGCTTCAACAACGCGTCGGTGCTTGGGTTGTCTTTGAGCAGGTTCAATCGGCTGACGAAAATATCGTAACGCAGAACCAGATCGTCCAGATCCGATTGATCCGGAGTTCGCACAGCGACATCGAGTGCCTGCCGAAATCGCAAAAATTCGCGCTCAAATTGGAAGGCCATGGCCGTCAGGGAGTCCATCCTCATTTGACTACCCTTGCGAATTGCCTCATTTTGAGTGACCTGGAGCGCCAGCATCACCGCCATGACCACCGCCATGGTGGCCGTGCCCAGCGCCAGCCATAACAGGTAGCGCTTGTTATTCTGACGGTGGGGCATGATGCGACGTCACTCGACGTCGATGGACTTCAGTTGCCAGGCTGATCGTTCGTAGTACACAGCTGAGCGCAGTTCAGCCTTGGTATCAAAAGGGTAGATGATGAAAAGCGGACCTTTGGTGCGCACCGGGATGGCTCGGTCGTTCATCTTGTGGGCGAGCACCATGTCAAAGCGCATCGCGTCCGCCAGAGGGATCGATGTTTTGTAGTCGTTGAGCGCATTGGCCTTGAGGGTTGTGCCACTGGCCTTGGCAGCTGCCAGAACGTCGCGCAACAGTGGGCCCGTGAATTTGACAGGTTGCTTGTCCCAAGGGGTTTTGGTCGTGAAGGTCTGTTGAGGCAGCTTTTCCAGCATGGCCAGATCAAAAACTGCTTTGTCGCCCGCATTTTTTTCATCAATCTTGCCGGTCAGGGTCAGAATCACCTTGCCCGTTGCGGGGGGCAGAGCCAGGGCGGGCAGGGCACCGCCCAAGGTGAGGGCTGCCAGGGAGGAAAGCAGCAATCGACGGGACAATGAATTCATGGGTGTTCCAGTTAGTGTTGGCACGGTCTTCAGCGGGGCAGGTCGTTGGTCAGGCTCAACAGGTCACCGTCTTTACCCAGTGACAGCAGGCCGGCCTGAGCATAGATGCCCAGTTTGGCGCGGGTATCCACAATGTCCAGGTTTCGCATGGTCAGTTGGCCAATGCGGTCTTGAGGCGAGAAAGGTGCATCTTCCACCTTTTCCATACTCAGGCGTTCCGGTGTGTAGGTCAGGTTGGGCGAGTCTGTATTGAGGATCGAGTAATCATTGCCCCGACGCAGCTCCAGGGTGACCTCGCCCGTGACGGCGCGAGCCACCCAGCGCTGCGCTGTTTCGCGCAACATGATGGCTTGGGGGTCGAACCAGCGGCCCTGGTACAGCAGGCGACCCAGCTTTCGGCCGTTGTCCCGGTACTGCTCGATTGTGTCTTCGTTGTGAATGCCGGTAACCAAACGTTCATAGGCGGCAAACAGCAGGGCCAAGCCAGGGGCTTCATAGATACCACGGCTCTTGGCTTCGATGATCCGGTTTTCGATCTGGTCGCTCATGCCAAGCCCGTGGCGTCCGCCGATGCGGTTGGCTTCCAGAATCAGGCTCACCAGGTCCGGGAACTCAACCCCGTTGAGGGCGACCGGGCGGCCTTCCTCAAAACGAACCGTGACCTCTTCGCGTTTAACCTCAACGTCGTCTTTCCAGAACGCCACGCCCATGATCGGGTTAACGATCTTCATGCCGCTGCTCAACAGCTCGAGGTCTTTGGCCTCATGGGTTGCGCCCAGCATGTTGGAGTCAGTCGAATAGGCTTTCTCAGCCGACATCTTGTAGCCAAAGCCCGCCTTGGTCATGAAAGCCGACATCTCGGCCCGGCCGCCCAGCTCGTCAATGAACAGCTGATCAAGCCAGGGCTTGTAAATTTTCAGGGACGGGTTGGTGAGCAGGCCGTAGCGGTAAAAGCGCTCAATGTCATTGCCTTTGAAGGTGCTACCGTCGCCCCAGATGTTGACGTCATCTTCTTTCATGGCAGACACCAGCATGGTGCCGGTCACTGCGCGGCCTAACGGCGTGGTGTTGAAATAAGTGACGCCCGCTGTGGAGATGTGGAAAGCACCACACTGCATGGCCGCAAGGCCTTCGGCCGCCAATTGGCTGCGACAGTCAATCAACCGGGCTGCTTCAGCACCATATTCCATCGCTTTTCGGGGGATCTCGTCATAGTCGGACTCATCAGGCTGACCGAGGTTGGCCGTGTAGGCGTAAGGTACAGCGCCTTTGAGCTTCATCCAGTGAAGGGCAGCGCTGGTGTCCAGACCGCCAGAAAAAGCGATTCCGACCTTTTGGCCGATAGGGAGATTTTGAAGGATGGTGGCCATGTTGTCTGCTGTGCAATGTGGGATAAAGAGCGATTTTAGGCGACCAGCGGGTTGCTGTGGCTAGGCACTGTGGCCGGTCAGGCCAAGTCGCTGACACCACCTTGCGTCATCAAAACCCACGGAGACGCTGCCGTCAGCCCAGTCCACCACCGGCCTCTTGATCACGCTGGGAGAGGCGAGCATCAGGGCAATCGCCCCCGGCGCATCAATCACGGCCGCGCGGGTGGCCTCGTCCAGCTTGCGCCAGGTGGTGCCTCGGGCATTGACCAGGGGCTCCCAGCCCATCGCCTTGACCCAGGCGGCAAGTCGCTGTTCTGGTGCGCCTCTTTTTTTGAAATCAAAAAATTCGTAGGCGACCCCGTGAGTGTCCAGCCACGTGCGGGCTTTTTTGACTGTGTCGCAGTTGGGAATGCCGTAGAGGATGGTCAAGTGGGGTTCCATGGGCGAGATCTTGCCGTACTCGGCGACAATACTCAAGCTTATGACCACCCAACCCCACACTCTGAACGAATGGCTGTCCCACGCCGAGCAATTGCACACCAAAAGCATTGACATGGGACTGGACCGTGTGAAATCAGTCGCGGCCCTCATGGGGCTGCAGTTTGCCTGCCCGGTGATCACTGTTGCAGGTACCAACGGCAAGGGCTCAACTTGCGCCATGCTGGAGTCCATTCTGCTGCAGGCGGGATACCGTGTGGGCGTCTATACCTCGCCGCATCTGGTGCACTTTGAAGAGCGCCTCAGGCTCAACGGCGCGCCAGTGGCGGCCGCAACACTCGCAACTGCTTTTGGCGTCGTCGAGCGTGTCAGGGTCGAGGCCGGTGTATCTTTGACTTATTTTGAATTTTCTACCCTGGCCATACTGGACGTGATGGCGCGGTCGGGTCTGGATGTCGCCATTCTGGAGGTGGGCCTGGGTGGGCGGCTGGACGCGGTCAACATCATCGACCCCGACTGCGCTGTGATCACCAGTGTTGATCTGGATCACATGGAGTTTCTGGGCTCAGACCGGGAAAGTATTGGCCGTGAAAAGGCGGGCATCATGCGCACTGGGCGCCCTGTCGTGGTGAGTGACCCTATGCCGCCTCAGAGTGTTCTCGACCATGCCAGGGAAATTGATGCCGATATTTGGCGTTTTGGTGTGGACTTCAACGTGTCCGGGGACAAGCAGCAGTGGGGCTGGGCCGGTCGGGGGCGTCGTTACAGTGGTTTGGCTTATCCGGCCTTGCGCGGCGCCAATCAGTTGGTGAATGCGGCTGGCGTGCTGGCGGCGCTGGCGGCCGTGCGTGACAAGTTGCCCGTCACGGCGCAATCGGTTCGCAATGGATTGGCTTTCGTCGAGCTGCCTGGGCGTTTTCAGATCATTCCAGGGCAACCCACACTGGTCCTGGATGTGGCTCACAACCCACATTCTGTTGCAGCACTGGCCGCCAACCTGGACGCCATGGGCTACTTTCCGACCACCCATGCGGTATTTGGCGCCATGGCGGACAAGGATCTGACCCTGATGCTGGCCAAGGTGCGCCCGCTCATTGATCGTTGGTACTTTACTGATCTGCCTACCCCCCGCGCCGAGTCAGCTGAGTGTCTTCTGGACAAATGGCAGCAGCACAATGTTCGAAAGGACGTGGTCGCGTCAACCTACTCCAACCCTCTGTTGGCGCTGGCTGCAGCGATTGAGGCGGCGGATCCCACTGATAGAATCGTCGTCTTTGGTTCGTTTTACACGGTGGGTGGCATCTTGCAGGAAGGCATTCCTCGTCTTCATGCCAAACACATGCCGAGTACTTGAGTTCCTGAACCCTCCACATCATGGCATTTTTCAAGTTTCGCAAGCAGGGCGACGATCAGTCCCCTGTGCCTTCGCAGCCCGAAAGCGTTGAAAGTATGCGCAAGCGGGCTAAATACCGATTGATCGGGGCAGCAGTGCTTGTACTTGCCGGGGTGATTGGTTTCCCCTTGCTGTTCGATCAACAGCCGCGCCCCATCCCGGTAGATCTAGCCATTGATATTCCAGATCGCAACAAGGTCACGCCATTGGTTATTCCCGCTCCAGTTGCATTGGTCGCCCCTGCCGTCACAAGTTCAGAAAAGCCTGAAGTAGTGCCAGCCGCAGCGCAGGCCAAAACGGCAGAGCCAGACAAGCCAAAAGCGCTCGTCGACGCGCCCACCGAACAATTAGCTGGTACCCAAACGAAGCCCGATGCCACATCGGCAGAAAAGTCGGCAGTGAATCCTGCGCCCGCACCGCGGCCTGCTGTCGATACTGACGAAAGTGCCAGAGCGAGCGCCCTTCTGAATGGACGAGACCAGGCCAAAGAACTTTCGGCGTCTGCCAGCAGATACGTAGTTCAGGTCGGCGCTTTTGCTGACGTGGTGCGGGCCCGAGAGGTCCGTTTGAAGATGGAGAGGGCTGGACTGAAAACCTATACCCACGTGGCAGAGACCAAAGACGGACCTCGCGTTCGTGTTCGGGTTGGACCGTTCGACACCAAAGCCGAGGCAGACTCGGCGGCAGAAAAGATCAAGAAACTCGACTTGCCTGCGGCTATTTTGACGCTGTGAGCTCAGTGCAGGCAGTCACCATGTCGATCCCGCTTGTAGACTGGATTTTTGGAGGGGTGTTGTTTCTTTCTTTCCTGCTGGGTGCGTGGCGGGGGCTTGTTTTTGAGGTGTTGTCGGCCACGAACTGGGTTGCTGCTTTCTTTATTGCGCAATGGTTTGCTCTGGACATGGCCCGGATGCTGCCGATGGCCGGGTCCAGCGAAATGTTCCGGCATGTGACCGGATTCATTGTTGTTTTCGTTTTAGCGATTTTCGTCGGCAGTTTGTTGGCCAGACTGGTACAGCGCTTGTTCGCAGCGGTGGGACTCCAACCGGCAGACCGAGCGCTGGGAGCGATATTTGGTCTACTGAGGGGTGTGGCCGTGTTGTTGGCCGCAACCGTTGTGCTGAGCACGACGCCATTCAAGGCCAGTCAGTGGTGGGTTGAGTCTTTTGGCGTAGGCATCAGCCTCGCCTTGCTCAGGGGGTTGCAACCAGTGTTGCCTGAAGAATTTGGAAGGCATTTGCCTTCATGAGATCGGACAAAGTATGTGTGGAATCGTAGGCGTTGTCAGCAACGCACCTGTTAATCAACTAATTTATGATGCGCTGCTACTTTTGCAACATCGAGGTCAGGATGCCGCTGGCATCGTTACCCAGCAAGAGCGCAAGTTCTTTATGCAAAAAGCCAAGGGCATGGTGCGTGATGTATTTCGCACGCGCAACATGCGCTCCCTCCCTGGGGATTGCGGTTTGGGCCAAGTGCGCTATCCGACGGCAGGCAACGCATACAGCGAGGAAGAGGCGCAACCGTTTTATGTCAATGCACCGTTCGGAATCGTGCTGGTACACAACGGTAACCTGACCAACGCCCATGCCTTGAAAGCGGAGCTGTTCAGCACGGATCATCGGCACATCAATACCGAGAGTGATTCCGAAGTGCTGCTGAATGTGCTGGCTCATGAAATTGGCGAGACAACACGGGGCCTGCCTTTGCAGCCCCGCGACCTGTTTGAGGCTGTGCGTCGGGTCCATCGCCGTATCAAAGGCTCCTACGCCGTGATTGCCATGATCGCTGGCCATGGGGTGCTGGCTTTTCGCGATCCGTTTGGTATTCGTCCGCTTTGCATGGGGCGCAGTGATGACAACACCGTGATGGTGGCCAGTGAATCGGTGGCACTTGAAGGCACGTCCCATAAATTGGATCGCAATATTGCGCCGGGCGAAGCTGTATTCATTGATCTCGATGGCCACGTTCACGCTCAGCAGTGCGCTGACAATGCAGTGTTGAACCCCTGTATCTTTGAGTATGTTTACCTTGCTCGTCCTGACTCCGTCATGGATGGCATTTCTGTCTATCAAGCGCGCCTTAACTTGGGAGAGTCTTTGGCCAAGCGGGTGATTTCAACGGTTCCGCCGAACGAGATTGATGTGGTTATCCCGATCCCGGAGTCAAGCCGTCCAAGTGCAGCGCAATTGGCCCAGTTGCTTGGCTTACCCTACCGTGAAGGTTTTGTAAAAAATCGTTATGTTGGACGCACCTTCATCATGCCTGGCCAGTCCGTCAGAAAAAAATCAGTGCGTCAAAAACTGAATGTGATTGCCAGTGAGTTCAAGGGCCGCAATGTGCTTCTGGTCGATGATTCGATTGTGCGCGGCACCACCAGTCGCGAGATCGTGCAGATGGCTCGCGACGCAGGCGCCCGCAAAGTCTATATGGCCAGTGCTGCTCCACCCGTGCGCTACCCCAATGTATACGGCATTGACATGCCCACCTCGGACGAACTGGTTGCACACAATCGCAGTGTCGAGCAAATTCGTGAACTGATTGGCTGCGATGCCCTGATTTACCAGGACGTTGAAGGAATGAAGAGGGCCATTGGCTCCCTTAATCCAGCCATCACGGGTTTCGATGCTTCATGTTTTGACGGAATTTATGTCACGGGTGACATCAATGCTGATGACATTGCAAGGTTGAATTCAAGCAGGGTTGGCGGCGATGAGGGTGCCCAGGACAATTCGCGACTTGCGCTACCCAATCACGCGGATTGAGCATGACCGAGAACCAATTGCCTGACCATTTGCATCCCGATACGCTAGCTGTGCGCTCGGCGGTCGCGCGCAGCCAGTATGGGGAAAACTCAGAGGCCCTGTACCTCACAAGCGGCTACGTGCAGCCCTCAGCTGAGGCCGCGGCCCGCCGTTTTGCTGGCGATGAAGATGGCTTCACTTATGGCCGCTACGGCAATCCGACGGTTGCCAGTTTTGAGCAGCGACTCGCCAAAATGGAAGGCACTGAAGCTGCTATTTCAGCAGCCTCCGGCATGTCCTCCATCTTGATGATGTGCATGGGCTTGCTGCAGTCGGGCGACCACGTGGTGTGTTCGCGATCGATGTTTGGCTCCACCATCAAACTCATTGGCTCAGATTTAGCCAAGTTCGGTGTGCAATCCAGCTTTGTATCGCAGACCGATGTGGATGCCTGGCGTGCCGCTGTTCGGCCCAACACCCGACTGCTGTTTGCCGAGACCCCGACCAACCCGTTGACCGAGGTGTGTGACATCGCCGGATTGGCCGAAATTGCGCATGCGGCTGGTGCCCTGCTGGCGCTGGACAATTGCTTTGCCACTCCTGCGTTGCAGCGGCCAGTGGAATTCGGCGCTGACATCGTGATGCACTCAGGCACCAAGTTTTTGGATGGTCAGGGTCGCGTCATGGCGGGTGCCTTGTGTGCCAGTGAGCAACTGGTCATCGAAAAATTTCTGCCCGTCCTCAAGAGCGGTGGCATGACGTTGGCACCCTTCAATGCCTGG
>CALRWE010000097.1:0-16907 GCA_943371745.1 Rhodoferax sp. OV413
CGTCGTCCGCCACCAGACCATTGCCGCGCGAAATCAGCTCCAAACCCAACTCGCTCTTGCCCAGCCCGGACTCGCCGGTGATCAGTACGCCCAAGCCCAGAATGTCCATGAACACACCGTGCATGGTGATGCGGTCAGCAAAATGCTTGGACAAGTAGGCCCGCAAGATGTCAATGACAAAGGCCGATGACCCCTGGGTTGCGAACATCGGGATCTGGGCACGCTCACACATGGACAACAGGGCTTGCGGCGCGATCTGCCCGTCGGCCAGAATCAGCACGGGCGGCTCCAGCGTGACAATGCGGCTGATGCGCCGGGCGCAATCCTCAGGCGTAGCGTTGATCAGGTAGGCGATTTCGCGCTGCCCCAAAATCTGGACCCGGTAGGGGTGGATGTAATTGAGATAACCCACCAGATCGGCGCCAGAGCGCGCGGCGCGCACAGCGACTTCGTCAAACCGGCGCTCGGAGGCCCCCAAGCCAGCGAGCCACTCCCATTTGAGAAGGCCACGGAACTCCTCGAACAAGACGTCGGCGCTGACAACAGTGGGCTTCATTGAAGGCTAAGTAACGGTCAGCCGGGCGGGGAATCAGACCAGTTGGGTCGATTGCCAGCGACTGATCAGCCCGAACAACTCGTCCGAACTGGCACTGGCCGCCATTTTTTCACGCAAAACGGTGTCGCTGAGCATCTCTGCGATTTCGGAAAGGATTTCAAGGTGTTTTTGCGTGGCTGCCTCCGGCACCAGCAAGAAAATAAGCAGGTTGACCGACTGCTCATCCGGCGCATCGAAGCCGATGGGCTGGGCGAGCTGAATGACCGCAGCCATCGGCGACTTGAGGCCCTTGATGCGCCCGTGGGGAATGGCCACACCATGACCCAGGCCGGTAGACCCCAATCGCTCCCGCGAAAACAGGCTGTCGGTGACCAGTGACCGGTTCAGGCCGTGGAGATTTTCAAACAAGAGACCTGCCTCTTCAAAGGCCCTCTTTTTGCTTGAGGCATCAACATGCACAAGCACTTGTGCGGCGGGCAGGATGGACGCGAGTCGATTCATAATTGCGTGAGATTATGCACCCTGGCCCCACGCCAGCATAAAAAAACCCGCTCCATGTTTGGGGCGGGCTGGACTGAAAGGGGGAGTGGCAACTTACATCAGGCGCTTGGGCGCCTCATGGTGGTGATCTTGCACGCGGTCTTTGTGCCGGACAACCTGGCGATCGAGTTTGTCGACCAGCTCATCGACTGCGGCGTACAGATCTGCATGCGCGCTCTCAGCAAACAGGTCGCAACCTTTGACATGGATATTGCACTCAGCCCGCTGCCTGCGGTCTTTTTCCTTTTGCTTCTCTACGGTAAGCAACACTTTGACATCAACCACCTGATCAAAATGCCGGTTGATCCGGTCCAGCTTGGTCGTGACATAACTGCGCAAAGCGGGGGTAACTTCAAGGTGGTGACCGCTGATCGTCAAGTTCATAAATAGCCTCCTGTTGCTCTCCGGGTTGAAACGATTGCCAGCGACATGTTGACAACACAACCCGAAAAATTCAAAAAACTCTACCGACGGTTTCACTATGCCCCCGTTAAATAGAAAAAGCAAACCCTTTGAATGACGCACTGCAGCAAACCAGGCCAGGTCGCTTTTCAGTGGGCCGGACCGGGCAGTCAATGCGATAATTTCGTGATAAAACTGCCGGAGAAGATTTCCTTGGAACCCTGCCCCTGTCGGTAGCTTTCACCCCCTTTGAGTGCATCGGGGCTGAAAGCCGGAACCCACACACTTAGCCAGATGCAACCAATTTCAAAGGGCGAGCCATGCTCAACATCTTTTCGCTGGCCAATGGCCGCCTTTTTCAGGAAGAGATCGAATCGCTGGAGGAACTGTCCCGGTTTCAGCCCATCTGGGTTGATCTGGAGTCCCCCACGCTGGAAGAAAAACGCTGGGTCAAGCAGTACTATGGCCTGTCCATCCCCGAGGATGCGATGGACGAAGACATTGAAGAGTCAGCCCGCTTTTACCGGGAAGACAACGGCGAGCTGCACATTCGAAGCGACTTTTTGATCGCCGATGACGATGACCCGCGCACGGTACGGGTCGCGTTCATTGTCAATCTCGAAAACGATGAACTCAAGAGCAAGGGCGTCCTGTTTTCCATTCACGATGAAGATGTGCCGGTCTTTCGCTTGCTGCGCATGCGGGCGCGCCGGGCACCGGGCCTGCTGGAAGACGCCCGCGACGTGCTGCTCAAGCTCTTTGACGCGGACGCCGAGTACTCGGCCGACACGCTGGAGGGCATTTATGACGAACTGGAGAAAGTCAGCAACAAAGTGCTCTCGGGCGACGTGACCGACGCCATGGCGGGAGAGGTGCTGGGCGCCATTGCGCGCCACGAAGACATGAGCGGGCGCATTCGCCGCAATGTGATGGACACCCGCCGCGCGGTGAGCTTCATGATGCGAAGCAAGATGCTCAATGGCGAGCAGTTCGAAGAAGCCCGGCAAATTCTGCGTGACATGGATTCGCTCGACTCCCACACGGCGTTCCTGTTCGACAAGATCAACTTCTTGATGGATGCCACGGTGGGTTTCATCAACATCAATCAGAACAAGATCATCAAGATCTTTTCGGTGGCCAGCGTGGCCCTGCTGCCCCCGACCTTGATTGCCAGCCTGTACGGCATGAATTTCAAGTTCATGCCCGAACTGGATTGGTCACTCGGCTACCCCTACGCCCTGGCGCTGATGGTGACCAGTGCGGTGGGGCCGATGTGGTACTTCAGGAAGCGCGGCTGGCTGAAGTAAAACCAGATGGCGCCGCTGGCACACGGGTACTGCGTGGCTTCGTTGGTCCGCGCCGTGCGCTGGCTAACAGACTGCGGCGCACAAGGCAGGTGCAATGGGCTTTTAGGAGCCCACCATGACCCGACACGCCACCATCAACGACCATGTGACCTTTCGTCCCGGCGACGGTGCGCCGCTGGTGATTCCACTCGGCCCGGTAGACATTGACCTGAGCGCCGATGGAAGCGCAACGCTGAGCTGGGTAGCCGACAACGGCGCCGCCGGTCTGGCAGCCATTCCGCTGGCGCAATACCAGGCGTACGTGAGCCAGAAGCGGATTACGTTGATCAAATAGCTTGCCACCCCGTGAGGGCGGCCCCGGGCCGCACCACAAACAGACTTGACAGGCCGCCGAAGCACCGGCGCACCAGTCTTTCATTTCCATTTTTTTCTTCAAGGATCGACACAAAATGACAACGAACCTCTCACACCTTTCCAGATTGGCCTCAGGCCTCGCACTGGGCGTTCTGCTTTCCTGCACTGCACTGGCTCAAACCGCCTCGCCTCACGCGGGTCACAACATGGCCGCCCCCTCAAGCAAGGGCGCGCCCGCATCAAACGCTGCCTACGAGAAGGCCAGCGCCAAAATGCACAAAGACATGGCGGTACCACTCACGGGCGATGCGGATGTTGACTTTCTGGCGGGGATGATTCCACACCACCAAGGCGCCATCGACATGGCCCAAATCGTACTCAAGCATGGCAAAGATCCCAAGGTGAGGAAACTGGCGCAGGAGATCATTGCAGCGCAAAAGAAAGAAATTGCAATGATGCAAGCCTGGCTCGCGGAACAAAAGGCAAGCAAATAAAGCGCCTGGATGCAAATACCAGCACCGACCAGCAAGCCGCACAGTGGATGAAATCACCGGTTTTTGGCGTTGACCCGCGCACGAGCTGAACCCGTCGGGCCGATCGCATTGGCCAAGCCGATCCCGCCTTGCTGCCCGGTTTGCAACCTCCAGCCGGCATACAAAAACGCTTCACCTCTCTATTTTGATAGCAAAGGCATCAGCTCAAGAATAATGCCACGCGCATACTGACTGGCCACTTCTTGCACAAACTGGGCGAAGTCAACGTGCGCCTGGTCGTCTGCGCGGTCCGAGATCGTGCGCATGGCGGCAAATGCCACGCCGTAGTCATGGCAAACCTGGGCCACTGCCGCGCCCTCCATTTCCACCGCCAGCGGCAGGTGCCCGGCCGATTGCAGGGCCGCCTTGAGGTCGCTGGACTGATCGGCGCGGCCGACAAACTGATCCCCGCTGGCGATCAATCCGCGATGCAGGGTGGCATCCGAGGTGAACGGCCCAGGGTCCGCAAGGTCCCCCGTGCGCGTCAGATAAGACCGGGCTGCCGCAAACAGGTGATCGCTCAAGCGGGCATCGCAATCAAACAGGGTGCGACCGTACAGCGGGACCTCAAAGCGCGCAAACAGGGGCGACACGTCCATGTCGTGTTGCATGAACTGGCCCGCCACCACCACATCGCCCACCCGGACCCCTGCCCTTAAGCCACCGGCGACCCCCGTGAACACCACCTGATCCACCCCAAAGGCCTCAATGAGCGTGGTGGTCGTGGTGGCTGCCGCGACCTTGCCCATGCGCGAGAGCGCCAGCACGACCGGCTGACCACCCAAGTGCCCCTGCCAGAAGGTGCGCCCGGCGCGCTCCACGCGCTGGGGCTGCGCCAGCAACTCGATCAGGCCGTGCTGCTCCTCGGCCAGGGCACTCAAAATCGCGGTCGTCATCGCCGCTTTACTTGTCGCGCAACTCGCGCCGCAGGATCTTCCCCACGGGCGTCTTGGGCAACTCGGCGCGGAACTCCACCACCTTGGGTTGCTTGTAGCCGGTCATGTTTTCCTTGCAGTAGGCGCGCACCTGCGCTTCGGTCAAGGCCGGGTCTTTCTTGACGATGACCAATTTGACCGCCTCACCCGACTTGGCATCTGCCACGCCGACGCAAGCACACTCCATGACGCCCGGCATTTGGGACACCACGTCTTCCAGCTCCGTGGGGTACACGTTGAAGCCGCTCACCAGGATCATGTCTTTCTTGCGGTCCACAATTTTGAAGAAGCCACGCTCGTCCATGATGCCCACGTCGCCAGACTTGAAGTAGCCGTCGGGCGTCATGACCTTGGCGGTCTCATCGGGACGCTGCCAGTAACCGGCCATTACCTGCGGACCCTTGATGGCGATTTCGCCGGGTTGACCGATCGGCACCTCGTTGCCATCGTCGTCCAGCAACTTGAGCCAGGTACTCGACACCGGCACGCCGATGGAGCCCGAATACTCGGTGGCAGTGACCGGGTTGGAGGTGGCAATGGGGGAGGTTTCGCTCAGGCCATAGCCTTCACAGATGGCGGAGCCGGTCTTCTCAAACCAGAGCTTGGCCACCGCACTTTGCACGGCCGTGCCGCCACCCGCTGACACCAGCAAGTGACTCCAGTCCACCTTGCTGAAGTCCGGGTGGTTGGCCAGGCCATTGAACAGGGTATTGACCGCAGGAAAGGTGTGAATCTTGTGCTTGGCCAGCTCCTTGAGCACGGCAGGGAAGTCGCGCGGATTGGGGATCAGGATCAGCTTGCCCCCGGAGCGCATGGACATCATCATGCCCACCGTAAAAGCAAAGATGTGGTACAGCGGCAAGGCGCAAACCGAGGTGGGCTGCTCGCCCGCCGGCACCTTTTTGAGCAGGGGCTCGTTCCAGGCCTCGGCCTGCAACAGGTTGGCCACCAGGTTGCGATGCAAGAGCACGGCACCTTTGGAGACCCCGGTGGTGCCGCCCGTGTACTGCAACACAGCCACATCGTCGGGCTTGAGCGCTACGTTCTTCAGGGTGGCGGCCGTGCCCGAGGCGATGGCCGCATTGAAACGCACGGCCTTGGGCAGGGAGAACGGCGGCACCATCTTTTTCTTGTTGCGCACCACGTAGTTGACCAGCGCCCCCTTGATCAGGCCAAGCTGGTCGCCCATGGCACACAACACCACGTGCTTGACGGGGGTGGCAGCCAGGCACTTCTCCAGCGTGGCGGCAAAATTCTCCAGAATGACAATCGCCTTGGAGCCGGAGTCCTTGAGCTGGTGCTCCAGCTCACGCGGGGTGTACAGCGGGTTGATGTTGACCAGCGTGAAACCGGCGCGCAGGATGGCCGCAACGGCGATCGGGTACTGCAGCACATTGGGCATCATCACTGCCACGCGGTCACCCTTGGCCAGGCCCAAGCCTTGCAGATAAGCCCCAAAGGCTTCACTCAGGCTGTCGACCTGCTTGTAGCTCATGTCCTTGCCCAGGAAGCTGTAGGCGGTGCGGTCCGCGAACTTGCCAAAGCTCTCCTCGAACATCTGCACCATGGACGAATACTGATTCGGGTCAATGTCAGCGGGCACGCCATCGGGGTAGCTTTTGAGCCAAATACGGTCGGTCATTGAAATTCCTCAGAAATGGGTCGAAAAGATCCCTGAATTGTCAGGGTTTTGTCAGATTGGCAACAGTGTGTTTTCCCTAGTGCGCTGAAATTCAACGCCCTACACCGCTTTTTTGGTCAGGCACTGAACCCGATCAAGCCCGCAGGGCCGTCAGCACTTCGTCCAGCATCTTCTTGGCGTCGCCAAACAGCATGCGGTTGTTCTCTTTGTAGAACAAGGGGTTGTCGACCCCGGCGTAGCCGGAGGCCATGCTGCGCTTCATGACAATGGAGGTCTTGGCCTTCCAGACTTCCAGGACCGGCATGCCGGCGATCGGGCTGGTGGGGTCGTCCTGGGCGGCCGGGTTGACGATGTCGTTGGCGCCGATGACGATGGTGACATCGGTGGTGGGGAAATCGTCGTTCAGCTCATCCATCTCAAACACGATATCGTAGGGCACCTTGGCCTCGGCCAGCAACACGTTCATGTGGCCCGGCATGCGCCCGGCCACCGGGTGAATGCCAAAACGCACATTGACCCCCTTCTCACGCAGGTACTTGGTGATCTCGAACACCGTGTGCTGCGCCTGCGCCACGGCCATGCCGTAGCCGGGCACGATGATCACGTTCTTGGCCTCGCGCAGCAACTCTGCCGTCTCTGTGGCGTTCACGGGAAACACTTCGCCTGCGGGCTCGGCGGCGCCGCCGGCGGGCTTGGGCTTGGCGGCGGTGGTGCCGAAACCGCCGGCAATCACGCTGATGAAACTGCGATTCATGGCGTTGCACATGATGTAGGACAGGATGGCTCCGCTGGAGCCCACCAAGGCACCGATCACGATCAACAAATCGTTACTCAGCATGAAGCCGGTGGCCGCTGCAGCCCAACCCGAATAGCTGTTGAGCATGGACACCACCACCGGCATATCGGCGCCGCCAATGGCCAGCACCATGTGAATACCGAACAACAGGGCAATGACCGTCATGACGACCAGCGCCATCTTGCCCGCTTCAATGGATTCGGCATTCAGGAATTCACGGCCGAAATAAATCACGGCCAGCAGGCCAGCCAGGTTCAGGAAGTGGCGCCCGGGCAACAGCAACGGACTGCCGCCAATGCGGCCGGAGAGCTTGCCAAACGCCATGATCGAGCCTGAAAAGGTGACCGCACCAATCAGGATGCCAATGTAGATCTCCATCTCATGGATGGCTTTGGCCGCGCCCACGTAGCCTTTGGAGGCCTCGGGGTCAATGAAGGTGGCAAAACCCACCAGCATCGCAGCCAGGCCGACCATGCTGTGCATGAGGGCGACCAGCTCGGGCATTTGGGTCATTTGCACGGTGCGCGCGGCGTACAGGCCAATGGCCCCGCCTATCACCATGGCGCCCACAATCCAGGGCACGCCAGCGGCGGTGACCTGAGGGCCAAAGACCGTGGCCAGCACGGCCAGCGCCATGCCGACCATGCCATAGAGGTTGCCCCGGCGAGCGGTTTCCTGGTTGGACAGGCCGCCCAGACTCAGGATGAAAAGAATGATCGCGCCGATGTAGGCGACCGTTGCAAGGCTTGCGGACATGAAAGTGTCTCCTTCTTATTTGCGGAACATCGCCAGCATGCGCTGGGTGACGGCAAAGCCGCCAAACATATTGATGGCGGTGAGCACGATGGCGGCCGCGGCGAGCCACTGGATCACGCCGTCAGGCCGGTTGACCGCCCCGGCAATGGGGGAAATCTGTACCAGCGCCCCGATGGCAATGATGCTGCTGATGGCGTTGGTCACACTCATGAGCGGCGTGTGCAAGGCGGGCTTGACGTTCCAGACCACCATGTAACCCACAAAACAGGCCAGCACAAACACCGTGAAATGCGACATGAACTCCTTGGGCGCGCTCGACCCGATCAGCCAGAATACCAGCGCCCCGACGCCAAACACAATGGCGGTGCTGCGGACGGAGGCGGGCTCGCTGCTTTGGCCGTGCCCGCCCTTGGGCTTGGCAACAGGGGCCACCGGCTTGGCCGCGCTCGCGGCCGGCGCGGCGGGCAACTTGGGCGCGGGCGCAGGCCAGGTCACAGCACCCTCCTTGACGACGGTGAGGCCGCGAATGGCGTCGTCTTCCATGTTGACGTTGATCACGCCATCCTTGGTTTTGCACAACTCCTCGGTCAGGCGAAACAGGTTGCTGGCGTACAGCGTGGAGGATTGGGTGGCCAGGCGCGAAGCCAGGTCGGTGAAGCCGACAATCGTGACGCCGTGCTTGACGACCGACTGGCCGGGCTCGGTCAGCTCGCAATTGCCACCCTGCTCGGCGGCCATGTCCACAATGACGCTGCCGGGCTTCATCGACCGCACCATCTCGGCGGTGATCAGCTTGGGCGCGGGCTTGCCGGGAATCAGCGCCGTGGTGATGATGATGTCGACCTCTTTGGCCTGTTTGGCGTACATCTCGCGCTGGGCCTTCTGGAAACCCTCGCTCATGACCTTGGCGTAGCCGCCGCCGCCGCCGCCCTCTTCCTCGTATTCGACCTTGACGAATTCGCCGCCCAGGGACTTGACCTGGTCGGCCACTTCAGCGCGGGTGTCGTTGGCGCGCACGATGGCGCCCAGGCCAGCGGCCGTTCCAATGGCGGCCAAACCGGCCACACCGGCGCCGGCGATGAAGACCTTGGCAGGCGGCACCTTGCCCGCCGCCGTGATCTGGCCATTGAAAAATCGGCCAAAGGCGTTGGCGGCCTCCACCACGGCGCGGTAGCCGGTGACGCCGGCCATGGAGGTCAGCGCGTCCATTTTCTGGGCCCGGCTCAGCATGCGGGGGAGTGCGTCAATGGCCAGCACGGTGGCCTTTTTGGCGGCCAGCTGCTGCATCAACTCGGGATTCTGCGCTGGCCAGATGAAGCTGATCAGGGCCCCGCCTTCACGCATCAGCGCTACTTCGTCAGCGCTGGGTCCCCGCACCTTGAAGACGATGTCGGAGGTTGCCCACAACTCGGCGGCATTCGCCACTACGGTCGCGCCAGCGGCCACATAGCTCTCGTCGCTGAAACTGGCCTGGGCGCCGGCACCCGACTCGATAGCCACAGAAAAGCCGAGTTTGATCAGCTTTTGCACGGCCTCGGGCACGGTTGCCACCCGTTTTTCACCAGGAAAAACCTCACGCGGGACACCAATTCGCTGGGCGGTGGCAGGGTGTGCAACGGATGCGCCTCCTGGAGGGGTGGCAATGCTTGCGCCAGTCGTCATGAAGCGTCTCCTCGTCTAAGGGTTGTCTTGTTAAAAATATTTGAGCTTACCCGAGTTTTTTCATTTTTATGAGCGGGCAAACCATGACCGACAAGCTCAGGTCAGCCGTTTTCAGGCCGTAAGGCTATGCATAATCCGGTATGGATACACGTTGGAAACCCAGCACGACAGTGGCGGCAATCATCGAGCAGGACGGCCGATTTTTGCTGGTGGAAGAGCACACCCCAGAGGGGCTGCGACTCAACAACCCGGCCGGCCACCTGGACCCCGGAGAAAGCCTGGAAGACGGCTGCGCCCGGGAAGCATTAGAGGAAACTGCCCATATTTTTTACCCCCGCGCCATTGTGGGCATCTACATGTCGAGATTTCAGCGTCCCGCGCGAGACAAGGCGCCAGCGCAGGATGTCACATATTTGCGCGTGGCCTTCTGCGGCACCCTGGGCGCATTTCAGGCAGACCGCACACTCGACAAGGGGATCGTGCGGACCCTGTGGCTGACGGCTGACGAGGTCCGTGCCAGCGCGTCCCGCCACCGCAGCCCACTGGTGCTGCGCTGCATGGAGGATTACCTAGGGGGGCAGCGTTACCCCTTGGCCATGATTCACACAGACGCTTCGGTCACCATTCAAAAATCATAGCTACTGAGGCAACAAATATGCAGGCTAGAGCACTATCTGCATCAAAAATGGGGCTGAAAACCCCATATCTCAGTCTGCCTTGATGCTTGCGCGCTTCACGATGTCGCTCCACACGGCCTGCTCGCCTGCAATGAACTTGGCGTAGTCAGCCGATGGCCCACCCCCGCCCACGGCGTTGTCGGTGGCAAAGCGCTCGGTCACAGCCGATGATTTAAGGGCCTTGAGACACTCTTCCTGCAAACGCTTGACGATTTCCGGGGGTGTGCCCGCCGGCACGTGCATGCCGTACCACTGCGAGGTCTCGAAGTTCTTGAACCCCATCTCGGCCACAGTGGGTACGTCCGGCAGGGCTGCAATACGCTGCTGGGTCCCCACGGCGATGGCGCGCAGTTTTCCGGAGCGAATATGCGCACCCAAGGCGGGCATACCGGCAGATGATGCCTGGGTGCGACCCGACAACAAGTCAGTGAGTTGGGGGCCGGTGCCCCGGTAGGGAATGTGGGTGATGAACATGCCCGTGACCAGCTTGAGGTATTCCATGGCCAGGTGGCCGGCGCTGGCATTGCCGGCTGAGCCGTAGTTGAGCTGGCCCGGGTTCTTCTTGACGTAGGCCACAAACTCCTGAAAGTTCTTGGCCGGCACATCGGGGTGAATCACAAACACATTGGGGACCTTGGCCAGCAGCGTCACAGGCATGAAATCCTTGTTGACGTCGTAGGGCTGGTTTTTGAGCATGTAGGGGTTCACGGCCATCGTGCCCACATGGGTCAGGATGACGGTGTAACCATCGGGCGCGGCCTTGGCCACCTCGGCCATGGCAATGGCGCCAGCGCCGCCGGGCTTGTTCTCCACGTAAACGCTTTGGCCGAGTTGCTTGGTCAGCTCTGCCGCCACCGAGCGTGCCACGATCTCCGAGGTGCCTCCCGGCGCAAACGGGACCACAAAACGAATGGCCTTGGATGGCCAGGCCGACTGGGCCAAAAGGCTGGGTGCAGCCGCAGCGCAGGCAGCGGCGCCGGCCAGTTGCAGGGCGCCGCGGCGCGAGATCGGAGTGGACTGCATGGTCTGTGTCTCCAATAGTTAATTTTTGTTCAGCTTAAGTCTCAACCGCCGCTTGGGGAATTGGCGCAAACCCGCGCCTCGTCAATCGGCCCCCAGGCCCACCGGGTTGGGCTGGCGCTTCTCCACCGCGTTGCGCAAAAGCGCAGCCGTGCGAAAAATGCCGTGCGCAAACTTGCCGTAGGGCAGCGTGGCAAACAAGGCCATCACCACACCCAGATGAATCGCCAGCAAGGCCGCCAAAGCCGGGGTACCCCGGGCCAGCCACAGCGCCAGGCCCGTCAGGCTGGTGAAAAACAGCAACGCGATAAAGCCCAGGTCCATCGGTTTTTGGGCCGCATCCCCGTGCTGTGGCGCGCGTTGCAGATGAAGCTTGAACAGACTCGCCGTGCCCACCAGCAAGCTCACACCGCCCACTGCACCCAGCAGTTTGGGCAGGCTGGGCAAGTCATAGGGCGCCACCCAGCCAAAGACGTAGTGGTAGACCGTGGCCAGGCTGGTAGCGGCAAAACACAGCATGAAGCCATAGAACGTGAGGTGATGGGCGCGCTGGCGCGACAGGGTGTAGGCCTCGTCTTCGTTGTGGCAACCCTCGCCGTGCCCGCCCTCCAGGTAGGTCAGCTGCAACACGTCATGGGTCGCCTCCGCGGCGGCTGGCGATGTGAGCGACAGACCCGAGGTGGCGGGAGTCACTTCGCGCCAGAAACGCCGCACCCCCAGGCCCAGAGCCAGCGTGGCCCACAAAAACACCGGCGCAAACAAGCCCACCAGCAGGTTGTGCGGGAACAGCTTGTAGAAGTTGCCCTGCAGGTCGCCACCCCACAAGCTGCCGTTGAACGCCAGGGCCAGCAACAGAAATATCGCCAGCCCGGCAGCCAGCGCCAGCGACAAGGTGAGGCCGTTGCGCTGATACAGCTTGCCCAGCGAGGGCGGCCAGGCGTAGTCGGCATAGGTCTGCACGCGAACTTTGGCCATGGCTTGGGGCACGTTGACGGCAAATTCATGCGGCGGCGCATACTGGCAGGCGTGCAGGCAAGCACCACAGTTGTGGCACAGGTTGGCCAGGAAGTGAATGTCGGCCTTGCCAAATTCGAGGCGGCGCGTCATGGCCGGAAACACGGCGCAAAAACCCTCGCAGTAGCGGCAGGCGTTGCAGATCTGCATCTGCCGCGCCACCTCGGCCTCTGACGCTGTCAAGGCCGCCTGAGGCACCACCTGTCCGCCGGCGAGCGCCACGGCGTCCCGGGTCAAAGCTTCAAGCTGAAGCATGATTTGCTCCTGATTGAATAGCTGCCCGAGCAGACTGGACGCCGGCCAGACGACCAAAAGCCGTCCCAATGGACATCCCCACACCGGCGGTGTACCCCTGGCCCAGCACATTGCCGGCCATCATTTCGCCAGCCACAAACAGGTTGTCGCTGGGCACGCCGCCAAACCGCACGGCTGTGGTCTCGTCGGTCTTGAGGCCCAGGTAGGTAAAGGTCACGCCGGGCTTGAGGGCGTAGCCGTAAAAAGGCCCCTTGTCCACCGGAAGAGCCCAGTGTGTTTTGGCCGGCAGCAGATCCTCGGTGTGGCAGTCGTCCAGTACCGTGTGGTCAAAGGTGCCAACACGGCAGGCGGCGTTGTAGTCATTCAGGGTTTGCATGAAGGTGGGCACATCAAGCCCCAGTTTTTGCGCCAACTCAGGCAGCGTGTCGGCCCGGGTGCCAGGAAACACGGGCGGCATGAAGCGGCCCGCAGCCTTGGCGTCGATGATCGAATAACCCACCTGCCCTGGCTGCTTCGCCACCAAGCGGCCCCAGATGGCATAGCGCTTGGGCCAGAAATCTTCGCCCTCGTCGTAAAAGCGGCGACCCTCCCGGTTGACCACCACGCCCAGCGAGACGCAGTCGATGCGGGTGCAGATACCGCCGTCATAGAGCGGCGCGCGGGCGTCAATGGCCACCATGTGCGCCTGGGTGGGGTCGCCGATCATGTCGGCGCCTGCTTGCATGAGTTCTTTGAGCAACACGCCCCGGTTGAAGCGGGTGCCACGAATGGCGAAATTGTCCGAGGGCCATTCACCACGCTCGTTTTGTCCCCAGGCCTCGCGCAGCCACTCCCGGTTGGACTCAAATCCGCCGGCGGCCAGCACGCAGGTGGTGGCCGTGATGCGCTCATCGCCCACGAATGCGGAGACAAAATGGCCATCCTTGAGTTCCAACCGGTCCACCGGTGCGTTGTAGCGCACCTGCACACCCAGCTTTTCGGCACTGAGGTAATAGGCGTTGATGAGCGCCTTGCCGCCGCCCATGAAAAACGCGTTGGTGCGGCTCAGGTGCAGCGTGCCCGACAGTGACGGTTGAAAGTGCACGCCGTGACGGCGCATCCAGTCGCGGCAGTCGCTCGACGCCCGAATGGTGAGGCGGGCCAGGGCCTCGTTGGTCTGGCCGCCGGTGACTTTGAGCAGGTCTTGCCAGAACTCTTCTTCAGGGTAAGCCTCGGTCAGCACATCTTGCGGGGCATCGTGCATGCAGCGCAGGTTGCGCGTGTGCGCCGAGTTGCCGCCCCGCCACTCGCGCGGCGCGGCTTCCAGCAGCAACACGCTGGCCCCCGCCTCACGCGCCATCAGCGCGGCGCACAGCGCGGCATTGCCACCCCCAATCACCAGGACATCCACCATATTCATTCACCCACTGCGCACGTAAAGAAGGCGACTGTAGGCCAGGAAGACGTCGAGCGTCAGGCCCGCGTCACGATGGAGCCATCACAAATCGTGATGGGTCAACCGGGCGCCCTGCCAGGTGCCCGCTCGCACCAAGGCGCGAGCGCAATCTGCCAGCACCACCCGCGTGGCGAGTGCGGCGGGCGACAACTCGTCGTCCGACAAGCTGCACAAGGCGTTGCTGCGCCCCAGATCGGCATCAGTGATTTCTGACCACGCCAGACGTTGGGCCGCGTCATGCACCCGGCCCAGTGCCACCCAGGGCTGCACCGTGCTGCCAAGTCCCGCGCACACGGCATCCATCAGCATGCTCAGGGAATCAACCTCGGCCACCAGTTGAGGCTTGATGTCAGCCCGTACAAAAGCGGCGTCCAGCGTGCTGCGCAACCCATGGGCACCGGTCGGCAGAATGAGCGGCACGCCCTGCAGTTGCGCCAGGGTCGTTGTCGCGTGAGGCTCAACACCACCGGTGCGACCGGTCGGGCGTGGGCTCATCAGGTACAGCTTTTCTTCCAGCAGCGGCATCACGCTCCAGCGGCGGGCCTCGCCGGTATCAAACAACACGGCCAGGTCGAGCTGGCGCGCGTTCAGCATGCTGGTGAGGTGGCCTGACATGCTCTCCACCAGGTGCAGGCGCACATCGGGGTAGCGCTCGCGCATGGCCTGCATCAGCGGCACACCCAGCACCACGGCCGTGGTGGACGCCAGCCCCACGCTCACCGTGCCGCTCAGGCGCGCCTGCTGGGCGGCGCGCACCGCCTGCTCGGCATGGCGCAAGGTGAGTTGCGCCTCCCGAAAAAAGGCCAAGCCGGCTTCGGTGGGCACCACGCCCTTGCTGCTGCGCTGCAACAAGCGGGTGGACAACTCACCCTCCAAGCGGCTGATTTGCTGGCTCAAGGCCGACTGCACCAGGTCGAGATCGAGCGCGGCACGGCTCATGCTGCCGAGTTCAACGACCCGGACAAAGTAGCGCAGTTGTCTCAGTTCCATGGCCTGAATAATCGCACACCGAACGACTCAGGCGCGCGCCCGCAGCGCCTGACGCAGGTAATCGTGGAACATGCGGGCCGGCGCACGCAAGGTCGCACCATGGCGGGTGGTCAAGCCCAGCACGCGGGAGACAGCCGGAGCGCGAAGCGCAACGCCCACCAGCGTGGAGTGGGCAGGCGACAGGGCCAGACGCGGCACGGCCGCCAGACCCAGCCCGGCATCCACCATGCCCAGCAAGGTGGCAATGTGGCTGACCTCGAATCGGTAAGACGGGTTGATGCCCGCCTTGACCATGGCGTCGTCAAGCAACTGGCGGTTGCCGCTGGAGCGGGCCACGGCAATCAGGCGCTCGCCCTCCAACTCGGACCACGCCAGAATTTTGCGCTGGGCCAATGGGTGTTCACGCCGCATGGCCAGAACGAACGGGTCGGTGTGAATGGGGTCAAAGTCCACGCCCGGCACCTGGCTGCCGACAAAGCTGATACCGAAATCAGACTCCCCCGACACCACGCTGGCCAGTACCTGATCGGCAGCTTCGTCCATCACCCGGATGCGAATCAGCGGATAGCGCTCCGAGAACGAACCCACCACCGTGGGCAAAAAATGAATCGCCGCTGACGGCACGCACGCCACCGTGACCCGCCCACTGCTGCTGGCGGCAATGTCGGAGATACCCAGAATGGCCGACTCCAGATCATCCAGCGCGGCCCGGGCCCGGTCCAGAAACACCCGCCCCAGCGGCGTGAGTTCCACGGCCCGTGTGGTGCGATTGAACAACCGGGCGCCCAGGATGGTCTCCAGCTTGTCGATGCGCCGACTCAAGGCCGGTGCCGACAAATGAATCTGATCCGCCGCTGCCCGGAAACTGCCGCGCTCCGCCACCGCCACGAAAGCCTGGAGTTGTTGCAAATCGAAATTGATGCGTGCCATGCACCAATGCTAGCAAAAGTTGCACTTCACTGATTCAACCGATACCCGCATCATCCCGCCCAGAACATAAACCACCGGAGACCGACATGCGCCCCACCCCTCATCAACTCACGTCTTTTTTGACGCCCCTGCTGGTCAGCCTGGTGCTGGCCGGGCCGGCACTGGCACAAAGCTGGCCGGAGAAAACCATCACCATCGTGGTGGCCACCGCAGCAGGCGGCGCCAATGACGCCATGGCCCGCATCATTGCCCAGGGCCTGAGCACGCGGCTGGGCAAGTCGGTGATTGTGGAAAACAAGGCCGGGGCCAACGGCGCCATTGCCAGCGAGTATGTGGCGCGTGCAGCGCCCGATGGCTACACCATCATGTTTGGCTACATTGCCACGCACGGCATCAACCCCGCCATGCAGAAACTCAAGTACGACCCGGTGAACGACTTTGAGGCCATCGGCATGGTTGCCGCGTCGCCCACCTTGCTGGTCGCCAACAACGCGGTGGCCGCCAAAAATGCCAAAGAGCTGGTGCAACTGGTCAAGGCCAAGCCCGGCACCTTCAGTTATGCCACTGCAGGCAACGGCACAGCACCGCACATTGCAGGCGAGTTGTTCAAACTGTCGGCTGGCCTGGATGTGGTGAGCATTCCTTACAAAGGCTCGGCCCCAGCCGTGGTGGACACCATTGCGGGTAACACCCAGTACATGTTCCCCAGCTTGTTCACGGCCTATCCGCATGTCAAAAACGGCAAGCTCAAGGCACTGGGCATTGCCGGGGAAAAGCGATCCTCCGTGATGCCTGATGTGCCCACCCTGGCCGAGCAGGGCATTGCCAATGTGAACATGTCGCAGTGGTATGCCATGTTTGCGCCGGCCAAAACACCCAAGGCTGTCATCGAGCGGCTCAACCGCGAAATGAACAGTGTGCTGACCGACAAGGCAGTGGAGAAAAAAATCGAGGATCAGGGCGCAGAGGTCGAAACCAGCACACCCGAGCACCTCAAGGCCTTTGTACAAAAAGAAGTAGCTCACTGGAAGCAGGTGGTGACCACCGCCAAAATCAAAGCTGAATAACTGACAGGAGCAACCATGAACCTTCAAGACTGGCTG
>CALRWE010000098.1:0-16723 GCA_943371745.1 Rhodoferax sp. OV413
CACGGCATCAAAAATGTCCACCACGCTGTCGGACACAACGGCCGAGTTGACGATTTGCCGAATGGCCAGTTCGCGCTGCTCATCGGTCTTCTTTTGCGCCGTGAGTTCTTTCTTGGTCAGGATCACCTTGACGCCCTGCATGAAGGCCACTTCTTCGCGCACGGCTTTGGCCTCGTCCAGCGTGCAACACAGGGTGAAGGCTTTGCTCATGGCCAGGGCCATGTCGGCAAAGCGCTTTTTACCGTCGCGCCCGTCTTTGGCGGGGCCGCTTGATCCTGTTTTCAGGCCCAGCACATGGTTGGCGGCACCCGCCAGCGTTTTGTGCCCGCCGGTCAGGAAGCCCGAGTAGTCAAAGCCGTGCAACATGGCCCGCAGCACATCCACCTTCTCCATCAGCACGCTGTAGGCCTCTGCCGCGTCCACCGTCGGCCTGCCCCGGCCTGCCGCGTTGGTGTACTCCTTCATGGCGGCTTTAAGCTCATTGCCAATGCCGATGTAGTCCACCACCAGCCCGCCCTGTTTGTCCTTGAACACGCGGTTCACGCGGGCAATGGCCTGCATCAGGTTGTGGCCCTTCATGGGCTTGTCCACGTACAGGGTGTGGACGCAGGGTGCATCGAAACCGGTCAGCCACATGTCGCGCACGATCACCAGTTGCAGCGGGTCAGTCGGGTCTTTGAACCGTTTTTCCAGCCGCTTCTTGGTCTGGGGGCTGTAAATGTGGGGCCGCAAGAGCGCTTTGTCACTGGCCGAGCCCGTCATCACGATCTTGACTGCGCCCAGCTCGGGGTCGGTGTGGTGCCACTCGGGGCGCAGTTTGGTGATCTCGTTGTACAGGTGCACGCAAATGTCGCGGCTCATGGCCACCACCATGGCTTTGCCGGTCTGCGCCTTGCCACGTTCCTCAAAGTGCGCCACCAGGTCTGCTGCCACGCTGGCCACACGCGGCTCGGCACCCACCACTTTCTCCAGCGCGGCCCATCGGCTTTTGAGGCGGGATTGGTCGCTATCTTCTTCATCTTCGGTCAGCTCGTCTACTTCTTCGTCGATCAAGGGCAGATGCTCGTCCTTGAGTTTGAGTTTGGCCAGGCGGGTCTCGAAGTAAATGGCCACCGTGGCGCCGTCTTCCTTGGCCTGCTGCATGTCGTACACATGGATGTAGTCACCAAACACAGCGCGGGTGTCGCGGTCGGCGCTGCTGACCGGGGTGCCGGTGAAGGCCACAAAAGTGGCGTTGGGCAGGGCGTCACGCAGGTGCTGGGCGTAACCCACCTGGTAGGTGGATTGGGTTGGGCTACTTGAGCCTGCAGCGACGTCTACGGCATAGGCAGGCGGCGCAAACTCGGCCCGGTGCGGGTTCACGCCGCCGTCCCCGGTTGCTATATATTTTGAATCTGTTAGTGCAATAGATGCAACGGCTACAGGCCAATTTTCCTTAAAAAAAGCCTTGCGCGTCTTCAATTTGGCCTCAAAGCCGTATTGCGTGCGGTGGGCCTCGTCGGCAATGACCACAATGTTGTGCCGATCTGAGAGCACCGGGAACATGTCTTCGTCTTCACCCGGCATGAACTTCTGGATGGTGGCAAACACAATGCCGCCCGAAGGCCGGTGCAGTAGCCTGGTGCGCAGGTCTTGGCGCGTGGTCACCTGCACCGGCTGCTCGCGCAGCAGGTCTTGCGCCAGGCTGAACACACCAAACAGCTGCCCGTCCAGGTCGCTGCGGTCGGTAATCACCACAATGGTCGGGTTCTCCATGGCGGGCTCCTGCATCACCCGCGCGGCAAAACAGGTCATGGTGATGCTCTTGCCGCTGCCCTGGGTGTGCCACACCACACCCCCTTTTTGCGTGCCACCGGGGCGCGAGGCTGCCACCACTTGCCCAATGGCCAGACGCACCGCGTGAAACTGGTGGTAGCCGGCGATCTTTTTGACAATGCCGCCATCGTCCTCAAACAGCACAAAGTAGCGCAGGTAGTCCAGCAAATACCGGGGTGCCAACACGCCGCGCACCAGGGTTTGCAGCTCGTTGAACTCGCCCAGTGGGTCAAGCAGGATGCCGTCGATGGTGCGCCAGGCCATGAAGCGCTCGGCGTTCGCACTCAGGCTGCCCAAAAGCGCCTCGGTGCCATCGGAGATCACCAGCACCTCGTTGGTCTGGAACACCTCGGGAATCTGGTCTTTGTAGGTTTGGATTTGATCAAACGCCTTCCACACATCGGCGTTCATATCAGCCGGGTTCTTCAGTTCAATCAGCACCAGCGGCAGGCCGTTGACGAACAAAATAATGTCGGGGCGACGGGTGTGGTGCGGGCCTTTGATGGAAAACTGGTTGACGGCCAGCCACTCGTTACGCTCGGGCGTGGCCCAGTCCACCAGCCGCACAAAGTCGCCCCGGGTTTCGCCATTCAATTGGTATTGCACCGGCACACCGCCCACCAGCAGACGGTGAAAGTGCCGGTTGGCCGAGAGCAGCGCGGGCACGCCAAGGTCCAGCACCTGTTTGAGCGCGTCTTCACGGGCAGTGGTGGGAATGGCGGGGTTGAGCTTGTGAATGGCCTCGCGCAGCTTGAACGTCAGGATGACCTGGCGGTAGTTGGCTCGCTGCGGATTGGCGCCGTCATGGGCGATGTCGGGTCCGTAAAGGTGGGTGTAGCCCACATCAGTCAGCCAGGCCAGGGTTTCTTGTTCGAGTTGGTCTTCGGTCACCGTGCCCTCCCAGGCTTTTGTTCTATAGCAGTTGGCGTGCTGCTCAGTCAGTCAGCAGCGTGATGTAAGCCGCGTAACTGTAACTGCGGTTCTTCTTTTGCCCTGTCAGCTCTGCCACGATGCCCAAATCCTCCAGTATCTTCACCGCTGCGTTGGCCGTGGGGAAGGTGGTGCCTAGTTTCTGACGTACCTGGTCTATGGTGAAGCGCGGCATCATGGGCAACATCTCAAACAAACGGTAGCTGGCAGGCCCGGCTTTTGCGGACGCCAGCAAACGCCGGCGGTCAGCCGCCAGCAGCGTCGCGATGGCCACAATGCTGTGCTCGGCCGCTGCTGCAGCCACGGCCACGCCTTCCAGGAAAAACGCCACCCAGCCCTCCCAATCGCCTTCGGTGCGCACGTTGGACAGGCGGCGGTAATACTCGGCCTGGTGTTTTTTGAGGTAGCCGCTCAGGTACATCAGTGGCTCGGGCAGCAGTCCCCAGTGCTCCAGCAGCGCAGCAATCAGCAAGCGGCCAATGCGGCCATTGCCATCCAGGAACGGGTGAATCGTTTCAAACTGCACGTGAATCAGCGCCGTCCTCACCAGCGGGGGCAGCGGCTGCAAACCAGTGTTGCTATCGTGAATAAACCGCTCCAGGTCCGCCAGCAAGGCGGGCACCCGTTCGGGCGGCGGTGGCACAAACACCGCGTTGCCGGGGCGGGTTCCTCCGATCCAGTTTTGCGACCGCCGCAACTCGCCGGGCTGTTTGCCATGGCCCCGTGCGCCATCCAGCAACAAGCGGTGCGCATCGCTCAGCAGGCGCACGCTTATAGGTAGCCCACCGGGGTCTCGCAGTTGGGCTTGCACCAAGCGAAAAGCGCGCAGGTAGTTGGTGACCTCTTCCACGTCGTCGATGTTGCTCACGGCAAAGCCTGCTTCTTCATCGAACAGGTCGGCCAGCGTGGCCTGAGTGCCTTCTATTTGGGAGGTCAGCAGTGCCTCTTTACGGATGGCGCTGTAGAGCAACCAATCCACCGAGGGCACCAGCCCGGCCACGCCTGAGAGCCGGGCCAGCGCCAGTTCGGCAACCCGGTTGGCCTCCACAAAGCATTCGGGTGCCAGCGCAGGCTTGGCCGGGGGTAGGGCGTGCGGCACAAAAGCCTGAACCGATTCGCCCAAGGTGGTGGATATGGCATAGGTGCCGGTGCTGCGCATGATGTGAAAGAAATCTTTAATTAAGCCAAACAACATTAAAGCAAGCTTTAATAGTTGGCGCAACTATGAAAGCGGGTTTGAACAAAGGTTACGGGCTCAGCAAAGTGCCGGAATGTTCGAAGCTGAATGGCGAAGGTTCGGAGCTAACCTTCGGATATTCGGAGCTAAGTGCAGTCAAAACCTCGTCGCCGGTGAACTTGCGCAAGAAGCTATCAAAAGCGTAGCAACTATGGACACTGGGTTTACGCCAGTGCTTCGTCGGCAGCGGCTTGCGCCTCTGGCAGCCGCAACTGGCCGGAGATCAGGCGCGGGAGCAGGGTGTCGCGCAGGGTGGCTAGGGTTTGGGCTTGTTTTTGGTTTTCTGCAACATTGGCAAGTAGTGGAGCAGCAATAGCGTGAAATGTTTTCAGAACGTAGTTACCTGGTACCACGCACTCCAACCCGGAAACAACATCGGGGCGCACCGCGGGATATGCACCGCCGTCCGCAACGTGCGCCAAGTGTTCAATGCTGGAGTCTTGTGTCGCCGCCAGGTAGACAAACTCGGTGTTTTCCACGGCAGATGGACGCAAGACGGCAAAGCCGGTGCTTGCGGTCAAGTTGCTGGCAGGATCATGAATGAAAGCAAATGAACGGTTGCCTGGTCGAACGGTGCCGACGATAGTGTCACCAGTGCGTAGCACGCGCCGTGCTCGACTCGGTGCTTCATCAAATGCGAAGTCGGCGACAGAAGCAATTTCATTGTCTTTGGTGTTGGCAAGGTCAATGTAGGCCAATATGTCTGGATGATTCTTGGAAGACCACGACTCGGGGTTGAGGTCGGCTAAGTCTGCAAGACTACCAACCCGCCACCCCCTCGGCACCAAGCCCAGCTCCGATTCCTCAAAGCTGTCGGGAAACAGCCGGGCGGTGGCCTCATCCATGCCTACGGGGGCGCGGCCTTCCAGTTTGGCGCGCACGGGGTCGAAATCGACAAACCACGACTTGAACAGCGCCTGGGCGATGGCTTCCAGCGTGGCATTGGTTTCGCGCAGTAGGGTGATGCGGTCGTCGAGGGCGCCGAGCAATACAGCTATCTCGGTCTGCACAGGCAATGGTGGCAGCTTGACCTTGAACTTGAAGCAATCGCCAACCCGAATGTGGCTCACTACTGAACCGGAGCCTTCGTGGCTCCCGAACTGGTCTTGAAGCGCCGGGGAAAGAAAGGCATAGAGCAAGAAGCGTGGTGATAACACCGTTGGGTCCGCTCGATATTGCATGACCCTTTGACCAAGAAAGAGTCCTTCTGGCATGTCAACGAGACCAACTTCACCAATAGGAGCTTCTCTCGTGAGGAGTACGTCGCCATATTGGAGCGTGGCTCGCCGTGTCCATTTCGTGTAGGTTGCTTCGTCAACGAAGCGGCAACTACTCAGATCAACGCGGCCGTTGCGAATGTTTGTCGTTCGGATCATGCGGTAGGGAGTTTCATGCTCCAAGATTGGCGCCGTCTTGTTTACGCAGTCAACAATTAACGCGCAGACCTGATCAATTTCGACTGTCGGCCAATCAGCACTCATACCCCACCCCCCAACACCACCTCATCCGGCATATCCCACATCTCCCGGTACGCCTGCACGTACCCCGCCGTAGCCACAGGATCAATACCGTAGTAATACCCGCACAGCCGCTTGAACACCACCAGCATGTCCGGGTCGCAGCAAAAGCCGAGCATGTGGTCAAGCTGGTGCTCAATGCGCTGGGTGCCCTGCTCGCTGCTTTGGATGATGGCATCCACCTCCAAGTTGGCGAGTGGCACGGCCTGGCGGAACAGGGCCACCATTTGCCCGGCGAGTTGGTCCAGGTTGGCGGTCATGTTGCGCTTCCCGTCGTTGTACTTGTAGTTTTGCCAACCGGGATGCTGAGTAATTGGGCAACAGCCTGTTGCCCAAATTGGCCTACAGGTTGTTGGCTAATTCCCGGATGCTCCGCATAGAACGAATGCCATTGGCGGTATTCGACTGTGTGGATCTCCATTTCTCCAACCAGCGATTGGAGTTTTGCCTCGTCGGTCATGTGGCTTCGCCCGCTTCTGGCAGATCAAGCACTTCCCATTGCCCGCCCTTGTTCGGGCCGACGCGGCGAATACGTCCCTGTGTTTGCAACACGCGTAGGTGATGGCGCACGCTGGCGGGTGTGCTACCCATCCATTCGGCCAAGGCGGCCACGCTCAGTTCTGGCTGTGTTTGAAGCGCTTTTAGCAGGGTTTCCTTGGTGTTTCCTTGGTGTTTCCTTGGTGTTTCCTTGGCGGTTTCAGTGGCTTCTGTAGTTTTCAGGTGGTTTTCAAGGGGTTTTTGAGGGGTTTCTTGGTGCTCAGTACTTTCGCCCTCAGCGAACGACGGCCGCGCAAAGCTGGCGATAAACAGCCCCGCCACCTGCCGAAACTCCACAGCCGGGGCGTTTTGGTGGATCAACGTCATGCCACGACCCCAGGACTCCACCATCTCGATGCGGCGAAACAGGTCGGCAATCAGGGGGTTGCGCCGCTGCGAGACATTGCCCCGGTGCAGGTCGGCAATGGTCAGCCCACCGAACAGTTTGCCGGGGTTGCGCACTTCGACCCGGTTTTTGAAGATGGCCACTTGCACGTAGTCCGGGTCGCGCCAGTCGCGGTGGCAAAAGGCGTTGATGATGGCTTCGCGCAGCGCATCCATCGAAATTTCGGGCACGTCCACCCGGTACAAGCCTTCCAGGCGCATGCCGATGTGGATGTTTTTGAGGATGTACTTTTGCGCCTCTTCGATCAGCTCCAGAATGTCGCCATCAAAGTCGTGCCGGTCGATGATGGTGACGGTGTCGGTGGTGCCAAACACGGCGCAACGCAACTGAATCGGCTCTTTGGCAAAGAACAGCCGTGCGGCGTTGCACAGCTCACCTTTTTGTAGCAGCTCCAGCTTGGTCAGCGCGTGCTGCAGTCGCATTTCATCGTCATCACCCAGCGTTTCCCACTGCAGTCCAGCGCGTTTGGCAAAGCTTTTTACCTTTTTGATTTCCAGATCGGGCCAGGGCTTGTCCAGCGCGCGGGTGTCCCAGCGCAGGGCGTTTTGGTTTTTGTCCACGATGATGGTTTCAAGCTCCGCCGCGCTGAGCTGGCGGTCTTCGTCGGCCACGCGCATGTAGGCGCGGCCGTGGGCGAAGTAGGGCGCGTTTTGGCCGTCAAAACGGATGTGGATGCAGGTCTTGCCCGACACAGTTTGCGTGGTGACTTGGGGATAAATCTTGGGCTCGATGTGCGCGGCAATGGCTTGCGACAGGTCGCGCAGGGTTTTGTCGGTCACGTCCAGGCCTGCCGGCTTGCCGCTGGGGGCCACGCCAAACCACAGTTCGCCCGCACCGTGTTTGTTCAGAATGGCGGCGATGGAGACCAGGCCTTCTTTGAGTTCGGCCAGGCTTTTCTTCAGCTCTACGGTTTCGCTTTCGCGCAAGAGATCAGAACTCATACCCCAACCCTCCCAGCTTGGCGCGTATCAACTGGTCCAGCTCCGCGCCCTTGGCCATTTGCTCACCCAGCTTTTCGGTGAGCTGCTGCATTTTGGTGGCGAAGTCTTCATCGTTGTCTTCCACTTCTTCCGCGCCCACGTAGCGGCCGGGGGTGAGCACATGGCCGTGCTGGGCGATTTCGGCCAGGGTGACGGAACGGCAATAGCCGGGGATGTCTTGGTAGGTGCCATGCCCTTCGACCCCTTCGACAAGCTCAGGGCGAACGGACGTGTTTTCCGTTCGTGGTGAGCCTGTCGAACCACGCCACGCGGCCACGGTGGCGGCTATGCGCTCAATCACCGCATCGGTCAGCTCGCTCTGCACGCGGCTGATCATGGTGGCAAGTTTTCGTGCGTCGATGAACAGCACTTCACCTTTGCGGTGCGTCTTTTGCTTGACCAAGAACCACAGGCAGGCGGGTATCTGGGTGTTGAAGAACAACTGGCCGGGCAGGGCGACCATCACCTCCACCACGTCGGCGTCCACCATGGCGGCACGGATTTGGCCCTCACTGTTTTGGCTGCTGCTCATGCTGCCGTTGGCCAGCACAATGCCCGCGCGCCCCGTGGGTTTGAGGTGGTGCAGCATGTGCTGCAGCCAGGAGTAGTTGGCGTTGCCTTGCGGTGGGTCGCCATAAACCCAGCGGGCGTCACCCGTCAGGCTGCCGTGCCACCAGTCGCTGATGTTGAAAGGCGGGTTGGCCAGGATGAAGTCGGCGCGCAAGTCGGGGTGCTGGTTGCGGGTGAAGGTATCACCGGGTTCGCGCCCCAGGTTGAAGTCGATGCCCCGGATGGCCAGGTTCATGGCCGCAAGCCGCCAGGTGGTGGGGTTGGCCTCCTGGCCGAAGATGGAGATGTTGCCAATCTTGCCGCCATGGGCTTCGATGAACTTCTCAGACTGCACAAACATGCCACCCGAGCCGCAGCAGGGGTCATACACCTTGCCACTGTGTGGGCTGAGGATGGCCACCAAGGTCTTGACGATGCTGGCCGGGGTGTAGAACTGCCCCCCGCGCTTGCCTTCGGCGCTGGCGAACATGCCCAAAAAGTATTCGTAGACCTGGCCCAGGATGTCTCGGGCGGTCGAGGGGTTGTCGCCAAAGCCGATGGTGGACACCAGGTCCACCAGCTCACCGAGCTTGCCGTCGGGCAACTGGGCGCGGGCGTAGCGTTTGTCCAGAATGCCCTTGAGTTTGGGGTTCTCCGACTCAATGACGGTCAAGGCGTCGTCAATGTGCTTGCCGATGTCCACCTGCTTGGCCGCTGCACGCAGGGCCTCCCAGCGGGCAGTTTCAGGCACCCAGAAGGCGTTGACCTCGGTGTAGTAGTCGCGGTCTTCCAGCTCGGCCTCGATGTCGCCGGGCTGGGCATCGTGATAGAAATACTCGTCGGCGGGGTTGGTCAGGCGGCGGGTGAGGTCGGCCCGGCGTGCGGCGAAGGTGTCGGAGATGTACTTGACGAAGATGAGGCCCAGCACCAGGTGCTTGTATTCGGCGGCGTCCATGTTGGCGCGCAGCTTGTCGGCGGTGGCCCAGAGAGTTTTTTTGATGTCGTCAAGCATGTGCTGAGGTCGTCCCTGGCTGGTTGTTTTTGGTGCGTTGGTGATTATGCGGGGCGGTTATCTGTGGGCCAATGGTGTTTTGGCTTGGGACAACAAAAAACCCGCAACGCTGCAAAGCGTGCGGGTTTTTGAGGATGTTTTGGTGGTGATAGGTGGATTTGAACCACCGACATCAGCATTATGAATGCTGCGCTCTAACCAACTGAGCTATATCACCATAAGCCCAAAATTATATCGCCTTGTTGGGCCTGTTTTTTAAAGATTCGTGAAATTTGCCTTGCGTTTGTTCACAAAGGCATCCATGCCTTCTTTTTGGTCGGCGGTCGCAAACAAGGCGTGGAACAGGCGGCGCTCGAAAACAATGCCGTCGTTCAGCGTGCCTTCAAATGCCCGGTTAACAGATTCCTTGGCGGCCATGGTGGCTATTTGTGAGTACCCGCAGATCATGAGTGCCGCGCCCAGGGCTTCTTCCATCAGTTTGTCGAGTGGTACCACACGGCTCACCAATCCGGCGCGCTCGGCTTCAGCGGCGTCCATCATGCGCCCGGTCAGCGCCAGGTCCATGGCCTTGGCTTTGCCTACGGCACGGGGCAGGCGCTGTGTACCGCCTGCGCCGGGGATGATGCCCAGCTTGATTTCCGGTTGGCCAAAGCAGGCGTTGTCAGCTGCAATGATGAAGTCGCACATCATCGCCAGCTCACAGCCGCCACCCAGGGCAAAGCCGCTCACGGCGGCAATGACGGGTTTGCGCACCGAGCGGATCTGCTCCCAGTTGCGCGTGATGAAGTCGCCCTTGTAGACCTCGGTAAAGCTCAGTTTGGCCATGGCGCTAATGTCGGCCCCGGCGGCAAACGCCTTTTCGCTGCCGGTGATGATCACGCAGCCAATGGCGGGGTCGGCGTCAAATGCCTTGAGGGCCGTGCCCAGCTCGGTCATCAGCTGGTCATTCAAGGCGTTGAGCTGCTTGGGGCGGTTCAGGGTGATGATGCCCACCTTGTCGGCCTCAAGGCGGACATTGATCATTTCGAAATTCATGCGACTCTCCGGATTTGGGGAAAGGCTGACTATACCCAAGCCCCCGGACTAGATTTAGCGCCCAATCAAGGGGCTCGCCCATGGCTGAACTCTCTCCGGCATGCGTCGTTGTGTATGCCGATCAAGGTGCCGTTGCCGTTGTCACCCTGAATCGCCTGCTGGCGCTGAACAGCTTTACCCGCAAGATGCACCAAGCGCTGGCGGCCACCCGCCATGCGCTGCACTACAGCACGGCACGCACGCCCCATTTCAAGGGCTGCTGAGCCACGCGCTGACCCGCGCCTTGTCTTTTGCCACCAAATGCCAGGTGGTCACGGCCTTGGGCAGGGTCAAGGCCAGCTTGACCAGCCGCTTGTCGCGGGCCACCAATGCGCCGATTTTGGTAGCCGTGCCGGCATACAAGGGCAGATCGTCGAGTTTGGACAGGCGCCACTGCGTCGCTGCCTTGCCGGTGCCGACCTCCAGCGCCAGCCATTCATCACCCGCCGCGAAACCGGCTTGCTCGGCCGCGCCGTCCCGCAGCACCACCTTGATGTGGACGCCGCCGCTTTCGCTGACCCGTAGACCCAGCTGTTGGGCGAGTTGGGCCGGCTCTTCGAGCACCGTCACACCTTGTCCGGTCAGCAATGGTTTCAGCGGTAACTCCGCCGTACCGTGCACCCAGCGTGCCAGCTCTTTGGCGTAGCAGCGTCCGGACAAGTCGGCCAGCACCGTGGCCAGGTCGGCTTCGGTCATTGGCCCGCCCTGGCAACGCGTCCACAAGGCGCGCATCACGGCGTCCAGCGTGGTCGTGCCCTCGGCGCGCAGCGTGAGGTCCAGGCACAAGGCGACCAGCGAGCCTTTGGTGTAGTAGCTCACCGTCGCGTTGGGCGTGTTTTCGTCTGGCCGGTAGTATTTAACCCAGGCGTCAAAGCTGGCCTGCGCCACGCTTTGCACCGCCCGCCCCGGGGTTTGAAGCACCTGGTTGACAGTTTTTGTGAGCAGCTTCAGGTAGGTGGTGTCGTCAATCAGGTTCGCCCGGCGCAGCAGCAGGTCGTCGTAGTAGCTGGTAAAGCCCTCAAAAAACCAGAGCAGCCGTGTGTAGTTTTCCTGGGTTGTGTCCAAACGGGTGAATTCGGCCGGCCGCAAGCGCTTGACGTTCCAGGTGTGGAAGTATTCGTGGCTGATCAGACCCAGCAGGGTGGTGTAGCCCTCGCTTTGCCTGGGTTTGGCGTCCGCTGTGCTGGTACCCGGCTGGGCCAGGCGGGGCAAGTCCTTGCGGGTGCAGATCAGTGCAGTGGAGTTGCGGTGCTCCAGCCCGCCGTAGCCGTCATCTACCGCGTTGAGCATGAACACATAGGATTTGATGGGCAGCTTGCGAGCAGCGCGGCCTTTTTTTTGTGCGCCATGCCAGAAGTCAATTTCGGCTTCACAAATCGCCTGGGTGTCTGCCAGCAGCCGTGCGCCATCAAAACTGGGAGTGGCGCCTGCCACCACAAAACGGTGCTCAATCCCCCCGGCCAGAAAGGTCGCACTCCAAAAGCGCCCCATTTCCACCGGTGAGTCCACCAACTCGTCGTAGTTTGCAGCGAGGTAGCGGCCAAAGCCATCTGCGGCGATCTTTTGGGGCGTCAAGCCGGTAGCGACTTGCCAGCCAGTCAGCGTTTTGTCTTTTGGCAGCACCAATTCATGGGGAGCGTCTTCCTGGCCAGCTACTTTGAGGAACAAGCTGGTGCCATTGAAAAAGCCGCGTTGCGTGTCCAGCCAGGCGGTACGCACCGAGTGGTCAAAAGCGTAGACCTCGTAACGCAGCACCAGCGGTTTGCCCGGCTTGCATGGCACTTGCCAGGTGCATTTGTCCAGTTGCGTGACCTCGATGGCCTTGGTCCCTTGGTGCGCCTGCAGGTGTTGCAGGTGTTTGGAGAACTCTCTGACCAGGTAGCTGCCGGCAATCCACACTGGCAGGCTCAAGCGCTGCAGCGTCGCAGGCTTGGCAAGGGTGAGCGTGACCTCAAACAGGTGGGCATGCAGGTTGTGGGCCTGCACGGTGTACGAGATGGCGGCCGTTGCCATCAATTGCTGGCGTCGGTCAGTTGTTTTTCCACTTGGGCCGCGCTAATGGCGCCGGGCACGCGGGAGCCATCGGCGAACAGCAGGGTCGGGGTGCCTGTGATCTTGTGCTTGCGGCCAATTTCCACGTTGCGGGTGATGGCGGCGGTATCGCATTTGGCGGCGCTGGGCGCCACATCACGCACCATCCAGTCCATCCACGCTTTTTGCTTGTCTTTGGCACACCAGATGTTCTTGGATTTTTCCACCGATTCGGGCCCCAGGATCGGGTAGAGGAACATGTGAATCGTCACGTTGTCCACCTTCTGCAGGTCGCGCTCAAACCGCTTGCAATAGCCGCAGTTGGGGTCTTCAAAGACCGCGAGCTTGCGCTTGCCATTGCCCCGCACGATGGTGAAGGCGTCTTTCAAGGGCAGCGTGTCGAAATTGACGGCCAGCAGCTTCTCAACGCGCTCCTCTGTCAGGTTACGCCGCTGTTTGGTGTCAATCAGGCTGCCCTGGACCAGGTAGTTGGCTTCGGCATCGGTGTAAAAAATCTCGGTGCCGTTGACCCGCACTTCAAACAAGCCGGGAACAGGGCTCTTGGTCACTTCGTCAATTTTTTCAATTTGTGGCAGGCGCTCGGCCAGGTTCTTGCGGATGGTGGCTTCCTGGGCCGTTACGCCAAAAGCAGTCACCAGGGTCGCCAGCAAAATAGCGGTGTGAGTTAATTTCATCGTTGTCCAATTTTTCATTTAAATCCCATGGCCTGGCGCGCCACCCACTGCTTGAGGGGGCCGCTGCGCTCAAACCCCTTCATGCCCCAGTTGCGCAAACTCTGCCAACCCGCACCTTCCCGACCAAACAGCTGCTGCAGCCCATCCATCGTGGCCCCGGTGGCCAAGACATCGGCCTTGCGGGAGCGCTCATAGCGGCGCATCAGCTTTTCATCGCCGACGCTGCGCCAGTATTCGCGCTCCTGCATGACCTGTGCCAAGGCGGCCACATCCGCCAGTCCCAAATTCAGGCCCTGCCCAGCCAGGGGATGCACGTTGTGTGCTGCGTCACCTGCCAGGGCCCAAGCCTTGCCGGCCTGCATGCCTGTCCAGCGTTGGGCGCGCGCCAGTTGCAGAGGCCAGGCATTTCGCTCACTGCTCAGGGTGAGTTGGCCCAGGCAGTTGCCGCTGGCCGTTTGCAGTTGTTGGCAAAATTCTTCGGGGCTGGCATCCAGCAGCACTTGTGCCCGCGCCCCATCCACAGACCAGACAACGGCGACAGAGTTCCCTTGCGGCCCGTCGATGGGTAAAAAAGCCAGAATTTCACCCCCTGAGAACCACTGGCGTGCCATTTGGGCGTGCGGCAGTTCACAGGTGATGCGGGCGGCTACCGCACTCTGGTGGTAGGGCGTGATCTCAAATTCAACGCCCAGCTCGGCGCGCGTGCTGCTGGCCCTGCCTTCGCAGATCACGGTCAGGGCCGCGGGGCGGGGAGCCGTGAGTTGCTCGATCTGGGGTTGAAATCGCACCGCATCCCCCAGCTGGTTTTCCAGGGCGGGAACATCCACAATCCAGGTCAGGCCGGACACTTTGAGTTCGGCGGCGGAGAAGTTCACCACGCCGCCATCGTCGCCCTTGACCTGCATGGCCAGCACCTCGGTGGCGTGTTGGGCATCAGGCCAGCAACGCAGCGACTCCAGCAGGGCCCGGGAACTGGCGTTCAGGGCGTAGGCGCGCACGTCGCCGGTTGCAGTGCCATCGGGCGCGGCCGTTGGCCGGGACACGAGGCCGACGCGAAGCCGTTCGCGCGCCAGCAGCAGGGCCAGGGTGCGGCCCACAATACCGTCGCCGCGAATACATATATCAAGGGGTTGACTCATGCTGCGGATTGTAGGAGCCCCAACCCCGAGGGCTGGCAAGGGAGGATTTAAGCTCCAGCCCGGGGGGCTCGGCTGGTCTGCTATTTTCGGGCCAGCATGACGCCCTTGACGCGTTCAACAATCAGTGTGGCTTGCTGACTGGACTCGATCGGATCGACATCGCTGAGCGATAACACGTCGGCCTCGACTTCTTCCCGCTTCATGCGCGGCAGACTGGTCAGGATTTTTTCCTTGGCTTTGCCTTCTTCAAGTTTGAAGAGCGCCTTGGCAAGATCAAAGCTGTCCACTTTGGACAGCACTTCAACGATGGACCTTTGATCGGCAAACTCAAGGTCTTCAATGTCGACAAACTCTTCTGGGGACTTGATTTTTCGATCGCTGAAGAATTTTTTTCCTTTGGTGTCCAGAAGTCGGAGAATTTCACTCTTGCGAAACGTAAAAATGTCTTCGGAAAACTCATTTCTTGCCAGCTTGGCCAGCAGCGTGGAGCGATCGACGTCCACCATGGCGGCAAACTCATCAACCTTGACATACTCATAATCCACCTTGGCCTGCTCTTTCTCTGCGGCTGATAGTTTTCGCGCTTGAAGAACAATGCCCTTGGGCGAGAAGATGACGCGTTTGCCACTGCCGCTCTCGTCTTCGATGCGAATCAAATGAAGGCTCAGAAGCTTGCCGACAATCAGCCGAATGTGGGGATCGGAATGCCCCAATATGGCGCGCGCATGCCCAAATAGTTCGGTCAAAACAACGCTGGCCACCATGGGCTGGCTGGCCTTGCCACGGGGATCGGCTGAGCGTCCTCCAATTTCTGCCATGCCGAGCAACTGCAGCAACTGGCTATAGACCAGGATCTCTGGTTGGTAATTGACCCGGGTGGCGACCAGTTCACTGAATGCCGCAATGCGGCTGGCAAACGTGCTGAGGATGGCGCGCACGATTTTGGGTGCTATCTTGAGATATTGGTCAAGTGACGCGCTGTCAATCACGTAAAACTCACTGTAGGTCGCAGCGGCTGCATTCGTGGTGCGCCCTTTATTCAAGAGGCTGGAGTTCATGCCGAAAAATTGCCCTTTGCCAAGAGACTCGACGGTGACGCGGCGCTCCTCACGCATCAAGTACAAATCGACTTGTCCTTCCTTGATCAGGTAGACCTGGGTCCCCGCCATTTTTTCCGTGAACAAAACATCGCCTGCATAGGCTCGGATTTGCGAAAAGTTGACGCCTTCTTCAAGGATGCTTTGAAACAGATCGAGAAAAATCTCTTGGTTATTGATTACAGTTTTCATTGAAGGCAATTTTGACATTTATTGATGTTTTGTTTCTTTTTGTCGCAAAAAACAACACAGGTAATTCAGATGCCTCCGCTGGGAACGCCGGCGTTCTTGGTGACCACGACCAGGATCTCCAGGCGCCCGGGGCCAAATGAGCAGGGAATTTCGCTGCAATGGCCCATTTGGGTTGGCTTTTGATCTTTTTGTTCAGGCGTCAGCGGCACACGGGTGGGTCTTGCGTGAGTGTTTCTCAAAGCCTGAGCGCTGAATTGGCGCTGGCGCGGTACCGCGCCCGGGGCACTCGTTTAACGCCCTGTCGCAGCGTATGCGCACATCTGTTGCGATCGCCTTTGGAACTGCGGACTCTCTGCTCATTACAATTGACATCAATGTTCCAGAGCCAAACGAGAACAAAAAAGTTGCGCTGGCGCAGCGCTCAATCTAGTTCGGCTTGGTCTCTTTTTTCCCAACTGGCTGCTGCATTTCGGCACTTCCACGATGCCCGCCTTGGGGTCGATGGTGCAGTTGGGGTACTGATTTTTAAGGAAATTTCATGAAGTGTGGCATCGTGGGCTTGCCCAACGTCGGTAAATCGACCCTGTTCAACGCCCTGACCAAGGCCGGTATCGCGGCTGAAAACTATCCGTTTTGCACCATCGAGCCCAATGTGGGCATTGTTGAGGTGCCCGATGCGCGCCTGGATGCACTGTCCGCCATCGTCAACCCGCAGAAGGTGCAGCGCGCGATTGTGGAATTTGTCGACATTGCCGGCCTGGTGGCGGGTGCCAGCACGGGCGAGGGGCTGGGCAACAAGTTTTTGGCCCACATTCGCGAAACAGACGCCATCATCAATGTGGTGCGTTGCTTTGAAGACGACAACGTGATTCACGTGGCCGGCAAGGTGGACCCGATCTCTGACATCGAGGTGATCCAGACTGAGTTGTGTCTGGCCGACCTGACGGCGGTTGAAAAGGCCCTGCACCGCGTGACCAAAACCGCCCGCTCGGGCGACAAGGAATCCATCAAGCTGGTGGCGATTCTGGAGAAGTGCCAGGCCGCGCTCAATGAGGCCAAGCCTGTTCGCACGCTGGACTTCTCCAAGGAAGAGCGCCCCTTGCTGACGCAGTTTTTCCTGATCACGGCCAAGCCGGCCATGTTCGTGGCCAACGTGTCTGAAGATGGTTTTGAGAACAACCCGTTTCTGGATCGCCTGAAGGCTTACGCCGATTCACAGAACGCGCCCGTGGTGGCCATTTGCGCCAAGATGGAGGCCGAGATGGCCGACATGGAAGACGAAGACAAGAAGATGTTCCTGGCCGAGCTCGGTCAGGAGGAGCCGGGGCTGAACCGCCTGATCGTGGCAGCCTACAAGCTGCTGGGCCTGCAAACCTACTTCACAGCAGGCGTGAAGGAAGTGCGCGCCTGGACCATTCATGTGGGTGACACCGGGCCGCAGGCGGCGGGCGTGATTCATACCGACTTTGAGAAGGGTTACATCCGCGCCCAGACCATCGCGTTTGACGATTT
>CALRWE010000099.1:0-16689 GCA_943371745.1 Rhodoferax sp. OV413
TGAGCAGCCCCAGCATCGAAAAACGCCGCCAACTCGCCCACATGGGGCTGTCCCGCTTGAGTACAGCACCGGCCAGCGGCAGCAGCAGGACCAAGGCCAGTGACCAGCGCAGCAAGTTCAGTGTCATGGGCGAGACCAGTTCACTGGCCAGCCGGCCCACGACGGCATTGCCCGCCCAAAGCAGGGGCGGCAGGGTCAGCAGCAGGGCGGCAGTGGGGGTTAGTTTTTGGGTCATGCCATGTTCATCATGTCGCTTCAGCGCCGAGCAGCGACTTAAAGTCGACCAGCGGAGCGGGCTTGCCGAACAGACAGCCCTGGTCGAGGTAGCGGCCATACCGGGCCGGGAATTCTTGCTGCCCGGGTGTCTCCACGCCTTCGGCGATCACTTCAAGGGCCAGATGGCGGGCCCAGAGTCTGCAGCAAATCAAAGAAAAAATGGGGAGTGGACGCAACGTGGGCTCGGCAAAGAAATCATAAGGTTCATTTTGGCAGATCGCCGCGACGCCGCACCTGCGAGGTCATTTCATGGCAACATGCCCACCACCCCAAACCAAGGAGATCCGACATGACAGAATTTTCGTCCCGCGCCATTCGCATTGAGCAACACGGCGGACCCGAGCAACTCCAACTTGCTCACGTGATGGTGGGAGAGCCCGGCCCGGGTGAAATCCGTATTCGCCACCATGCGGTGGGCCTCAACTTTATCGACGTGTACCAGCGCAGCGGCCTGTACGCCCTGCCCATGCCTTTGCAACTCGGCATGGAAGCCGCGGGTGTCGTGGAAGCGGTGGGCGCGGGTGTGATGCACCTGCAAGCGGGCGACCGTGCGGCTTACGCCAGCCAGCCACCCGGCAGCTACTGTGAGTTGCGCGTGATGCCGGCCAAGTGCGTGTGCAAGCTGCCTGATGCCATCTCGTTCGAGACCGGTGCGGCCATGATGCTCAAGGGCCTCACCGCCCAGTACTTGCTCAAGCGCACCTTGCCGCAGGGTGGGCTGCAGGCCGGAGATTTTGTGCTTTTTCATGCGGCCGCCGGGGGTGTGGGCCTGATTGCCTGCCAGTGGGCGCGGGCGCTCGGTTTGCAGCTGATTGGCACAGCGGGGTCGGACGCCAAATGCGTGCTCGCCAAAGAACACGGTGCGGCGTTTGTCATCAACTACTCAACTGAAGACTTCTCTGCCCGCGTGAAGGAAATCACGGGCGGCAAGGGCGTGAAGGTGGTTTACGACTCGGTGGGCAAAGACACCTGGGACAAGTCGCTGGATTGCCTGGCGCCTTTTGGCCTGATGGCCAGCTTTGGCAACGCTTCCGGCCCGGTGGCACCTTTTTCACCGGGCATTCTGGGACCCAAAGGCTCGATTTATGTCACGCGCCAGACGCTGTTCAGCCACATTGCCACCCGGGAGAGCACGCAGGCTATGGCAGATGATTTGTTTGAGGCGGTGACCAGCGGCAAGATCACCATCCGCATTGACCAGCGTTACAAACTGGAAGATGTGCAGCAGGCGCACCGCGATCTTGAAGCGCGCAAGACCACGGGTTGCACGATTCTGACTCTATGAGCCTTTCATGGCTCTAGCCATCGATTCACTTGGGTGGGCAGCTATTGTTTTTAATGCTTCTCACGCCTTGTATCGAAGCCTGCCTGGCGTGTCCTAGCGGGAGCGCCGCACCCGCAGGAGCTCATCAAGGATCAGACAGGCCGCGCCGACCGAGATGGCGGCGTCGGCCACGTTGAACGCCGGAAAATGCCAACCAGCCCAGTGAAAGTCCAGAAAGTCGACCACGTAGCCATACATCACCCGGTCGATCACATTGCCGACGGCCCCACCCAGAATGCAGGACAAGGCGAAAGCAAAGAGTTTTTGCCCGCCGTGGTTTTTGAGCATCCACAAAATCACGATAGCGGCCACGATCCCGATGACCGTGAAGAACCAGCGCTGCCAACCGCCCGCGCCGGCCAGAAACGAGAACGCCGCACCGCTGTTGTGTACCCGCACGACGTTGAAGAAGCTCGTGACATAGGTGCTGTCCCCGAGCTGGTAGTAGCCCAGAATCATCACCTTGGTGAGCTGGTCGGCGATCAGGAGGATGACGGCCAGACCCAGCCACTGCAGCAGACCGCCGCCCGATGGTTTGCCAAAACTGGATTTGCGTGCCATCAAGCCACCCGTCGGGTTTCGCCAGCACCGAACAGATTGCTGGTGCAGCGGCCGCACAGCGTCGGGTGCGCAGAATCGACGCCAATATCGTCGCAGTAATGCCAGCAGCGCTCGCATTTGATGCCTTTTGAGGCGCTAGTCAATATGTTCATTGTCTCTCCAGCTACCAGGTTGATAGCAGATGTGATGAAAACAAACTTCAGATCATTCCCCAGGCTGGCGAGCAAGGCGTGGTCTTGCGGTCCGGCCGTCAGCGTCACGCTGGCTTGGAGCGACGAGCCGACCAGGCCGTCTGCCCGCAGCACTTCAATGTCCTTGTTGACCGCGTCACGGATTTCGCGGATGCGGCTCCACTTGACCAGCAGGGCGGTATCGGGCACCTGCAACTGAAAGTAGGTATCCATGAAGATGCTTTCCCGTGTGGCGGCAGGCGTTTTGCCCGCATCGCCCAGGACGGCCCAGGCTTCTTCGGCCGTGAAGCTCAAGAACGGCGCCATCAGGCGCAGCATGACTTGCGTGATGTGCCACAGCGCGGTTTGCGCGCTGCGCCGCGCCAGCGAATGGGGTCCGGTGGTGTAGAGGCGGTCTTTGAGTACGTCCAGGTAGAACGAACCCAGGTCTTCCGAGCAGTAAATCTGCAGCTTGGCCACCACCGGGTGAAATTCATACACCTCGTAATGAGCCAACACGTCAGCCTGCAGTTGGGCGATGCGGCTCAGGGCGTAGCGGTCGATTTCCAGCATCTGGTCCAGCGGTACCGAATCCACCGCAGGGTCAAAGTCCTGGGTGTTGGCCATCAGGAACTTGAGCGTGTTGCGGATGCGCCGGTAGGTGTCCACCACCCGAGCCAGAATCTTCTCGTCACCGGCAATGTCACCTGAATAATCGCTCGCAGCCACCCACAGGCGAATGATTTCAGCGCCCAGCTTTTTCGAGGTTTCTTGGGGGTCCACGCCGTTGCCGGCGCTCTTGCTCATCTTGTGGCCCTTGCTGTCCACGGTGAAGCCGTGCGTCAGGATGCCTTTGTAGGGCGCGCGATCCACCATGGCGCAAGCCGTCAATAGCGAGGAGTGGAACCAGCCGCGGTGCTGGTCATGGCCCTCCAGGTAAAGGTCGGCCTCGGGGCCGGACTCATGGCCGGCGCCAGCGTGGGAGCCCTTGAGCACCGTGGTGTGGGTGGTACCGGAGTCAAACCAGACCTCCAGAATGTCGGTGCTCTTGGTGTACTGCTCGGCCTCAGTGGCACCGACTTGGGCGAAGATCTCTTCGGTCGTGGCCTTGCTCCAGGCCTCAATGCCACCGGCTTCGATCATGTTGGCTGCCAGATCGAGAATCTCCATGGTCAGGGGATGCAGTTCGCCACTGTCTTTGTGCAGGAAGAAGGGCAGCGGCACGCCCCAGCTGCGCTGGCGCGAAATGCACCAGTCAGGCCGCCCGGCGATCATGTCGCGCAGGCGCGTCTTGCCGTTTTCGGGGTAAAAGGAGGTTTGCTCAATCGCATCCAGCGCAGTCTGGCGCAAGGTCTTGGGCGCCTTGTCCTTCGTGAACACGCCCTCGCCCTCGTCCATGCGGATGAACCACTGGGCCGCCGCGCGGTAGATCACCGGCGTCTTGTGGCGCCAGCAATGCGGGTAGCTGTGGGTGATGTTCTCAGTGGCCATCAGGCGGCCGGCATCGCGCAGGGTCTCGATGATGACCGGGCAGGCTTTCCAGATGTGTTGTCCGCCAAACAGCGGCAGCTCGGGCTCGTAGGCGCCATTGCCCTGCACCGGGTTCAGGATGTCGTCATAGGCCATGCCATGCGCCACACAGGAGTTGAAATCCTCGACGCCATAGGCAGGCGAGGAGTGCACCAGGCCGGTGCCGTCATCGGCCGTGGCGTAGTCGGCCAGGTAGACCGGGCTCAGGCGGTCATAGCCGGCATCCACATGCGCCAAGGGGTGCCTGAAGTTCAGGCCACCTAGGTTTTTGCCCAGCGTGGTGGCCAGCACGGTGCCGGTGAGCTGATAGCGCACCATGCATTTCTCGACCAGGCTCTCGGCCAGCACCAGCAGGCCGCGCTCGGTGTCCACCAGCGCGTAGGTCAACTCTGGGTTCAGGTTGAGCGCCTGGTTGGCGGGAATGGTCCAGGCGGTGGTGGTCCAGATGACGGCAAAGGCGTCTTTGGTTAGGGCTTCCAGGCCAAAGGCGGCCGCCAGTTTGGCGGGTTCGGCACTCAGGAACGCGACATCCAGCGTCTGCGATTTTTTGTCCGCGTACTCAATCTCGAATTCAGCTAGAGAAGACCCGCAGTCAAAACACCAGTAAACCGGTTTCAAACCCCGATAGACAAAGCCGCGCTCCACCACGCGCTTGAAGGCGCGAAGTTCTTCGGCCTCGTTCTTGAAATCCATGGTGCGGTAGGGGTGGTCCCAGTCGCCCAGCACGCCCAGGCGCTTGAAGTCCACCCGCTGCTGGTCGATCTGCTCGGTGGCAAACGCGCGGCTCTTGGCCTGCATGTCGTCCCGGGCCAGTTTGCGGCCAAACTTCTTCTCAATGGCGTTCTCGATCGGCAGGCCGTGGCAGTCCCAACCCGGGATGTAGGCCGCGTCCAGACCTTTGAGCTGGCGCGCCTTGACGATCATGTCTTTAAGAATCTTGTTGACCGCATGGCCCATGTGAATCTGGCCGTTGGCGTAGGGCGGGCCATCGTGCAACACAAACTTGGGCGCACCGGCGCGGGCTGCGCGCAGCTTTTTATAAATGCCTTGGTCTTCCCACGCCTTGACCCAGCCCGGCTCCCGCTTGGGTAGGTCCCCGCGCATCGGAAACGGCGTGTCGGGCAGGTTCAGGGTACTGCGGTAGTCTGCCTTGACGGGCGCCTCCATGGCAGCGGGGGTAACGGGCGGTATGGTGTGTGTGGTCATGGTGGCGCTATTTTGCAAAGTACGCACGGGCATTCAGGCAATCCTGTCGGATGCCGGCGGTGAGGGCGTCCAGAGAGTCGTACTTCAACTCGTCGTGCAGTTTGTGAAGGAGTTCAACCCGGATGATTTTACCGTAGGCCCCCTCGGGGCCCAGCGTGTCGGGCCAGTCCAGGCAATGGGTTTCCAGCAAAACGCGCCCGCCGTTCACATCGTTGGGATCGATTGACGGACGCACGCCCAGGTTGGCTACGCCGGCAATCGGGGTGTCGCTCAGACCATGCACCAGCACGGCAAAGATCCCGCTGGCCGCAGATTTCCAGTGGGCAAAGCGCAAGTTCAGGGTCTTGAAGCCCAACTCGCGTCCCAGCTTGCGCCCATGGACCACATGGCCGGAGATGCGGTAGGGTCGGCCCAACAGGCGCTCGGCGTCCTGCATGCGCCCCTCGGACAGGGCGTCGCGCACGGCGGAACTGGACACCCGCAGGCCATGAACCTCGTAGCTGTTCATGCGCGCGACATCAAAGCCCTGGGCTACGCCCGCAGCATCGAGCAGGGCGTAATCGCCAGCCCGTCTGAACCCAAAGTGGAAGTCGTCACCCACCAGGACATAGCGCGTGCCAAGTCCCGCTACCAACACTTCATCGATAAAGGCCTGGGGCGACTGGGATGCCAGCCGGGCGTCAAAAGGCACCACCACCGTTTGGTCGACGCCGCATTGGGCCAGGTCGATGAGTTTGTCGCGCAGGGTACCGATGCGCGCGGGTGCCAGTCCTGGCTGGTGAGTGGCTTGTGCAAAGTAGTCGCGCGGGTGCGGCTCAAAGGTCAGCACACAGCTGGGCACACCACGCTGCTGCGCCTCGCTTTTGAGCAGCGCCAGCATGGCCTGGTGGCCCCGGTGCACGCCGTCGAAGTTGCCAATCGTCAAGGCGCAGGCTGCATGGAGCCCGGGGTGGTTAAAGCCGCGAAATACCTTCATTGATTGTTATCTTTTTAATAGCAGGCTACGTCGCCCTTTGCGGCGTCTGTAACCGGTTTTTCATGGAAACAGGGTATATTGTGTCTCAGTGGCCGGCCTCTTATGGAGGCCGGTTGCGTGAGGCGGTTGCATTTCGTGTCAGTGGTTCATTTTCTGTACCAGGAGGCGTGTTTTGAAAGTCTTGAAGCTGTCAGCCCAAGGGTTGCCCCAATCGTGGATTTCGCTGGAGCAAGCCGTGATTCATTACGCGGCTGAAGAAGTGCGTTGGGAAATGGGCCAGGATGTGGCCGTGTTTCATGGCGGCCACAACGCGGTGACGGGCGAACAATCCATCATCACCGTCAACAGCATCATCGGTACCAAAGGCGTGCCCGGCATCAACCCCTTCAACTTGAAGCCTGGCCTGACCAACAGCAAGCTGTTTGCCCGCGACCGCAATGTATGCGCTTATTGCGGTGACCATTTTCATGAAGAAGTGTTGACCCGCGAGCACATCATCCCCTTCGCCCAGAACGGCGTGGACACCTGGATGAATGTGGTCACCTCGTGCCGCCCGTGCAACCACCGCAAGAGCCACCGCACCCCGGAGCAGGCCAAGATGCCGCTGCTGTACACGCCTTATGTGCCCAGCCTGTGGGAAGACTTTATTCTGCGCAACCGTCGCATTCTGGCCGACCAGATGGAGTTTTTGATGGCGCACGTCCCTAAGTCATCGCGACTGATAGCCTGACGTCCGCGTCAGGCGCGGCGGATCACCCGCCGCCGTCACAATAAAAAAAGGGGAGATCAACATGGTGTTTTTTGCATCCGGGCCAAGAACCTGGCCGCTGGTTTCTGTGCTCAGCGGCGTGCTCATGGGCTTGCCGGCAGCCACGGCGCAGATCGAGGCGGCCCCGATGGTACGGGTGGCCGTGCCACCGGAAGCGCCCCCGGCGGTGATGCTGGCCAAGCATTGGCCGTCTTATCTTAACCCCAGCGAGTTTTTGGTCAGTGAAAAGCTCGACGGCGTGCGCGCGATGTGGGACGGCCAAGTGCTGCGTTTTCGCAGTGGCCGCGCCATTGCCGCGCCCGCCTGGTTCACCTCGGCCTTGCCGCTCAGGCCGCTGGACGGCGAGTTGTGGCTGGGGCGGGGCCAATTTGACCGGCTCTCCGGCATCGCACGCCGAAGCACCCCGGTGGATGCCGAGTGGCGTGAGCTGCGCTACATGGTGTTTGACTTGCCGGGCGCTGAGGGCACGTTTGCGGACCGCACTGCGCGCGCTGCAACGTTGCTGCAGGCTGCTGGCACGCCGGCTTGGCTCCAGGCTGTGGAGCAAAAGCGCGGCACCGATCAGGCCGCGCTGCAGCGGCAGTTGCGTCAACTGGTGAAGGCCGGCGCCGAGGGTCTCATGCTGCACCGGGCCGATGCCTTATGGGTGGCGGGCCGCAGCGACAGTCTCTTCAAGCTCAAGCCCCTGCCGGATGAAGAGGGCCGGGTGGTTGCGCACCTGCCCGGGAAATGTAAGCACACCGGGCGATTGGGTGCCTTGTTATTGGAGTTGCCCAGTGGGCAGCAGTTTGCGCTGGGAACCGGGTTCACCGATGCGCAGCGAGCGTCTCCACCCGCAATCGGGGCGACGGTAAGCTACCGTTACCGGGAGCGCACCCCCGCAGGACTGCCGCGTTTTGCAAGCTTCCTGCGGGTGCGTGAGGCGGAGTAGATCGAACCGACCCCACCCTGCGCCCTCAATCAGGCAAAGACGCCAGCGGTGTCCTGCATGCGAGCGGACACTTCACCCAGGTGATGCAGGCTGTCACCAAAGCTCATTTCCATTTGGGTGAGTCGCTTGAAGTAGTGGCTCACGATGTAGTCGTCGGTCACGCCAATGCCACCGTGCAGCTGCACGCATTGCTGGCCGACAAAGCGCATGGAGTTACCCAACTGGTACTTGGCGCGCGCCGTGGCTGCCCGGCGCTCGGGCGCCGGGGCATTGAGCTTGAGTGAGGCATAAAAGCTCATGGAACGGGCGAGTTCGAGTTGCATCTTGACGTCGGCAGCGCGGTGGCGCAAGGCCTGGAAGCTGCTGATGACCACGCCAAACTGTTTGCGGGTGTTCATGTACTCGGCCGTGATAGTCAGGGTTTTGTCCATCACGCCCACAGCCTCGGCACAGGTGGCGGCAATGCCGATGTCCACGGCATGCTCCAGAGCGGTGAGGCCGTCAAGCGTGACCAGCGTCGCAGGCGCATTGGCCAGGGTGACTTCGGCGGCACGGCTGCCGTCTTGCGTACCATAGCCCCGGGTGGTGACACCGCTGGCGGTACGCTCCACCAAAAAGAGCGCTTGTTGGCCATCCAGCATCGCAGGCACCAGGAAGGCGTCAGCCTGATCACCAGCAGGTACTATGCTTTTAGTAGCTGTCAAAGCATATGATGTGCCGGCTAGCGTGGCTTTTGCCTTGCAAGCATCGAGTTTGTAGCGCGCGGTACGCTCCTGGTAGGCCAGGACCACCAGCGCTTCACCGCTGGCGATTTTGGGCAGCCAGGCGGCTTTGACCGCTTCGGGGGCGTAACCGGCCAGCACACCGCCGGCAATCAGGCTTTGCGCCAGAGGTTCGAGCACAATACCGCGGCCCAGCTCTTCCATCACCACCATGCCCTCCACCGGGCCCATGCCCATGCCGTCATGGGCTTCGGGCACATACAGGCCGCACAGGCCGAGCTCGGCCATTTCGGTGAAGGCTTCTTTGGAGAAACCGCCGGCTTTCACAGCTGCGCGACGGCGGTCGAAGTTGTAGCCCTTGTCTACCCATTTGCGCACGGCGTCGCGCAGTTGTTCCTGGTCGTCAGAAAAATTGAAATCCATGATGCGTTTCTTTCTTGTTGGGGTGGGGCAATCAGCCCAGCACGACTTGGGACACGATGTTGCGCTGCACTTCGTTGCTTCCACCGTAAATGGTGGTCTTGCGCATATTGAAGTAGGTGGAGGCCAAAGGCGCGCAGTGCACGGCACCCACGGCATCGCCTTGCCAACCGGCTTCCATGGCTTCATGCATCAAGGGCAGGGCGTACGGCCCGGCGGCCAGCATCATCAGCTCGCTGTATCGCTGCTGAATCTCGCTGCCCCGGATTTTCAGCAGGCCCGCGATGTCGAGCGATTGTTTGCCCGAGGTTTCGGCTGCCAGCACCCGCAACACCATCATCTCCAGGGCGACCACATCGACTTCAAGCTTGGCTATTTCGTCGCGGAAACGCATGTCCTCGTAAACACCTTCAGCCTTGGCAATGCGCTTGAGGCGCTCCAGTTCTCGCTTGGTACGGTTCACGTCGGCAATGTTGGTGCGCTCGTGGCCCAGCAGGTATTTGGCGTAGGTCCAGCCTTTGTTTTCTTCACCAATCAGGTTCTCGGCGGGGACTTCGACGTTGTCAAACCAGACTTCGTTGACCTCGGCCTCGCCGTCCAACAGCACGATGGGGCGCACGGTGACGCCGGGGGATTTCATGTCAATGAGCAAAAAGCTGATGCCGGTCTGGGGCTTGCCTTCGCTGCTGGTACGCACCAGGCAAAAGATCCATTCACCGTACTGGCCCAGCGTGGTCCAGGTTTTTTGGCCGTTGACAATGAATTTGTCGCCCTGGCGCTCGGCTTTTGTCTTGACAGACGCGAGGTCGGAGCCGGAACCGGGCTCGCTGTAACCCTGGCTCCACCACACCGAACCGTCAGCAATGCCAGGCAAAAAGCGCTGTTGCTGCTCAGCGTTGCCAAAGGCCATGATGACCGGGGCCACCATTACCGGGCCAAAGGGCACGACGCGGGGTGCACCCGCCAGGGCGCATTCTTCTTCAAACAGGTGCTTTTCAATGGAGGTCCAGCCCGGGCCGCCGAACTCCTTGGTCCAGTTGTGGCCGAGCCAGCCTTTTTTACCCAGAATCTTGGCCCAGCGCTGCATGTCGTCGCGGCTCAGGCGCAGGGCGTTGTGTACCTTGTGGGAAATATCGGCGGGAAGGTTCTCGCTGACCCAGGCGCGAATGTCTTCGCGAAACTTCTGCTCTTCAGGGGTAAAGGCCAAATCCATAAAAAGGTCTCCAGTTGATCGTTGTTTCGTTTTTAGCACGGTCGTGCGTTTAAGTCTGTCCAGACGGTGACACCCCTAATTCTGAACAGAGTTTGAGGACGGTTTCACGCAGTTGGGCGACCTCGGTCTCAAGGCGTTCAAGTCGGTCTGCCTGCCCAATGCTGTCACTGGAGCGCGGTGCGCCGGTCTGGCTGGCGTCCACCGGACCACACAGCAAATGCGCCCAGCGTTGCTCCCGGGCTCCCGGTGCGCGCGCCAGTTTGACCACCAGCGGGCCGCCTTTTTCTGCCGAGCGCTCCTGCAGCTCGTCCAGAAACCCCTCGACCGAGGAGATGTCGGCAAACTTGTACCAGCGGTCGGTGTTGAGGCGCAACTCGCCCGCCGTCTGCGGCCCGCGCAGCATCAAGAGGCCCAGCAGGACGGCTGATTGCTCGTACACGCCCATGCCGCGCTGGAAGTTGTGCTCGTAGCGTGTGGTGCGACCGCCGCTGTTTTCGCGCACCAGGTGGAGGGACTTCAGGTTGTCCAGAGCCACGGCCACTTGGGCTTCGTTCAGGTCCATGGCGGGCTCGCGGCTGCTTTTCTGGTTGCAGCCCAGCAGCAGTGAGTTCAAGGTGAGCGGGTAGCTGTCCGGCACGGTGCGGGCTTTTTCCATCAGGGTGCCTATCACGCGGGCCTCGATGGGGCTGAAGAAAGGGCTGGCCGGGGTTGTTTGGGCAGGGGAAGTCGGAGGGAGGTCGGGAGGGGTCAGGGTCATAATTCGGGCCGGTATGAAAAACATCGTTATTTTGATCTCAGGCAGCGGCTCCAACATGGCTGCCATCGTAAAAACCGCACAGCGCGAGGCCTGGGCAGACCGCTTGGGCGCCCGCGTGGCTGCCGTCATCAGCAACAAGGCCAGTGCGCAGGGGCTGATGTTCGCCAAGCAGCAGGGGTTGGCAACAGCCGTGCTGGACCACAAGGCCTTTGGATCACGCGAGGCTTTTGACGAGGCCCTGGCCATTGAAATTGACCGGTTTGAGACCCCGGGCGAACCGGTGCTGGTGGTGCTGGCCGGGTTCATGCGCATCCTGACGCCCGGTTTTGTGACCCGATATGCAGGCCGCTTGCTCAACATTCATCCCTCGTTGCTGCCGGCCTTCCCGGGGCTGCACACCCACCAGCGTGCGCTGGATGCGGGTTGCCGGGTGGCGGGGGTCACCGTGCACCAGGTCACCGTTGAGCTCGACCATGGGCCCATCCTGGCGCAAGCGGCGGTGCCGGTGCTGCCCGGTGACACCGCCGAAGCGCTGGCCGCCAGGGTGTTGGCGCAAGAGCACGTCCTCTATGCGCGTGCGATTGCCGAGCTTCTTCAAAATTCATAGCTATAAAGTCAATAGATATAATGGCTAGAGCCTGTTTTAATTAAAAATTGTCCCCGATTTTGTCAAAAGTCTGAGTCGCTTGCCTGACAAGCAGGGTCGAATGTGGTCTTGAGTGATGCCGATATGATGACTATCCAGTCATTGAAAGTGCTTCACCATGAACATTTCTGCCACCGGCATCTCCAGCATGTCCACTCAATTGCAGCAAGGCAAGGTCGCTGAATCTGCCCAATTGCTGGTGTTGAAGAAAGCCATTGATATTGAGGCGTCTGCTGCCCTTGCCTTGCTTCAAACCATGACCGGTAATTTGCCGGTGGCCAGCAGCGGGAATCTGGGAACCAAGCTGAACGTGGCAGCCTGACACCTTGACAGCCCCCATGAACCAGATCGCGCCCAAGCACACCGGGTTGATCCCGATGATGGTGTTTTGGTGCGTGGTGATGGGCCTTCTTTATGTGGGAATGACGCATTACCTCAAGCCCCGGCAAGTCAAGGTGCTGGCCAATGGTGACCTGGTGATCAATCGCTCGCAGGATGGTCATTTCTACACCCTGGGCACCATCAACGGCCAGGAGGCGCGCTTCATGGTTGACACCGGCGCCTCTGTGGTGAGCGTGAGCGAGACCTTCGCCCAAAGAGCCGCCATCCGTGGCGGTGTGCCCACGACCTTCAGCACCGCCAATGGTGGGCGGCCCGGGCGCATGGTCGACGGCGTGGGTGTGCGCATCGGCCCGGTGAGCGTCAGTAATGTCAGGGTGGGCGTGGGACTGAGGCTGGACCATGAGAATGACGCCTTGCTGGGGCAGTCGTTCCTGTCGCATTTCGATATCAGCATGACCAAAAACCAGATGGTGCTGCGGGCGCGTTGAGGCCTGGCTCCGGCAACTTTTAACTTCCAATTGGTACTGCAAAAACATGCCATTGATTGACGAAACAGTCCATTCCCTGATCGAAGCAAGACGTACAGGTCGACAGGTCCATGTCGCCAGTTCCCACCTGGCCGATGCCCAAGCGGCCTATGCCGCACAAGACGCCGTAGCCAGCGCTCTTGGCTGGTTTGCAGGCCTGCCGGCGCGCCACTGGAAATCGGGCGGTCCGTCGCGTGAGGCGGTGCTGACTCACGCGCCACTTCCGCCCGCTGGCGTGTGGAGCAGCCCCGCCCAGGCGGCAGACTGGCCGTTTCATCTGCGCGGCATTGAGGCCGAGATTGCCCTGCGGCTGGCGCGCGAGGTGAGCCCTGAACTCGCGATGTCGCTGGATGTGGCTGGGGCGGCTGAACTGATCGATGCGATGTGTGCGACGATTGAAATCGTCGATTCTCGCTGGGAGGACGGGCTCAACGCGCCAGGGTTGGCCAAGCTGGCCGACCAGCAGTTGCACGGGGCCCTGGTTTTGGGCGCCTGGGTTCCATTTGCGCCACGCGACTGGGCCACGCAGGTGGCCCGCGTGCAGGTTGGCGCACAGACGTCGGTGGAGCGCCAGGGCACCCATTCGCTGGCGGACCCTGCGTTTTTGCTGCCCGCCTGGTTGCGCCATGCCACCCGTCAGGGCCACAGTTTGCCGGCTGGAACGGTGGTCACCACGGGTACCTGGGTGGGCGTTCTTCATGCAACTCCGGGGGACTTGGTCACCGCCGAGTTCCCCGGCATTGGCAGCGCGTCCGTGCAGTTGTAGTCACCTGTCGCAGTCAACCTTCATGGCCGAGGGATGAAAGAACCAGTTTGGCGCTGATGTGCCACAGGCTATTGCCCGCATGATTCTGGCGGTGCACCCGTCGTTTTACAGCGAGGACCTTGTGAGGGAGGCGTTGCAGGGTTATGACGCGCTGGCCAGTTGTCCTCACCAGCACGGCCCACGCCTGGCTGCAGCATGTTCCGGGCTCGGCCATCAAGCAGGGGAGGGTGGCGCGCCGGATTTGAGCTGGTAGGCGTCTGAAGTCCATCAGCGCATGGATTTCGCGCCTGGAACCCGGGGTTATTTGGCTGGCGTCGTGGCTTTGGCAGCCTTGTCGGCGGCTGCTTTCTCGGCGGCTGCTTTTTGTTCCGGGGTCTGTGGTGATGCCAAGGCGCTGCCGGCCATGGAGCCCACCATGGCGCCAACGGCCACGGCACCCATGGTGCCCATCATGCCGGAGCCTGCGGCCACTGGTGCAGCAGGTGCGGCCGGTGCAGCGGGTGCGGCTGCCGGTGTTGGTGCTTTGGCTGTCGGAGCGCTTGGTGCCACAGGTGCTTTGGCCGGGGCTGCGGCACTGGGCTTGCCCTTGAATCCGCCACCCAGGCGCTTGGCCTGCGCCAAGGAGGGCAAAGTCAGTGAAGCAATGGCCAAAACGGCGATGGACAGGTGGGTGCGGTTAATCACTTGCATGAGGTGGGTTCCATTCAAAAATTCAAACAAAAAAGGAAGGCGTTGCGGCTGCGTCCGCCCTGCAACCGCAGTGGCGTTTGAGCACACCCGCTCAGAGCATGCAGATTAAAGAGTATTTCGCGCCGCCAATGCAATAACCGTACTTTGCTGAAGGAATCGCCTCTACTTCGGTCTGCCCCGGCCCACCATGTCCTGTGGTCTGACCCAGGCGTCAAACTGATCCGCCGTGACGTGCCCGGAACGAATAGCCGCATCCCGCAGGCTGCTGCCCTCCCTGTGCGCTTGCTTGGCAATGGCAGCTGACTTGTCATAACCAATGTGCGGGTTGAGCGCCGTCACAAGCATCAGGGAACGGCCCAGCAGGTCGGCGATGCGCGCCCGGTTGGGCTCAATGCTTGCAACGCAGTGGTCGTTGAAGCTCCGCATGCCATCGGCGAGCAGACGCACGCTTTGCAGGAAGTTGTGGGCAATCAGAGGTCTAAACACATTGAGCTCGAAATTGCCGGACGCACCGCCCATATTGATGGCCACGTCGTTGCCCATCACCTGGCAGCACAGCATGGTGAGGGCTTCGCTTTGCGTGGGGTTGACCTTGCCGGGCATGATGCTCGATCCAGGTTCATTCTCGGGAATCGACAACTCGCCTAGGCCGCTGCGGGGCCCGCTGGCCAGCCAGCGCACATCATTGGCGATTTTCATGAGGCTGGCTGCCAGCGTTTTGAGGGCGCCATGGGCATGCACCAGCCCGTCACAGCTGGCCATGGCTTCAAATTTGTTGGGGGCGGTGACCAGGGGCAGGCCTGTCAAGCGGGCCAGTTCGGCAGCTGCCAAATCGGCGAAGCCGGGTGGGGCGTTCAGCCCGGTGCCCACTGCCGTGCCGCCCAGCGCCAGTTCACCCAGGTGGGCCAGGCTGGCGCGAATGTGGCGTTCACCGTGGGCCAGTTGGGCGCTGTAACCTGAAAACTCCTGACCCAGTGTGAGTGGGGTGGCGTCTTGCAGGTGGGTGCGGCCGATCTTGACGATGTCGTCAAAATCGTGGGCCTTGCTGGTCAACGTCGCATGGAGGCCAGCCAGCGCTGGGAGCAGCCGGTGGGTGATGGCCTCTACTGCCGCAAGATGCATGGCCGTGGGGAACACATCGTTGGAGGACTGGCTGCGGTTGACGTCGTCATTCGGGTGCACCAGCCTGCTGTGGCCCCGCTGGCCGCCGAGCAACTCGCTGGCGCGGTTGGCCAGAACTTCGTTCAGGTTCATGTTGGTTTGCGTGCCTGACCCGGTTTGCCAGACCACCAGCGGAAATTCGTCGAGGTGGACCTCGGCAATGACCTCGTCCGCAGCGGCCATGATGGCTCGGGCTTTGGGCGCATCCAGCAGGCCCAGGCCGAGGTTGACCGCGGCGGCTGCCCGCTTGATTTGGGCCAGCGCCCGAATCATCTCGCGTGGCATGCGCTCGCCCGAGATATCGAAGTTCAACAGCGAGCGCTGGGTCTGTGCGCCCCACAGGCGTGCGGCGGGCACGTCAATCGCACCCATCGTGTCGTGTTCGGTTCGGGTGCGCATGGGTCAGGCCTTTCGGATGGGTTTACTCGTGGCGCAAGGCTTCGATGGGGTCGAGCCGGGCGGCCCGGCGCGCTGGAAAGAAGCCAAACAACACGCCAATGCCCGCCGAGAATAAAAACGACAGAAGGTTCACGCCAGGGTTGAAGACATAGGGCACATCCATCAGGGCCGATAAGCCCAGTGATGCGCCGGTGGCCAGCACAATGCCGATGATCCCGCCCAGCGAGGCCAGCACCACAGCTTCAATCAAAAACTGCAGCAGCACCTCGCGCTCCAGCGCGCCAATGGCCAGGCGAAGCCCGATTTCCCGGGTGCGCTCGGTCACGCTCACCAGCATGATGTTCATGATGCCAATGCCGCCCACCAGCAGGCTCACGGCGGCCACAGCGCCCAGCAGCATGGTCAGAACCTTGGTGGTACCCGAGAGCGTGTCGGCCAGTTGCTTGGTGTCAAGCACATTGAAGTTGTCTTCGTCGGTTTTGGCCAGCTTGCGGCGTTCGCGCAGCAGTTGGGTCATGCTGGCTTTGACGCGGTTGGCATCGCTGCCGTCGGCCATGGACACCAGCACTGTATTGACCCGGGTGTTGCCGGTGACCCGGCGCTGCAGGGTCTTGATGGGCATCAGCACGGTGTCGTCCTGGTCATTGCCAAAGGCACCTTGACCTTTGGACGCCAGTACGCCAATGACGGTGCAGGACATTTTCTTGACCCGCAGCGGCTCGCCCAGGGCGGGCAGGGCACCAAACAGCTCGCGCCGAACGGTTTCGCCAATCAGGCAGACGGCAGCACCTGCGCGTTGTTCATCGTCCGAGAACTCACGACCATCGGCCAGAGTCCAGTTGCCGGTGATGAGCCAGGCATTGGTACTGCCGATGATGCTGCTGGTCCAGTTCCGACCTTGGGCGACGACTGTGGCGCCCGTGCGTGCTTCGGGTGCGACGGCGGTGATGCCGCCAATCTGGGTGGCAATGGCCTCGGCATCCGTTTCCTTGAACGCAGGTGCACCGCCCCCACTGCCTGGCCCCATGCGCTGGCCCGGGCGCACTTGCAGCAGGTTGGTGCCCAGCCCCGAGATCTGGTTCTGAATGGCGAGCGTGGCACCATTGCCCAGGGTCACCATGGTGATCACGGCGCTCACGCCAATGACAATCCCCAAAATGGTCAAAAAAGAGCGCATCAGGTTGCGCCGGATCGAGCGCAGGGCCAGCAGCAGGGTGTTGAGCCACATCAGGACACCTCCGCAGTCGCTGTCGCGGCTTGTGTCGTGGCGGGGCGCAGCCCGCGGGGCTGGGGATTGAGTGTG
>CALRWE010000100.1:0-16331 GCA_943371745.1 Rhodoferax sp. OV413
GACGGCTAGGATGGCCATGCTGTGCTCCTCACCAGGCTTGGCGCGGGTGATCGCGCCGGGCGTTGTGTGCTGCCAGCTGCGCCAGCAGCGCCGAGGCCATACGGGTCATGGGCCCGTCCGCACGGCTGGTCAGGGCAATCGGCACGCGCGCACCCAGCACCAGACCCGAGCCACTGGCACCGGCCAGGTACTCCAGCTGCTTGGCCAGCATGTTGCCGGACTCCAGGTCCGGCACCACCAGAATGTCGGCGTCTCCCGCCACAGGGGATTCAATGTGCTTGACCTTCGCGGCGTGCAGCGAGATGGCGTTGTCAAAAGCCAGCGGGCCATCCAGAATGCCACCCTTGATCTGACCCCGGTCGGCCATCTTGCACAAGGCTGCGGCATCGATGGTGGACGGCATGCTGGGGTTGACGGTCTCGACCGCAGCCAAAATTGCCACTTTGGGCACCTCAATACCCATGATGCGGGCGAAATCGATGGCGTTCTGGATGATGTCGACCTTCTCCTGCAGCGAGGGGGTGATGTTGAGCGCCGCATCCGTGATCAGAAGCGGCTTGGGGTACAGCGGCACATCAAAACGAAACACATGCGACATGCGCCGTCCGGTGCGCAGCGCGGGACGGGCCAGCACCGAGTGGATCAGCTCGTCGGTGTGCAGACTGCCCTTCATCAGCACCTCCACCTCGCCGTTGGCGGCCATGTCGGCGGCCTTTTCGGCAGCCGCATGGCTGTGCGGCACCGAGATGATCTCCACACCAGCCAGGTCAATACCGGCCTCTTGCGCCAAGTGGCGAATGCGCACCTCGGGGCCAATCAACACCGGCACGATCAGGCCGTAGCGAGCCGAATCCATGGCCCCGCTGAGCGACTCGGCATCGCAGGGGTGCACCACAGCGCAGCGCACGGCTTCCAGGCCCTTGCTGCGCGCCAGCAGTTCCTTGAAGCGGGCCTCGGGGTCAAACAACTGAATCAGCGGCGCATTGACGCGTGGCAGGCGCACCTTGACCGAGGGCGCGAGCACCTTGGCCGTGCCGTGCAGAACGCGGTCGCCCTTTTGGTTGACGACCTGGCAATCGAGCTCCAAGCGCTTTTTGGCATCGTCCTTGGTCATCACGGTGGCGGTCACGGTGAGTGTGTCACCAATGCGCACCGGCTTGGTGAAGTGCAGCACCTGCTCGAGGTAAATGGTGCCGGGGCCGGGAAATTGGGTGCCCAGCAGAGCCGAAATCAAGGCACCGCCCCACATGCCGTGGGCAATGACGCCATGAAACAGGGTGTCGTTGGCGTACTCGGCGTTCAGGTGAGCCGGGTTGGTGTCGCCGGACACGGCGGCAAAGGCCTGGATGTCGGCCAGGGTCAGGGTGCGCAGCAGGCGGGCGCTTTGGCCGACAGAGATTTCGTCATAAGTGACGTTTTCGATCATGTCGGTGTTGACGGTGAAATTCATGGTAATTCTTTCATGGGGTTGTCTGCAGGAGGGTGAAACGAGTCAGGAGACTGCGTGGCAACCGGCATCGACATAAATGGTTTGCCCCGTCATGCCCGCCGAGGCGTCGGTACACAAGAAGGCGCACAACTGGGCGATTTCATCCAGCGTCACCAGCCGGCCCAAGGGCGCCTTGGCGATGGCATCGGCCATCAAGTCGTCAAACGAGGCGATGCCGGAGGCCGCGCGCGTCATGATCGGGCCGGGAGACACGGCATGCACCCGAATGCGCTGCGGCCCCAACTCCAGCGCCATGTAGCGCACCATCGACTCCAGCGCGGCCTTGACCGGGCCCATCAGGCCGTAATGCGGCACGGCCTCGTCGGCACCCAGATAGGTCATGGTCACCAGGCTGCCGCCTTGCACCATGTGCGGGGCGCAGTATTTGGCCAGGGTGGCAAAAGAATGGCACGACACATCCATGGCGCGCGCAAAGCCGGTGCTGCTGCTGTCAATCACCTGCCCGTGCAGGTCTTCCAGGGGCGCCCAGGCAATCGAATGCACCACAAAGTCCAACCGCCCCAAACGGGCCACGGCATGATCCACCAAGGCCTGCAACTCACCCGGCTGCTCCACGTTGCAGGTCTTGAGGTCGATGCCGGCGGCCGCAGTCAAGGGCTCAACGTAGGGCCGTGCCTTGTCGTTCAGGCACGAGGCCACGACGTCGGCGCCCATATGGCGTGCCATCCGGGCGCAGCCCCAGGCAATGCTGTGTTCGTTGGCCAGGCCAAGGACCAGGCCTTTTTTCCCGTTGAGACTAAAAATAGAGGAAGGGGTCGTCATGGGAATACTTTTTCAAAAGTTCAAAATTAAAGGGCCGAGGAGGCGCCCTCTTCGCCGGGATGCCGCCCGCAGGACAAGGGGATCAGTGGGGGTCAAACAGGCGCTTGAGGTGCTGGCCATCCGCACCCGGGCTGAAGCCATCGCGCTCCAGGTGCTCTTCAACCTCAATCAGGATCTGCCGGGTGGCCACCACGCCAACTTCATCCACATAGCGGCTCTCGGCGTGGAAGCGCAGCACCAGGAGGCCTCGCAACTCCTCCCAATGGTGGGCAGTGCGACGCTCCGCACCGGAAGCCCTGCGATCTGGCTGGCGCGACGCGCCTCCCATGCGCCGCTCTACGGGCACCGCCGTGACCGGGGCCCGGCTCATCACCCGGGCCAGCTCATGCTCATCCTGCAGGGACACCCCCAATCCGATGGCCAGGCGGGCAATTCGGGCATTGAGCCCTTCCATGGAGGACTCCAGCTCCTGCATCCGTTCACTGATGGAGTCGCTCGCGGGTTGGAGCTCAGTCACCATATCGCACCCTCACGTTTTCACCCGGTGCGTCACACAAGACGTCGGCGGCATGGATGGCGGGAGGCACCACGGGCTTACCAGAGCGCTCGCTCAGCCAGGCGTGCATCGCCACCCACCAGGAACCCTCACGCACGGGAGCCTGGGCGACCCAATCGTCCGGATCCATCCAGACATGACCTTTTTCAACCGTGTCCATCTGGTAGCTGCGGTGGGCGTGGCCCGGCTCGGACACAATGCCGGCGTTGTGCCCGCCTGCGGCCAGGATAAAGGTGGTCTGGGTGTCGGTCAGCAGATGAATCTTGTACACAGAGTGCCAGGGCGACACATGGTCGCGCACCGTGCCCACCACCAACAAGGGCGCATGAATGTCCATCAAGGCCACACCAACGCCGCCTACGCGGTAATGACCGGCGGCCAGGGCATTGTTGAGAAACAGCGAAGACAGGTATTCCGAGTGCATGCGCTCGGGCAGGCGCGTGAGGTCAGCATTCCAGCTCATCATGTCGTTGCCGACTTCATCCTGGCCCAGCAGGTAGCGTCGCGTGTTGCGAGACCAGATCAGGTCCCGTGAATTCAGGAACTGGAATGAGCCAGCCATCTGGCGGCCGGAAAGATAGCCGGTACGGGCCATGGCCTGACGCAGCGTATTGAGTTGGTCGTCATCAATGAATACCCCCAATTCGCCCGGCTCGCTGAAGTCGGTTGACGCTGCCAGCAGGGTCACACTGGCGAGTTCCGGCAGAGGGTTTAGGCCTGCCAGGTCTTCGTGGCGGCGCCGTGGGTTCTTGCCCTGCACCTGACTCTGGGCCTCGGGTCCGCCCTGCCCCAGTGCCGCTGCCACAATGGCCAAAAATGTACCGCCCAGGCAATAGCCCAGGGCATGGATGCGCGGCGCACCAGTGCGCTGCTTCACCGCGCCCATGGCTTCCATCACGCCCATTTGCAGGTAGTCCTGCATGCCCAGGTCGCGGTCCGAGGCATCGGGGTTACGCCACGAGATCATGAACACCGTGTGCCCCTGCCCCACCAGATAACGCACCATGGAGTTATGCGGCGACAAGTCCAGGATGTAGTACTTCATGATGCAGGACGGCACGATCAGCAGGGGCTCGGGGAACACCTTGTCGGTGGTGGGCGTGTACTGGATCAGCTCAATCAGGTGATTGCGAAAGACCACCTTGCCCGGTGTCAACGCCACTTCCTTGCCCACCTCAAAGTCCAGCGGCTTGAGCGGGTCGCCGTCCACACTGTGACGAGCCTTGTGATGATCCATCATGTCCTTGGCGTAACTCTGGTAGCCCTTGATCCAGCTTTGCCCCATGGACTCCCGGCCCTTCTTGAGCACTTCAGGGTTGGTGGTCGGCCAGTTGGAGGGCGACAAGGCATCCAGGCTTTGGCGGGTAAAGAAGTTCACCATGTGATTGTGGTGCTTGGACATGCCCTCCACCTGCGTGGACTCGCGCCACCAGGCGTCACTGGCCTTGAATCCATTTTTGAACGCCTTGAACGGCCAGCGGCTCCAGCCTGCATCGCTGAAACGGGGATCTTTCTCAAGGACCGACTTGGGATCGGCACCCGCAAGGGGTTCAGATGCCAAGGAATCCATCAGGGCCTGCTCTGACAGGGCCAAGGCCCGCTGCGCCAGCGTCAGCTGCCGTCCGGGTGAGGCGGCCAGGTGCATGGCCCAATCGGCATACGCCAGGGTCAGCGCAATCGGCGAAAAGCCCATGCTGGTCTTGGCCAGCTGGGCATGAAATGCTTCGTCTATCCGCTGGGCCAAGTTACGCTGAACCGTGGTGGGCCCGGCGGGTGTGTTTTCTTTTTCCATGAAGATGGCGCAGTGCCCGATAGTTGACAGAGGCTAGAGTATGCGCGGGTATACCCTTAGTCCAACCCGACCCCACTGGGTTAAAGCCGAATTCTTGATTTGCATCAAGTTATTCCGGCACCCTGCGCCTGGACGCCAAACAGTGGCCCGGGGAACCGTCTCAGGTCCCGGATCCCTGATGGCACAAAGTTAACATGGCTGCTTTTCACTACTCGGAGTTTTTCAGCATGAGCATCACCACTGTAGGCATCATCGGCGCCGGCACCATGGGTAACGGCATAGCACAGGCCTGTGCCGCATCCGGCATCCACGTTGTGATGGTTGACATTTCAGACGCTGCCGTCGCCAAGGGTATTGCCCATGTTTCGGGCAGCCTGGACCGGCTGGTCAAAAAAGAGAAGATCACTGCGGCAGACAAAGACGCCGCACTGGCGCGCATCCAGGGCAGCACCCGTTATGAGGACCTCAAACCGGCCCAACTGGTGATTGAAGCCGCCACCGAGAACTTTGACCTGAAGGTCAAAATCCTCAAACAGATTGACGCTGTGGTAGCCCCTGAGGTGATCGTGGCGTCCAACACCTCGTCCATCTCCATCACCAAGCTGGCCGCCGTCACCACGCGCGCAGACCGTTTCATTGGCATGCATTTTTTCAATCCCGTGCCGATGATGGCGCTGGTGGAAATTATTCGTGGGCTGCAAACCAGCGACGCGACACATGCCGCTGTTCAGGCCATGGCCAAGTCGCTGGGCAAAACACCCATCACGGTCAAAAATGCACCGGGTTTCGTGGTCAACCGCATTCTGGTGCCCATGATCAATGAAGCCCTGTTCGTGCTGTCTGAAGGCCTGGCTAGCGCCGAGGATATTGACGCCGGCATGAAGCTCGGCTGCAACCAGCCGATTGGTCCCTTGGCACTGGCCGACATGATTGGCCTGGATGTGTGCCTGGCCGTGATGGAGGTTTACCTGAGCGAATACGGCGACAGCAAGTACCGCCCCTGCCCACTGCTCAAAGAACTCGTGGCCGCAGGTCGCCTGGGCCGCAAAACCGGTCAGGGCGTTTACATGTACTGAGACTTTTCAGGCGGCTTGAGCGCCGCATGCCAAGCCGATAATTGACAACAGCAATCAAGACGCGGGTTCATTCACCGAAAAAAAGTAGGACAAACGTTGCTGCGGGTTCAACCATTCCAGTACATCCGGCGGCAATGTTCCCGGGCGAATGGCCTCCGCAATTTTCAAGTCAGGCTCGCTGGACAAGTCCATTGTGGGGGCGTCATCCTTGTGTAATTCCGGGCTGTAAATCAGCACTTTGGGTTTCAAGCTCTGGAGCCCCGGAGACACCACCAAAGCCAGCGCGCCGTCACTCAGTTGCACCACTGTGCCCGGCGGATAAACCCCCAACAACTTGATCAGCAGTCGCAACAACACGGGGTCAAATCGGTCGGCTTCATTGCGGAACATGGTGGCGAGTGCCTCGGCGGGCATCAGCGGCTCTCGCCCAAGGGCCTCGGGCGTGCAGAGGCGATCGTACCGGTTCACCATGGCCAGGACGCGCGCGCCCACGCTGGAGTCCTTCTTGCCGGCAGGCCACCCGGCGCCGTTCATGGCCTCGTGGTGATCGGCAATGATAGCGAGGGCCTCGCGGCTGAACGAGCCCGACTGGGATGCGAACTGGGTGCCGTACTGAACGTGCTGACGGTAGAAATCTTCTTCATGTTTTTTGCGTTGGGAAGACTTCAGGATTTGCACGGGAATTTCAGACTTGCCAGCATCGTGGGCGAGAGCGCCCAGGGCGAGGTCAGCCAGATCTCGCTCGGACAGCCCCGCCTTTTTTCCTACCAGCATGCACAAGGTCATCGTGTTCAGCGCATGAAACTGGGGGCCCTGACTCTTCTTGTCACCCAGCAAATGAAGCAACACCTCACTGCCATGTGCAATGGACGACGCAGTTTGACGGGACAAATCCGCCAACTGCACACCCGCCAGCTTGGGTGAGCGGGAGAGATTCACCAGGGCTTCACGGGTTGCGCTGGCCGCCTTTTCCCACGCGCGATCCGCACGCGCAGCAGCGTCTTTCTGCAGTCGCAGTTTGGCCTTCTTGGCTTTTTCAATCACCAGCAGCTCCTGGATCAACGCATCCTTCTCTGCTGCCCGGGCGGCTGCAACTTCTGTGGCCAGTGCCGCCGGCGTCAGGACGGGCGGCGCAGGTGCAACCGTGCTTTTCTCCGGGTAGTAGTAGAGCCGTCCAGCGGTGTTGTAAGACTGGACAAGGGCGACCTCCTTCTCGGTCTTGATCGTCCACCGACTGGAAATAAAGGCGTGCTCATCCCACATCAGATCGAGCCAGATATGCAATCCAACGACCAATTGAGAAGCATCAATCGGAACCGGGGTACCAGGTTTTTTCCACATCAACTGCACCTTTTCGTCTTTGCTGACGAGTCAGCGGGTTATTCGTGCTTAGGCCTGCCATCCCACACAGCGCTTTTGACACGCAGCAAATCGTCTTGAAGTCGATTCGGCCAATTTATTGAAGCTGGATCATTCCAAGTCTGCCGCTATGTGGCCAGGCGAACAGACGACTTCAATCCGGCCCTTTAATCTAACAGCTCAACACCATGGCTGAAACCCTGGTTTCCCAATCCGTCCAATTAAAAGGAGTTTGCCATGTTGCACTACGCAGTCGTCTTTTTCGTCATCGCACTGATTGCGGCCCTGTTCGGTTTCGGTGGCATTGCCGCCGGAGCCGTCGGAATTGCCAAGATCATATTTTTTATCTTCGTTGTTCTGGCGATCGTCAGCTTCCTGTTCGGAACACTAAGAAAACGTTGAAATTAACGCGCAAGCGCCCTGCCCCCCAATCCGGGCAACCAGCCCCGGAAGGATTTTATTCATCTAAGGACCCCCATGTTTCTCACCAAGACCACCGAAACCTCAATTCCCCTCGTTGACCGCGCCTCGCAGGCCGCCGAGCAAGCCATCAAGTCGACCCAACACGCCGCCACGCAATCGGTCGACAAACTCGCGAATGCGATGCAGGACTTGCGCCACGAAACACTGCCCGTGTTGAATCACGCCATGGAGGGCGTGAGCGCCTTTGCCCACCGCGGCGTGGACAATATCCATAACGCATCGCATCAATTGCGCCTGAAGGCTGAACACGCCTCGGAAAGCACAGCGAGCTACATTCGCCACGAGCCCCTGAAATCCGTGTTGATCGCGGCTGCTGCGGGTGCCGCACTCATGGCGCTGGCGGGCATCCTCACCCGCAACCGTGATCGCCGCTGATGCATCCCGGCAAGGTCTGAGATGCACCCCTTATTGACCCTGCTTGCGACGCGGCCACAACTCCTGGTGGATCACGCGCGAGCGTACGGGAGTCTCTTTCATGAAGAGTTCGACCGGTCATTCACCTCCTGGCGGCGCTGGGCGCTGCTGCAGGCGCTCGCCTTGTGCTGCCTGAGCGTGGCTGCAGCGCTGAGCGGCGTAGCAGTGATGTTCTGGGCTGTCACCCCAGTGCTTGCGGTCCGCGCTCAATGGATCCTCATTGCCATGCCTGCGCTTCCCCTGGTGGTTGCCGCCTTCTGTACGTGGATGGCATCCCGCCAGAGTCCCACCGATGCGTTTGGCAACCTGGAGCGACAGTTGGGCGCTGACATCGCCATGCTGCGCTCCGCAGACCTGCCATGAGCGCGAGCGAACGGTTGGCCCTGTCACGCGAACGCATGCGGCAATCCATGCTCAAACCCGGTGGGCCCACAGACGAGGCCGACCCGGCACACCAGGTCAACACGCCTTCCAACTGGCTACTGCGGCTGCGTACAACCCCCGCAGCCATTTTGCTCACGCCAGTGCTTGAAGCATGGTGGGCCAGGCAACCTCTGCGCATGGCCTTGGCCCTCGCTGCCGAAACCGGGACGGCGATGCTTGAGCCCACCGCGCAAAGGCACCCCTTCAAGCTGGTGCTGGGCGCATCCGTCGCAGGCGGTTTGCTGGCTGCCGCGCGCCCATGGCGATGGATCCCCGCCTCCACTCTGTTGGCCGGGCTGATGCCACAACTTCTGTCCGGGGCGGTCAAGCGCCTCGGCGGTTCACGTTAACGGCGCCCTGGAACGCGGTCCGTCTGTGTGTTTGACAGCACACAGACGGCCGATAAACCTGCACCTATAACCCTGATCATCAAACGTAATTTCACATTTGATGACGTGCTTAACGGAGAAAAATGATGATGAAAAATTCGAACTACCTGACGATGGCCTTCTGCGCAGGCGCCCTGATCCTGTCTGTGGGCTGCACCAGCCTCAAGACGCCTGCCACTGCAGATGTGGCCGTGAGCAAAGCGGCCGTGGACAGCGCCGCTGGTGCCGGCGGCACCCAGTTTGCCCCCGTGGAGATGGCGGCCGCCCGCGAAAAAATGGTGCGGGCCAACAAAGCCATGGCCGACAAAAACTATGAGTTGGCCATCGACCTGGCCGCACAGGCCCAGGCAGACGCCAAGCTGGCCCAAAGCAAAGCCAATTCAACCAAAGCGCAGGCCGCTGCCGACGCGTTGCAAGACGACATCAATGTGTTGCGCTCAGAACTCGAACGCACCAACAAATAAGCCCTGACAACAAGCACAAACAAGGATCACCCAATGAAAAAAGTTTACTTCGTTCCCACGCTTCTGGCCGTCGCCGCGCTCGTTGCCGCTTGCGGCTCCGTGAGCACCACCAGCATGCTCGACCAGACGCGCAGCGACTATCGCATGGCGCAAAACAACCCCAAAGTGGCCGCCTATGCACCACTTGAACTGAAGCAAGCCGGCGACGCACTGGCACGGGCCAATGCAGAGGCCAGTGACAACAGCAGCGCTGAACAAATCGACCAATTGGCCTATTTGGCAAGGCAAAAAATCGCACTGACCCAAGAAGTGGCCAACCAGCGGGCCGCCGAGGCTGACGTCGCCAACGCGGGCAAGGAGCGTGATCAGATTCGTATCGACCAGCGCACCAACCAGGCCAACATCGCCAAAATGAACGCCGAGAAGTCGAGGCTGGCAGCAGAGATGGCCCAAAGCGATGCAGCCCGGGCTCAAAACAATGCGGCCCTGGCGCAGCGCGACACCCAGGCAGCTCAAGTCGATCTGGCCAACGCCCAACGCAAGACCCAGGAAGCACAAGCCCGGGCAGCCCAACTGGAAGCCCAAATGGCCGATCTGGCGGCCAAAAAGACAGACCGCGGCTTGGTCATCACCCTGGGTGACGTGTTGTTTGGCACCGACCTCTCTCGCTTGAGCGCAGAGGGCATGCAGACCACCCAAAAGCTGGCCCGCGTTTTGCAAGAGAATCCGCAGCGCAATGTGTTGATTGAGGGTTTCACCGACAGCACCGGTGCCGCCGCCTACAACCAGGCATTGTCAGAACGACGCGCCACCGCGGTACGGGATGCCTTGCAAAGCCAGGGCGTGGGCCGCGAACGCATCCAGATCCGGGGTTATGGCCAGTCCTATCCCGTGGCAGCCAACGACTCAGCACCCAACCGCCAGCTGAACCGTCGGGTGGAAATCATTGTCTCGGACGACAACGGCAAAGTCACACCGCGATAAACCGGCAGACCCCAAAAAGCCCGGCATGACGATTCATGCCGGGCTTTCTCCTGGGGGCTTTCTGGAACCGAACGTGTTGGCATAAACCCAGGTAAATTCCGCACCGATCAAGAAAATCTGGGCAGAGTAGTAGACCCACAGCAAGACCACCACCAGGGAACCTGCCGCACCAAAAGCCGATACCACGCCACTGCGGCCAATGTAGAAACCGATCAACGCCTTGCCCAGCGTAAACAACAGGGCCGTGAACACCGCACCAATCCAGACATCACGCCATTGCACCCGGACACGGGGCATGACCTTGTAGATCAGTGCAAACATGGCTGCAATCAGAAAAAAACCAGCGATGCCATTCACAGCACTCGCAATGAAAAGCCATCCGCCAAACAGCATGCTCCACCAGTGTTCCATCACCGACAGCAGGGCGCTCAAAACGAGTGACACCATCAGCAGGAAACCGATGGCCAGAATCATTCCGAATGAGAGCAAGCGGGTGCGAACCAAGGCAAGCCATCCGCTCGCCCGGTCCTGGGTCGGGGCCCGCCAGATGCGGTCCAGAGAGTCTTGCAACTCCCCAAACACCGTGGTGGCACCCACCAGCAGGAGGATGAGGCCGACCACAGTAGCCACAACCCCTTCGGTCGGTTTATCGACGCTGGCCAGCAAAGCCTGCACGGCACTTGCGCCCTGCTCCCCCATGAGGTCGCGCAGTTGCGATGTAATCTCGCCACGTGCAGCCTCTTGGCCAAACACCAGTCCGGCCACCGAGATCACGATCAGCAACAAGGGGGCCAAAGAAAACAGGGTGTAGTAGGCCAGCGCTGCGCCCATGCTGGGTGCGTGGTCGTCCAGCCAGGAGCTGGCCACCTTTTTAAGCAGTGCCCAGTGGGGTGAGAAATCAAACGGCATGGTGCGAATGGGGTGGCCGGCGGCGCGCCCCTTCAGTTTTTTTCGCCTCGCCCCGGCCTGGGCGGGGGCGCCATTTTCGACCCTCTCAGCGGTTCGGCTTGGTCACTTCCCGGCCAATCACGCCACCCACGGCGGCGCCCGCTGCGGTGCCCAACAGCCCGCCTCCGACCACATTGCCGGCTACGCCACCAATGACGGCGCCCGCGGCAGTCCCTTTTTCCTGATGGGTCATGCCCGCGCAGCCGCCCAAGGTCAGGGCAGACATCAACAGAACGATAGGTAAAACGGAATTGCGTTGAGTGAATTTCATGAGAGTTCTCCAGTCCAGTGATAAAACGAAACGTGATGCCCGACGCGGGACTCACGCACGAAACCCATTGTTGACCCCGCCAGCGGCAGCGTCTGTACGGCAACGCACGGACCGTCACCCTCATCAAAGTTACGCTCGATTTGTGGAGATAGTTCGTCACGGCGTCCAGGAAACGCCCACTTCAACCAGCGATGAGCGTATAAGGGTCGGAAATGCCTCACAAACCCGACTGCGCGAGTTATTCCCTTCTTTTCGTGCCCTGAGCGGCCAGCTTCACGAGAGCATTGCTTTGAAAACCACCCACAAAACACTGACTTGGCTAGCCGCAGCGCTGGCGCTGCTCGTGGCAGGCACGGCGTACAACTTCTGGTCCTACCAGCAGATTTCAAAAGCCTCCGGCCAGCGCTACCATGCACGCGAGGTCATCACGCTGGCCAGCGACCTCTTGTCTGACTTGAAAGACGCCGAAATCGGGCACAGCGGTTTTCTTTTGACCCGCAACCCAACTTACCTCGAGCCATACCTGGCAGTACAGGACGGCATCGATGGCAAATTGGAGGCCTTGCGCCAACTGACATCCCTGCCGGCGGGGCGCGACCGCCTGGATACGATGGCCCCGTTGATCTCCAAAGGCATGGCCGAGTTTGCCCGCTCGATCGACCAGCGCCGCGCCAACAATTCACGGGCCGCACTCGTGGCGCCTGACAACGATGTAGCCAAGCGCCTGATGGGGCAGATCCGTACCGAAATGGACGATTTCATCGGCATACAGACAAACGCCCAAGAGGCCAGTGACGCCCGTTTTGACACCGGCATGCAGCGCTTGCTCATGACGTTGGTGACCTCTGCCGTGGTGGCATTTCTGATCGCGCTGTTTGTTGCCCGCCTGATGTACCAAAGGTCACAGCAGCGTATCCGGGAACAATTCCTCTTTGAAACCCAAAATTTGCTGAACGCGCAGCAAGTCAGCAATGACCTGTTGGCCAAGGTGAACCAACAGTTGCGAGAACAAGAGCAAACCCTCTCAGTCACACTCAACTCGATTGGCGACGCTGTCATTTCCACCGATGCAGCCGCCCGCGTGACCTTGCTCAATCCCGTAGCCCAGTTGCTGACTGGATGGACGCAAGCGGACGCAGCCGGACAGCCGATCAGCAAAGTATTTCATATCGTGAACAAGAAGACCCGCGAACTCTCCCTGATTCCAGTGGGGGACACACTGGCGCACGGGACGATCCATGGTCTGGCCAATCACACCGTGCTCATCGCGCGCGACGGCCGTGAGTTCGATATTTCTGACAGCTGTGCACCCATCCGCGCAGTCGGTGGGCAAGTGGTCGGTGCGGTTCTGGTGTTTCGCAATGTGACCGAGGAATACAAGGTGCAGCAGTCGCTGCGCGACAGTGCGGCGCTGGTCCAGGCGATCCTCAACACCGTGGTGGACGGCATCGTGACCATTCATGCCCACGGGGGCGTGATCGAGACCGTCAACCCCGCGATCGAAGACATGTTTGGTTACGCCGCCACCGAGCTGGCCGGCAAACACCTCGGCTGGTTGATTCCCGAGTTGGACCAGGAGCAGCACAACGTCTCGCTGGCCTACTACGGGGCCAGCGACGAGGCGCGCGCCATTGGTGCAGGCCGTGAGGTGATGGGTCGGCGAAAGAATGGCAGTGCTTTCCCGCTGGAAATTGCAGTGAGTGAAATGACCCTGGGCGGACAGCGCTATTTCACTGGTATCTTGCGTGACATCTCCACCCGCAAGGCCGCCGAGGCGGAGTTGCTCAAGGCCGGCGCCCTCCAAAAAGCGATTTTTGACAGCGCCAACTTTTCCAGCATCGCCACCGATGCCAAAGGGGTCATCCAGATTTTCAATGTGGGGGCCGAGCGCATGCTGGGCTATGCCGCGGCCGATGTCATGAACAAGATCACGCCCGCCGAGATTTCCGACCCGCAGGAGCTCATTGCACGCGCCAAGTCCCTGAGTGTCGAGCTGGAGACCCCCATCAGTCCGGGTTTCGAAGCCTTGGTGTTCAAGGCTTCACGGGGCATAGAAGACATCTACGAGCTGACCTACATCCGCAAAGACGGCAGCCGCTTGCCCGCTGTGGTCTCGGTCACCGCCTTGCGTGATGACGACAAGGCCATCATTGGCTACTTGCTCATTGGCACGGACAACACCGCGCGCAAGGGCGCCGAAATCGAACGCGCGCGGCTCGACCAGGTGCTGCGCGACAAAAATACGGAGCTCGAAGCCGCCAAATCCGTGGCCGACAAGGCCAATCTGGCCAAGTCTGAGTTTCTGTCCAGCATGAGCCACGAGCTTCGTTCGCCCCTCAATGCCATCCTGGGGTTTGCCCAACTGATGGATTCAGGCTCGCCAGAGCCCACAACGGTCCAGAAAGCCAGCATTGACCAAATTCTCAAGGCTGGATGGTACTTGCTGGAGCTGATCAACGAGGTACTTGATCTGGCACTGATTGAGTCTGGAAGACTCTCCCTCTCGGTGGAGCCGACCTCCTTGCCTGATGTGCTGGAGGACTGCCAGACAATGATTGAGCCGATGGCGCAAAAGCGGCAAATTTCCCTGCATTTCCCCAAACAGGACGGGGCCTGTTTTGTGGGCGCCGACCGAACCCGCCTCAAGCAGGTGGTGATCAACCTGCTGTCCAACGCCATCAAATACAACCGGACTGGCGGGAGCGTGGCCGTGACGTGCAGCCAGCGTGCCAAGGCCCGGCTGCGCATCAGTGTGAGGGACACCGGAGAGGGGCTGTCACCTTCAGACGTGGCCCAGCTGTTCCAGCCCTTCAACCGCCTGGGCAAGGAAAACAGCGACGAACAAGGCACGGGCATCGGCCTGGTGGTGAGCAAACGGCTCATGGAGCAAATGGGCGGCGAAATGGGGGTCACCAGCAGTTTGGGGACCGGAAGCGTGTTCTGGATCGAGCTTGACATTGCGGATGCGCCGCAGTTGCACGGTGAAACCAGGCAGTGCCCGCTCCCTGCCTGCGGGGCAGGCGACGATGCCGACCTGACGAGGATACGCACCCTCTTGTACGTGGAGGACAACCAGGCCAATATGGAGCTGGTCCGCCAGCTCACGGCCCGCCGCCCGGATATGCGCCTGCTTGGCGCAGAGGATGCCCTGCGGGGCATTGCCCTGGCCAAGGCGCACCAACCGGATGTCATTCTGATGGACATCAACCTCCCCGGCATCAGTGGCTTGCAAGCGCTCAAGCTCCTGCGGGATGACCCGGCCACCCTGCATATTCCGGTACTGGCCCTGAGCGCCAATGCCATGGTGCGTGACATTGAAAAAGGCCTGGAAGCCGGTTTCTTTCGGTATCTGACCAAACCCATCCGGGTGAGCGAGCTCATGATGGCGCTCGACGAGGGACTGGTTTTGGCATCCCAGGTGACGGAGGTCGGCCCTTGACAATAATTTGCGTTAAAAGGCCTTCTAGCCACCGTATCCAATGCCTTAACAGCTATTTATAGAGGAGCATTTTGTGCCCAAGAGCCCCACCACGAAGGTTGCGAAGACAGACGCTGCGAGCCACCCATTTCCCATTGTGGGCATCGGTGCCTCGGCAGGGGGGCTGGCGGCCATTGAAGCCTTCTTTGAGGGTATGCCAGCTGGTACCGATCCCGGGATAGCGTTTGTCCTGGTGCAACACCTGGACCCCAATCACAAAAGCCTGCTGACCGAGCTGATTCGGCGTTACACCCACATGCAGGTTTTTGAAGTGGAGGACGGCATGCAGGTGCAGCCCAATTGCGCCTACATCATTCCACCGAACCGGGACATGGCGTTCTTGAACGGCTCACTCCAGCTGCTGGAGCCCACCGCGCCGCGGGGTCACCGCCTGCCAATTGATTTTTTGTTCCGCTCGCTGGCGCTGGACCAACAAGAACGCGCGATAGGCATCGTGCTCTCGGGCACTGGCAGCGACGGGACACTCGGCGTACGCGCCATCAAGGCCGAAGGCGGCATGGTCATGGTGCAAAGCCCGACCTCCAGCGAATTTGATGGCATGCCCAGCAGCGCGATAGCCACCGGCATGGTCGACTACGAGTTACCCCCAGCGGACATGGCAACGCAACTGATCGCGTACGTAACACACGCTTTTGGCAAGCCGCCCCAGCCCGCAAGCAGATCAGCGCCAGAGAGCTCGAACGCGCTGAAAAAAATATTCGTCTTGTTGCGCTCCCAGACTGGGCACGATTTCTCCCAATACAAACCCAGCACCATTCACCGCCGCATCGAGCGACGCATGGCCGTGCACCAGGTCGCAACGATGGACAGCTACGTCAAGTACCTCCAGCAAGCTCCGGTGGAAGTACAGGCGCTGTTCAATGACCTGCTGATTGGCGTGACCAATTTCTTCCGTGATGCGGAGGCTTTTGCAACCCTGGAAACCTCGGTGATCCCGAGGCTGTTTGAAGGCAAGGCAGTCGGCGCGACGGTACGCGTCTGGTGCGCAGGTTGCTCCACCGGCGAAGAGGCCTATTCCATCGCCATTCTTCTACAAGAACGGCTCGAGGCCCTCAAAGCCAGCTACAAGGTTCAGTTATTTGCCACAGACATAGATGCGCGGGCGATTGCGGTCGCCCGCGCCGGCACCTATCCGATCAGCATTGCCGACAACATCTCGCCGGAACGTCTGGCCCGATTTTTTACCCTTGAGCAGGGTGACAGCGCCTACCGGATACATAAAGGCATTCGTGACATGCTGGTGTTCTCCGAGCAAGACGTCATAAAAGACCCGCCCTTCTCCAAACTCGACCTGATCAGCTGCCGCAACCTCATGATTTACCTTGGCGCAGAACTGCAAAAGCGGCTGATCTCCTTGTTTCACTACGCCATTCAGCCCGGTGGATTCCTCTTTTTGGGAAC
>CALRWE010000101.1:0-16321 GCA_943371745.1 Rhodoferax sp. OV413
TTGGTGAGCCTCGACAACATCGAGAACTACGATCACATCGTTCCGTTGTCGAGATGGGGGCTCAACGACATCACCAACCTGCAGTTGCTGTGCGTGCCATGCAACCAGCATGAAAAGAGAGACGGCACCGCGATCACGTCGGGCCGCTATCAATCTTGGTATCCGATGGATGACAGAGATGTCTTTCAGTGCTTATCCAAGAAGCATCCATAAGATACGATTGCCCTTTTTAGAGGAAAAAAGGGATTGAGAAATGGATAAGCCAGCATCACCATGCGCATCGGCAGTGGCTAAGGAACTGAAAAAGTCTTGGCACACGCTCACTAAAGATGAGCAAAAAAATATTGAGCTCATGTGCCAAGCCAAAATGGAACCGGCAGCGATTGCGGCGGAAATAAAGAGGCAGCGCTTGGTGGCAGAGCTTCTTGGCCATGCCAAAGATCAAGACTTCACGATGAACCCGAGCGAGCTCGCTGAAGCGATGAAGGACCACGCCACTGGAACGGCTGCTCATGTGGCCGTGTCAAAAATTAAGGCGAAACAATCGGAGTCGTGAGTTATCAGAACCTGGAGAGGTTGCGAATCTTCCGACCGACCAAATTTATTCTGACGAACTGACATTGGCCTTCAAACCATCCACTTGATCGGGCCTCCACGGCTTGAGGCCATGGACTAGGCCCGCACGCAAAAAGTCAGCTACCAGCAGTTCATTGAACCCACACGTGCTCGGGTCGCGCGGGAGCAGCCCGACTTGCTTGATCTCGCTCAGGTCCACTGGATAAGCTTTCGCATCGTATCCAAGGTTTAGAGCGATGCGCGCCATGAGGCTAGTTGCTTCATATGCATTTCCGCTAATAATGTGAAGATAGAACTCCGATTGCAGCTTCATTTGACCTCCGGGAGATAGATGCCACTCTCATCTCATAACCTATCGCCAATGGCAAGAGCCAGGAGTAGTTTGAGCTCAACCTTGGGGAGCCCTATTTGAGCTGGATTCCCTGAACTTTTGAAGTTGCCCTTGTATGCCGGTCAGAATTCGATGATGACATTTATGGCTTCCATTCCAGGGATATGAGCGTCAAGATTGAGCCATCAGTCAACTTCAATGACTGGCTTGAAACTGTGTTCCTGTAGGAATTTGGGCCTGTTAGCCAAAAGTCGGCAGATTCTTTCCGAGGCCGCGACATATTGGCGCCTTTTCCAAAGGCCATCTCAAACGCGGGGGTCTCATGGTGGAGTTCCTTTTTGACATAAAAATCAAAAGGGAACTTTGCGTTTTTTTGGAACCAGCGCAGTCTTTGTTGGTCATGACACGTTATGCATGCCGGTGTTGGTGCCCGCCTCATTAGCTTGATGGCAGAGGCCGTTAGGCTTGCTCGAAAATCATTGGCCAAATTGCTGGCGACATCGAGGGTTATCTTTCGGTCGAGTAACCACGGGGTCACCAGAAAATCGGGAAGTAGCAACTGACTCGCGAAACTGTTCGCATTCGACTCCACGTTCCTGTTTTCTTCATTTTGAGGGCCAATATCTGCGGTTGAGCACTTGAACGATGATCTGTTTGCATCGCAAATCAAGTGGGCCAGCTCGTGCCCCAAAGAAAATCGCTGGCGGCCATGGTTGTCATCTTCAGAGACGCTGATGACGGCTTGATCGCCGCTGGTGACAAGGCGTGCCGCGCAGCCGTCATGACATCGATAAACGACGCGCGCTCCGTGGGCGTTTGCAATCGCCTCCAAGTCGATGTGGTCAGCATGGCGAACTCCATGGTTCCATAGAAGGCGCTCGGGCTTGCTTAGCGATTCCAGATTAGCGAGGGCCATGATCGGGCTTAATCTTTCCCATTGAGACGAGGTCGTCATAAAGAGATTGCAGGTCCAAGTCAGACTGGCGCGTTCCTTCTCTATAGGCCGCCGCCAGAAGTGGATCTGTCCCGAAAGCCTGATCGATCAACTCCTTGATGCGATCAATGGCTGGTCGCCATATGGGCGCTGCAGGGGTCTTTGAGCGCAAGTTGGCTTTCGCCGAAGCAGCGCGATCACGCAAAACCTGGGCGACGACATCGTCGAGACGAGCTGCGATATCGGCTGACAGCACCTGCGGACTTTCGCCATCTTCGGCGACCTCGGCCAACAACTCCGCATCAGTGAGCGCGTCGAGATCCTGAAGTGCAATCTTGCGGAAGGCTTGAATTTCCTTTTGGGCATCGGTTTTCATTTCAATCTCCTTCCTGGCATCAATTTGTCGACTTGCCGGCGAAGTCGCCTGCGAGCGCTGTCATAAGTCTTTTGGTCAATTTCAAACATCTCGAGAACCTCTGCGACTGACAACTCTTCCTTTTCACCTTCAATCACTGCTAGAACCGCTTGGTCGGCGGCGAAGTGTCGTTGGATGATGGCAACGTCTTGCTTGGCTGCCGCCTGTCGTTCGGCATCTTCCTCTGAGACGAGGGCTTGCTCCACGATGTCGGGGTGAGAAAACCCGGCGCCATGAAGGACTGTTCCAGTTTCTCCCCTGCTGTCGGCCATCGCCTCCAATCCATCGGTCATGGTTTGCGCAATCGAATCTTGCGATGAATCGGCGATGCTTTGCATGCACATGGACAAGAACGCAGGCAGAACCACTCGGTTTTTTGGCCATGGACGACCTCTTTCACCATCCTTTCGATCTCCCGTCGCCGCGATCAACGTGCGCTTAACGGCTTCATTGAGCAATTCCATGGGGTTGGAATATTCCGACCCCCAAAGCAGGATCGCGGCCCGCTTCTTCAGCCTGATCAGCTCGCTTGTGGTCAGCTGAGCAACAGCTGCGGCGAACTCCTCGGCTGTGGCGTATTCATCTGTTGGGCTGGATTGCTGCACAGATCCTCCTTTCTCATTGTTGTATGTGCGGTGAGTATGCCAACACGCGGACAGTTGAGCTGCTTTGTCCGCGTTTCGGAAGATGACCGCACATCCCAATAGTGGCATTCCGCCGCGCATATGGAGCAAAAAATGGCAAATCGCAATCAGCATGTCGTTCCGCGGGACGACCAGTGGGCAGTCCGGGGTGCCGGAGCCAAAAAGGACACCGAACATTTCGACCGTAAACAGGACGCGGTCGATCGTGCACGGGAGATCTCCCAAAACCAGCAAACTGAATTGGTGGTTCATGGCCAAGACGGAAAAATCCAATACAAGGACAGTCATGGCCATGACCCCCATCCGCCCCGTGGATAGCGTGGTGTTTTCAAAGCGGGTCGCTTCGGCGACCCTTTTATAAATCAAAGAATTGGAAAGTAGATGATTGACATCAAATTTGAAATCAACGGGCGACGAGTTGATCCCAAAAACATCGGCGATGCGTTGGAAGGGGCGATGTTATCCGGGATATCCGAAAGTCTGCAAAAGAAAGTTGGATCAGTTCGCTGCTCAGTTCATGGGCAGTCGCCCAAACTCATTGGGAAAGGGCGAAGACTGGATAAGTTGAATTTTGAGGTGTCAGGCTGTTGCGAAAAAGTCATTGAGAATGTGAAGACCAAGCTTGGAGCGTAGTAGGCAGTGCCACTGTAAAGACTGGAATGATGTATGTCAGAATTCAAATTGACCACGGAAATCGTGGCCAGGTCCGTGTCGCCTGTCTGGGACGCCGCCAAGCTTGAGTGGACGCTCCACGAGGTGTATGAGGCTGAGGAGCCGGAAACATGCCTTTGTGGGCATTTCCCTATCATCGAGTTGTGCGTTCTGAGAAATAAGATGAACAGTCAGCTCGCCACGGTCGGGAATTGTTGCGTCAAGAAGTTCATAGGGCTTCCATCCGACCTGATATTTCAGGCCGTTAAGCGAGTTCGCAGTGATGCCACCAAGTCCCTAAACGGGGAGTCCCTTGCCCACGCCAAAGACAAAGGCTGGATTAACCAGTGGGAATATGACTTCTATTTAAGAATCATGCGCAAACGCAATCTCACGGCGAAACAGGCAGCGAAGAAAGTGCAGGTCAATGAGCAGTTCATGCGCAACATGCGTCGGTCTACCCAAGTTCAATAGCCATGCGGCCGAGGTCTTGGTGTTCATCCGCACGAGCCCCTTTCGCAAGGACCCGCAGTATTCTAGGTCGATGATCGTGCCGATGCGCAGGCCCTGCTACGTCACGTCCGCCATCTTCGGTGCGGCGTTGGCGGGGCTGCGGGCGATCTACCAGCCGGGCTATCGGCTTGCGAAAGCCAGGGTGATGCTCTTGGACATCCAGCCAGCGAGCCGCGAGCAGTTCGAACTCGACCTCGGGGAGCCGGTTGCCGACGGGGACCTGAACCGCCTGATCAAGGCCATCGACAGTGTCAACGGACGATGGGGCAAGGGCACGGTCAAAGTCGGAAGCGGCAAAGTGGGGGAGGCTCCGCGCGATTGGGGCATGTGGCAGGATCGCAAGACGCCGGGCTACACCACGGCAAGGGCTTGGCACCCGCCCAGAAGCGTGTGGTGATTGCGACCAGCGGCATCGCTATCCACTAGGGGGATGCGGGGCAAAGCGGTAAAATGGGTGTAGTGACGGGCTTTACATCAGTGGCTTGATGTGCTGTTATGGAAACCCTTGCAACATCAATCTGATTGGAGCCAAACATGGGCGCGCTGAAAGAAAAACCTTCTGTGCAGAGCACCAAGCGACCTGCCATAGCGACCCGGTCAGCTAAATCTTCTGCTCTGGTCGTCAAGACAAAAGTCGTTGCCAACGATGACGAGTTGACCCCCGAGCAAGAGGCTCTTTACGGAGCCATTTCGTCAAATACGAAAAACGATCTGTCTGCTGCAGCAGCGCGCGCGGCTAAATACGCCAATCGCAAGTAATGCCTGCACAAGATGTTTCGTGGACGCCAATGCTAAAAGAGTCTCTTGGCAATGACCAAACTAAGGTTAATCAACTCGTTTTCGACTTTAAGGCTTGGCAAGCCAAGGGTGGCGGCGACGACGACCATGTGGTATTCGGAAAAGACGGCGGTAATAGGGATGAGAAACACGTCCGGCATGTTCATTTGATTCCAGCAAGTAATGCTGGGAAGCTGAGAAAATGGCGCGACGCTTTCCGTCAAAAGCACAGCCGCAAGAGCAATATCTATTTGATTTATGCAGGTGGAAGTCCAGTATTTGGTTTTCTGCTCATCGACGTTCTTCACGATCTTGATCCTGGTGCCCACGGAATTTGGGCTTCGACTTACAAGACGACACGGTCAATTTGGGAGACGATGGCTGACGCGTTTTTGCACTTTGGGACGGTCCCAACCGAAATTCCGATTCCCTACGCGACAACCAACGATTCTTGAAGGTTGCAGTGGTGCAAGGCTGCCAACCGACGAGGTTCAAATTCGGTTTGAAGGAGAGTCCCCCGGCTTCACTCCCTGAGCGTGGTCATCCCTGATGGTTCGAAATCCACCAAGCTTTTAAGGGTTGATCAAATAAGCTTCACCACCGGGTGAGCACGATCAGCACCACCACCATCAAAGCTCGAAAACAGAACGTGGTCATTTATCTGCAAACGTTCAGGTCCGTAGACACTTTCGTTGTGATAAAAAACGTCGCCGGTAGCAGTGCTGATAAATCCGTAACTGCTGTAATCGATGCGTTTAATGCGGCCTTCCCGACGAGGAGACGGCGTGTAACACAGGCTCCCGCAACTAACGACAAGTTCGTCAGCAGTAGGTCGCTCATTGGGGTCGCGTTTCAAGCATGAAAAAATCAATTCCATGATTTGATTGGCAAGAGGCGCAAATTGCGGATTGGATGTGAAAAATCCAGGCGTCGTTGGCCGTTCAGCCGCGAGAATCGCACGAACAGCACGCAGGCCAACTCCGTATGGGGTCTCACCGCACATGAGGTGATACATCATGGCGCCAAGCGACCACACGTCAGCCTTTGCACCCACTTCGGTGGGCGTGTCTATGGCTTCCGGCGCCATGTATGGGAGGGCTCCGACAGCGGTTTGCGACGTGGTCATTGTGGTGTTTCCACCAGCGGCAGCCTCCTCCAACTCCTCGCCAGCCATCTTGGCAATTCCGAAATCCGTCACTTTCACTTCGGTCAGGGAATAGCCGCCAATGACCATGACATTGGTCGGTTTCAAGTCGCGATGGACGACGCCCGCGTGATGGGCGGCGGCTACTCCCTTGGACAAGTGGTGGAAGACTTTGGCGCACAGATACGGGTCAAGGAACTTAGTCTGTCGAAGCAATGCTTTGTCCATGTCCGATCCATCAATGAACTCCTCGATCAGGTAACGGGCATCGCCTTCCTTCAGGTAATCGAGAGTCTTGGCGACATTGGGGTGATTCACCTTTGCGGCCACCACCGCGCTGCGTTTGAATCGCTTAGTCGCTGAAGGATTCTTGGGCGTCTTCAGTGCCACGATCCGGTCGGTCAAGTTGTCGTTCGCGGCGTAAACGAATTGCATACCGCCAGCATCCACATAGCGCCTGATTTCATAGCGCCCGCCAATCACGTCGCCGGGCGACAAAGGGCCACTCATAAAACAATCTCCGGGTGCGACAAATCAAATGTGATGTATTTGCGGTTTCTTTGCTCCGGGGCGCCCAAGGCCACTACGCATGAGCCCGGAAGGGCATCTCCAACAGCCAGTTGGCGGTTGTTGACGCGCACTTCGCCGCTTATGCTTTGCACACGGAAATCCAAGCCGTCATATCGGATTTGAATCTGCCCCATGTTCGGAAGACTTAGGTTGACCGAGCGTCCTGTGGCATTCAAATAGGACGCCCGGCCTTGAAACACGAGCAGGGCTTGATGTCGGTCGAACAGGATGTGGCGGGCCAGTAGGTCCCGAACCTGCGACATCGCAGGCCGATGCGATGGGGTATGCGAGAGGCACTGGTCAAGCGCCTGGATGATCTCAGGCGCGATGGCAAACGGCGTTCCCGTGAAGTGGCTGACGCCTGTTGAAATGGGCGGCTGAGCCATGAGATCGGCGGGCAACCCACGCGTGGCAATAAAAAGAGCAGTAGCGCCGAACGCATATGTATCGACCGCCGTCGTGAATCTGGCGTTGGCGGCATACAACTCCGGGGCAGCAAAGCCGCACGTTCCAACAAATCCCACGGTCGATGCTGTCGGTCCATCGTCGCGAGCCAAACCAAAGTCGAAAATTTTAACGACCCCCTCCGGGTCGATTTTCATGTTGTTGAGCTTGATATCCCGGTGGATGACCCCGACGGCATGGATGTCGCTGATCCCGGCGGCAATTTGCCAAATTTGCTTGTAGAAGTCTGCCGTCGTCGTTGGCGCCAATGCAGGCTCAAACAGATCGGAGCCTTCGATGAATTCTTGGACAATGCCTAAATCAGAGCCACCCAGTTGAAGCACGTCATAGACCTGCACGACATGCTTTGATCGCATCTTGAGCAAAGCCTTCAACTCGTCGATCATCCGCCGACGATTGGCCGTGTCATGAATGACTTTGATCGCGACCTTGCGGTCGAGGACCGCATCTTGGCACGGATGGACGGAACCCATGCCGCCAGCAAGGGCGGCGCCAGAGATTTGGTATCGAGCTGGCAGCGACATCGGTCAACTGGTTTTGTTGGGGAACTCAATCAAAAGTTGAGGCACGTCCGGTTTTGCCTTTGCCTTCTCAACTTGTTGATCCCTGACTGGCGCGCCTTTGCCTTTGCGAGAGGGGCGGCCTTTCTTCTGAGGAGTTGGACCAGCGCTCTCTTGATACGATTTTGCTGCTTGTGGCGTTTCCCCGCTCGATAGCTTGGAAATCGAGGGAGACGCAATTTGAGGGGCGATGGGTGCGGGAGCGATGAGGGCCGGTGCCGTCGGCAGTCTAGGCAGTTCCACAATCACTTGTAGCTCGCCGAACGGGTCCCAGATTTCCACGCAACCGTCGATGTGTGGCATGCCGTCGTCTATGGCTCCGCCTACCGCGACCATGGCGGCGCTCGCGTTGTCGGGGCCACCGCACCACTTTGAAAGTTCAACCAACCGCCGAACACAAATGCCAGGATCGGCAGCGTGTTTGATCAGTTGGCTAAACCAAGGGGTCGAATCCAAGAAATGGACCCCATCAGTGGTGAGAAAAACTGCCCCGCCGATATGGAGGTCCAAATTTGAAACGCTGGCTTCCAGTGGCTTGCCTATGCCGATGAATTGGATCAGTTTCGATTGCTCAAATCCGGCATCGCCGCCACGCCCCAACTGCCCAGCAATCGTGTCGTCGGTCGAGAGCTGTCTCAGCTTGGAACCGTTGGCTTGGTATACCCTGCTGTCTCCCACGCTCACCCAATGGGTCGAGCCGTCGCCAGCGATAAGCACCGCCGCGAGCGTCGATCCCCCTTCGCCATGCAGCTTTGCATGCACATCGTCGTTGGCCCCGTGAACGCCGCGAAGCAGCCATTGGCGCGAGTCGATGGACAGCGTTGCTTCGTGGACTACGGAGGCAAACAAACTTCCGAGCGACAAGGCCGCGCATTCCGCGCCTTGTCGCATGCCGCCGATTCCGTCGGCCAGCGCGGCAATCGCGAAGGGTCTGCCGAGTCTGTCTCGCCCACGCGCGATGGCAATTCGGTCCTGATTCTCGCCACGGACTTCACCTACTTCCGTCGCGAGGGCCGCCGAAATTGGGGCAACCCGCCGAACGCCACTGGTCGCGGTCCGACGCATGAGCCACGCCGTCAGTTGGATTTGTAGGTGGGATCGCCCGAGGCTCATTTTTGCTTGGTGTATTCAAAATTCAATGCTACCCGTATGGTAAACGAAGCGGCCAAGTGGGACGCTTGTATTGCCTCGCCGTCGTTACACTGGCAAGACCCATCCCGCACGGGCGTTTTCATTGTTTTTTCCGACAACGAGTGGAGGGATGGCTGATTGGCAAGCATTCATCGCGCCGAGCGCATCATCGGCAAGGTCAAGCCCTGACTGTTGGCGGTCAACTTGACGAACTGGCGTCTACTGTCATCCTTAGGGCTTGTTGGAGTCATAAACCTGCTTTACGTTGCCATTCTCGTCGGTTAGCGTGATTAACAGGTGCTCTGAAACCCCCACGTTGACAACGTCCGTGAAGCCTGCATGCAGGCTGCCAAGCCATTCGCCAAAATAGGCTGAGGTAGTCGATGCCGGGTCCAGTTTGATTTCATGGATGCCTGCCGCCGCTGCGACCTTTTTAGCGCCAGATTGCAGGCCCTCAGGCGAGACTAGGAAGCCGCCCGTGGCGCCTGTGTCGGTGATTGAATAGGCGAGGCTACCGGTGAGTGCTTGGCTGATTCTGGTGCCTATGTGCTTCTTGCATTCGACGTTGAAGAAGGTTGATCCGTCTTTCGACCACCCGCGCGCGTCCACCTCCCAATCGGTGCCGCTCGCGCCCTCAATCATCTGTTTGCCGTCAAAATTACCAAGGCCGAACTCGTGGGCGCATTGGTTCAGGACGAAGGTGGCAATATCCTCGTAGCTCTTCCAGGTAGGGGATTTTTTGTCAGTCATTCGAGGCTCCTTGTCTCTGAATGGTAATTGGGCGGCCAGTCGAATGGATGCGCGGTGATGGCGGATGTATATCCCGCATTGTGCGGCGCTTGGACGGCTCCGATTCACTGGTGACTCAGTGTGTCAAAACCGCGCTTTTGGCGGACTTTTTGGGGCGCCAATCATGGGCCGAAAACGCGATCTAGAGTAGCCCATTCCTCATTGGAGAACAGGGGGTGAAGCAGGGCGCGGAAGTGGGTCTAATGGGGGTGAAAAGGTGCCGTCAAGATGCCGACAAAAAACAAAAAATCAGGCTGAAACCCGCATGGATGCTATGTTGCATGAATGATGGGCCATCATGGGGGTGTGCTCAGGCAACGCAGTGGCGGTGGCTGACGGAGAAATCTTTTTTTGCATCAAGTGGGGCTTGCGGGTCTGCTGAAAATTTGCCTACTTGGCCTGTCACTGCAACCTGAAAGGGCTTTGGCGTGAGGGGCCCCAATGGGCTTTGAAGAAAAAAGTAGTTTAACGACGCGCCACCAAACCAATCAAGGCCGAGTGGCCTCGATGACCCAAGCCTTCGTTGACGTCTTCTTCGTAGTCGCGCAGCACCCGTATATCGAGCGCCGCAAAGGATTCGCGCAAGAGTGCCTCGGTGTACAGGTGCGACAAGACCGGTGGTCCGCCGGTTTTGTACTCCAGCTGCTTGGGCGTGTAGCCGTGCAGCACCAGCGTGCCGCCCGGCTTGAGCGTGCGCACGATGTTGGCAAACAGGCGCGCCCGCAGGGCCGGGTCGGCAAACTGCACAAAGATGGCCGCCACGCCGTCGTAATGGGCCTCTGGCCACACATAACTGTCGCAGTCGGCCACAGCAAAATTCACCGACACCTGGCGTTCACGCGCCAACCGCTGTGCTTTGGCCACGCCCACCTCCGAGATGTCAAATGCGTCCACTGCATGGCCCTGGCTGGCCAGCCAGACGCTGTTGCGGCCCTCGCCGTCAGCCACACACAGAATGCGCGCCGGGGTTTGCCACACCGGGGCGTGCTCGCGCAGCCAGGCATTGGGCTCCCGGCCAAAAACATAATCGTCTTGCGCAAACCGGCTGTTCCAGGTGCCGGCCGGGTTGGAGAAAGGAGCGGGGGAGGGGGTTGATTTGGACATCGTCAATTTTTTTGGCTTATACCCAGCCTTGGCGCCACAGGGTGGCGTCGCGCAACTCTTGCCAGTGGATGCGTGTGACAGTTTTGGAGTGCACGGCCTCAATCTCGACCCATTCTGGGGCGAGCGCCGGGAGCTCGGGCTGGATGACTTTGGAGACCAAAAAATGCTTGTTCCGGGCCACAGGTCGGACGGCGGTCCATTTGGTGAGCAGCAGTTTTTTGGGGTGAAGGGGGTTCATGGTCGAACCAGTTTAAAGCGCATGCGCCTGCAATTGCGCCAAGGTCACCACGCTCAGCGCCTTGGCGTGGGTAGCCTCAAGGTGCACTGGCGGTGCGACACCTGCTTTTAGCGCTTCTTTCCAGCGCAGAGCGCACAGGCACCAGCGGTCACCGGGCTTGAGCCCTGCAAACCTGTACTCCGGGCGGGGGGTCATGAGGTCGTTGCCGCGGCTCAGTGAGTAGTCCAGAAACTCAGGCGTGACGCGGGCGCACACCACGTGGGTGCCGTGGTCTTGCTCGTCGGTCTTGCAGCAGCCATCCCGGAAGTAGCCTGTGAGCGGATCAAAGGAGCAGGCTACCAGGGGTGTGCCCAATACATTCAGGTCGGTCATAAGGGGAAGTTGGTTGCGTGGCGGGCGGTGCCAGCCTGATAAGGATACAGATCGGAGCTCGATGCTGCCACAGGCGCTGAAGCCCGACTTTTTTTGGTGGCATTGGCAGCCGAGCCGTCAGTTCATTTGTGGGCCGCTGGCGACAACTGAGGTTGGCGGGGTGGGGCCCGCTGCTCGTCTTCATAATAGGGGCGATGAACTCCAACGCCCTTCCGATCTCCTGGCTCCCGCCCGACGATGCCTTGCGCGCCACCCTGCACAACGAGGTGCACGCCCGGCCATCTGCCCGGGTGCGCCTGCCAGCCCTCATCGTCTATGTGGCAGTGCTCAATGCCGGCATCAGCCGCGAACAGGAATGCGAGCACCTGCGCCAGTTGCCGGGGCAGCAGGACTTGCTGCTGGCCCAGTTGCAGGGCAATTTTTTGCGCTTGCGCTTTGAGGGTTACACCCTGAAGTGGGAGCGCCACACCGAATTCACCCGTTATTCCATCGTGCAGTCTTTGCCCGAGGCGGCCTGCCTGGGTGCCTGCGAACCCGAATTGCTCAGCCACCCGGTGGTGGGCGCCGCCTGGCTGCGGGGCATTCCCGGGCGCACTGTGGCGGCGATTCAACTGGCCATGGTGCATGGCGATTTGTCGGACTCGCGCGCGCTCATGGCCCAAGCCCAAACCTGGTTTGGGGAGCGTGCGCTGGTGGCCTCACAACTCGGCTTTGTGCCCACCTCCCTGCTGCAGGGGCACCTCCCGACCGCAGGTCTGCCTACGGGGCATTCCTGGGCGTTAACCGAATTTCGCATTGGCGCCGACGGCTTTGAACGCATGCTGGTGATTGCCCCGTCTGGCACCTCCGAGACGCGCGCCGGGCGCATTTCACAGCGCCTGCTTGAGTTGGAGACCTATCGCCTGATGGCGCTGCGCGGCCTGCCGGTGGCCAAGCAACTCGGCCCCATGCTGGCCGAATCCGAAGAGGCGCTGGCTGCCATTACCGCGCGCCTGGAAAACAAGTCAGCTTCAGACCAGGAACTGCTTGACACGCTGGTGTCCCTGGCCGCCCGAGTGGAGCGGGCCACAGCCGAGCACAACTATCGATTTTCTGCCACCCGCGCCTACGACACACTGGTGGGTCAGCGTCTGACCGAGCTGCGCGAGAAAGCCATTTCAGGCACGCAGACGCTGGGCGAATTCATGCAGCGCAGGCTCTCTCCCGCCATGGCGACGGTGGCGGCAACCTCGCAGCGGCTGGCTTCCTTGTCGGAGCGGGTGTCGCGCACCAGCGCCTTGCTGCGCACGCGAGTGGACATCGCCACCGAGGTGCAAAACCAGCAGCTGCTGGAAAAGCTCACGCGCGGGCAAGAGATGCAGTTGCGCCTGCAAAGCACGGTGGAAGGCTTGTCAATTGCCGCCATCTCGTATTACGTCATCAGCCTGTTGCTTTATGGCGGCAAGGCGCTCAAGGCGGCGGGAGTACCCATCAACCCCGAAATGGCCGCTGGCGCGCTGGTGCCCTTGGTGCTGTGGGCGGTGTGGTGGACCACGCGGCGAATTCATGCCAGGTTGCGCAATGACCACTAAGATTTTATTGACAAATTCTTCCGAGGTCATTGTTTCAATTGGATTTTATTGTAAAAAATAATAGCAAATAACCGGGCTGCTGCGCCGATGGGTGACGGGTTGCAGACCCGCGGGCCTTTAAGGTAAGGTAGATATCCACAATCACTTATTTAAAGAGGCCCCCATGAAAACTGCACATGACCTTGTTGCCGCAGCCAAAACACGCGTTCAGGAGGTTTCCCTTGCGCAAACTGAAGAAGCCATCCGCGAGGCCGATGTCCTGCTCGACGTGCGCGAGCAGGATGAATTCGCTGCAGGGCATTTGCCCGGCGCGATTCACGCCTCCCGTGGGATGCTGGAGTTCAAGCTCAGCAGCAACCCGCAATTGAGTTCGCGTGACCTCAAGATCGTGCTGTATTGCAAGACCAGCGGGCGCGCTGCCCTGGCGGCCTGCGCGCTGCACGATATGGGTTACCTCAATGTCAAGTCGATTGCCGGCGGCTTTGATGCCTGGGCCGCCGCGGGCAAACCCGTTGTCAAGCCTGCTTTGCCCGCCTTTGAGTGACGCGGTTGGCAGCCGCTCCGGACAGGTTTTTGGGGTCGTGGCGGGACAGGAGTGCGGGTTTTCCCTTGCACCCCTTGCGGCACAATCCCGAAGATGATTGACATCACCGGGTCCGTATCGCGATATGAGTTCTGCCCTACCGAATGCTCTTGATGAAGTGCGGCGCCTGCAAGCCGAGTTGCTGCAAGCGCAGCGCCGTTTGCAGGCCGTGGCTGGCGCATCGGGCTCCCTGATCGGGAATTTTGAACTGGCGTTGCGTGACGATGGCACGTTGGCGTTGGTCTCGGTGGACGCCATGGCCGAAACCCTGCTCGGTCGGGCCTGTACAGCCGCCATAGGCCATGATTTTTTCAGTGTTCTTCCAGGCCTGAATGGAACACATGTTCCTGCGGGTCTGCGTGAAGTAGCGCTGGCTGGTGGCGTGCTGGGGCCCCTGAGCCTGCTGGGCGAGGGCTACCTGTCGGGCAAGGCGTTCAACTGCCTGGCTTTTCAATTGGCACCGGGGCGGGTGGCCGTGAAGTTTTGGGACAGCGCAGGTGTGGATGAAGGCCGGATCATGGCGATGCGTTCCCAGGAGCAGCTCTCGGTCGTGTTCAACAAAAGCCCTGCAGCCATTGCTTTGAGCCGGGTGCACGATGGCGTGTATATCGATGTGAACGAGGAGTGGTCGCTCTTGACCGGCCTGTCCTGGCAGGCCGTGATAGGGCGCACCTCGATCGAGCTCGGCGTGTGGGCCGATGCTGCCCAGCGCGATGCAGCGATCAAATCCACGGGCCAAACGGGCCGCTTGCGCAATCTTGATGTGCCTTACACGCGCCCCGATGGCCAAAAACTGACTCTGCTCCTCAATGCCTCCAGTATTGAAATCGGCGGATCGGCTTATTACTTGAGCTATTGGCAGGACGTCACGACGGAGCGCGAGGTGCAGGCCGCCTTGTTGTCCAGCAAGCAGCTCCTGAGGCTCACCAATCAGCGTCTCAATCAGCAGGTCAGGCTGTTTGAGTCCATGGAGCAACTGGCCAATGTGGGCTACTGGACGTCGGGTGACGATCCGGGCAGTGTGCGATGGTCCAACGGCATGTACCGGGTGTGCAGTGTCGAGCCTGGAACGGTGCTCGACCGCGCCGCTGGGCGCCGCGCCATTCACCCGCAGGACCAACAAAAATTTGATGACGCACGCCACCGGGTGGATGGAGGGATGCTGGAGTACCGCTGGCTTCATTCGGATGGCCGCCTTCACTGGATGCGCTCGCGCATGTTGCATCTCTCGGAGGAGGGGGCCGACACCATGGTGTTCGGTGTGGTGCAAGATGTCACTGCGGAGCGTCAGGCGACCCAGGCGCTTCAGGAGCGACTGGAGTTTGTCCAGAAAATTACCAGTAGCGTGCCTGGCGCAGTGTTTCAGTTTCGGCTCAAGCCCGATGGCCAGTATGAGTTTGCGTTCATCAGCAGTTCGGCGCGTGAGTTGTATCGCGACTTCTCACAAGAGGACATCATGCGGGACGCGGCGTGCACCCTGCGCTTGCACCACCCGGATGATGTCAGGGGGTTCATCGCGTCCATCCGTGCCTCTGCCCAACATCTCGCGGCCTGGAGTCATGAGTACCGTTTGCTGTTTGACGATGGCGAGGTGCGCTGGCTGCAAGGGGAGGCCCGGCCTGAGCGGGAGGCGTCAGGTGCGGTGTTGTGGAACGGCTTCACCACCAACATCACCGCACGCAAGTTGGCCGAAGAGCAACTCAGGCAGAGTGAGGCCCGGTTCAGGGCCTTGACGGCGCTGTCGTCTGACTGGTATTGGGAGCAGGATACGGAGTTCAGGTTTGTGCGCTTCGAGGGGCATTTTGTTGGGGCAACAGGGAGCACCAAGTTGGACAGCGTGGGCATGACGCGCTGGGAGGTGGGTGCCATGAACATGACCGAAAAAGACTGGGCTGCCCACCGTGCCGAACTCCAGGCTCACCAGAGCTTTCATGATCTGGAGTTGCTGGGGCTGGATGCGCAGGGCGGGCGCATCTGGAGGTCTACTAGCGGCGAGCCCATATTTGACGAGCGGGGCGTGTTCAGAGGCTACCGTGGCATCGGCCGCAACATCACCAGCCGCAAACAGGCCGAGGAGCGGATCGAGCGGCTGGCTTTTTATGACGTGCTCACGGGGCTGCCCAACCGGCGCTTGTTGATGGATCGCCTGCAGCACGCCCTGCACAACAGCAGTCGCGATGGCCTCATGGGCGCGTTGTTGTTCATCGATCTGGATAACTTCAAGGACCTGAACGACACCCAGGGCCACGACATGGGTGATCGCTTGCTCAGACAGGTGGCGATTCGCCTTGGCGAATGCGTGCGTGAGTCTGACACCGTCGCCCGATTGGGCGGTGATGAGTTCGTGGTGCTTCTGAGCAAGCTCAGCAGTGACCAGGTCGAGGCCGCCTCGCAAGTGGAAGGGGTGGGGCGCAAAATTTTGACGATCCTCAACCAGCCTTATCGCCTTGGCGGCCAGGACCACCACAGCACGCCCAGTCTTGGCATCGCGCTGTTTGATGACCATCGGCTGAGCATTGATGAATTGCTGAAGCGGGCTGACCTGGCCATGTACCAGTCCAAGGCGGCAGGTCGCAACACTTTGCGGTTTTATGACCCGCAGATGCAGGCCGTGGTGGCCGCACGCGCCCTGATGGAGTCCGATTTGCGCCAAGGCTTGCAGTGCAAGCAGCTGTCGCTGCATTACCAGCCGGTCGTCAATGAGACCGGCAGGGTGATGGGCTTCGAGGCGCTGGCCCGCTGGCAGCATCCGCTGCGCGGCATGGTGATGCCAGGAGAATTTATTCCGCTGGCAGAGCAGACCGGGCTGATTGTGCCCCTGGGGCAATGGGTTCTGGAGGCTGCCTGTGAGCAGCTGGCAGCTTGGTCTCTGAAGCCCCACACAGCTGAACTGACCCTCTCCGTCAATGTGAGCGCTCGTCAATTCCGGCAAACGGATTTCGTCATCGAGGTA
>CALRWE010000102.1:0-16193 GCA_943371745.1 Rhodoferax sp. OV413
CGGCGCGCAGGCTGTAGCTGGCGGGGTCGGCATACGCCACGGGCCAAACCTTCTCAAAGCATGACAGGGGGTAGCTGCCACCAAAGCGGATGCGCGTGGGATCTGAAAAGTCGGCCTTGAGTGTGCCGCGGTAGTCGCCGCACGCTGCATTGCTGGCAAGGGTTCCCTGGGTGCCGTTGCCGGGGGAGAGCGGCACGGTGGCCTGCATCTGCACGCCGGCCAGTGGCGGTTCGAAGTGCACCTGCGCAATGTTGGCGGAGCGGTCCGGCACAAAGGTCATGACCACCGATTTGAAGTTGAGCAACAGCGCGTCAGGCGTGGCGTTGTAGGGGCGCAGCGGCTCCCCGTCAAAGCTGGCCGGGTCGGCCTCCAGGGTCTCAAAGGCACTGCGGTCCAGCACGATGTCGCCGGCAATCTTGTCAATGCCCAGCCCCTGCACCCGGCGCAGCAGCAGCCACAGCCGCTCGGCCACCAGCTTGGGGTCGCCCTGGCCTTTGATGACCAGGTTGCCAAACAAGGTGCCTTCGCGCACCGCACCGTCGACAAAGACGGAGGTTTGCCAGGTGTAGGCTGGGCCCAGCAGGTCCAGCCCGGCGTAAGTGGTCACCAACTTCATCACTGAGGCCGGGTTGACCGGCACCTGTGTGCGGTGGCTCAGGCGGGGGGCGATCCGGCCCTCGGCGTCCACCACCAGCAGGGTGACCGCGTCCAGCGGCACCTTGGCACGGCCCAGCGCCGCAGCCACGTCAAGGGGGATGTTTTGGGCCAGCGAGGCTCCGCACACCAGGGCAGTCAGGGTAAGCAACAGACGTTTTGATAAAGACATTGCCTGATTATCCGGCCCAAGGTGTCGTTCGCAGCGAACTTGGGCCGGCACGGGCCGCGGATAATCGCGGTATGCAAGTTTCTTCTCCTCACCCTTTGCGCCCTCTGTCGCCGCGCACTGTGGGTCTGATCGCCGCGGTGGTCACCGTCCTGATCTGGACGGCCTTTATCGTGATTGCCCGTGCCTCTGCCGACCCGGCGCGCGGTGGCACGCTGTCCCCGTTTGATATTGGTTTTAGTCGCATCGTGGGCGCCAGCCTGGTGTTGTTGCCCTGGGGCTGGTGGCTGGTGCGCCGCGACCGGCTCGCGGGCACGGGGCAGTCTTCGATTTTTGGCTTGTCGCCGCTGTCCTTGCGGGTCACTGCCACGGTGGGTTTCTTTGGTGGCCTGCTTTACGCGCTGCTGGCCTACACCGGCTTTGTGTTTGCGCCGGCGGCACATGCCTCGGTGCTGATGCCGGGCAGCCTGCCGCTGTGGACGGCCTTGCTGGCTGCGTTCATTTTGCGCGACCACATCACGCCGATGCGCGCTCTGGGCCTGGGGCTGATTGTGCTGGGCGATGTGATGGTGGGCGGTGCCAGCTTGCTGCGCGCGTTTGAGGGTGGTGATGTCTGGAAGGGCGACCTGCTGTTCATGACGGCGGCGTCTTGTTGGGCCACCTACAGTGTGCTGGCGCGCAAGCACCGGCTCGATGCGGTGCGTGCCACCATTGCCATCACGGCCTTTGCCTTCGTCACCTACGTGCCGGCCTACCTGCTGCTGAACGGGCTGGGGGTCACGGCAGGGAGGGTCTTTACGGCCCCGCTGGGTGAGGTGCTGTTTCAGGTGGGGTTTCAGGGCTGGGGCTCGGTGGTGATCTCGGGCATTTCGTTTACCAAGATGGTCCAGCACTTTGGTCCGGTGCGCACCACCATGATCACGGCACTGGTGCCGGGGCTCTCCGCCTTCGGTGCCGTGGTGTTTTTGGGCGAGCCCTTGAACTGGAATCTGGCCGCCGGGCTGGCGCTGGTTACCCTGGGCATCTTGTTTGGTGTGCGTGCAGCGCCGCCAGTTGCTATTAAATTAAATTCATTAACTCAATAGAGACTATGGCTGGCAGCCCATTGGCTATTTTTATCGGTGCGGTCTTTCATCTGCGCCCTTTGCCCTCGGCTGCGCTGTACCTGCTGACTTTCGTCGGGTTTTATGTGGGCATGGGCGTGACGCAGGGCGATCCTGACCTGTTGTTTTCGAACCGGCTCAACGGCATCGGCTTGGGACTTTTTGGCTGGGTTCTGATGGTGGTCATGTGGCGCAATTTCACAACCGTCACGCTCCAGCAAGCCCAATGGGCGGCGATCAACCTCAGCCTGCGAGAACGCCAGGCTGATTTGGAGTGTCTCAACCGGCATGACGGCCTGACGGGCTTGTTCAACCGCCAGACCTTCGTGCAAATGACCCAGCAGGAGCTGGCCCGGGCTCGGCGCCAGGGCAGCCAGACCACCCTGCTAGTCCTGGACCTGGATTTTTTCAAACGCGTCAACGATGCTCATGGGCACCCCTGCGGCGACGCCGTGCTGCGTCATGTGGCCGAGCTGCTGGGGTCCGCTGTTCGCAGCACCGACCTGGTGGGCCGCTTGGGTGGCGAGGAATTCATGGTGCTGTTGCCCGGCACACCGCAGGAGCCGGGTCGCACCCTCGCTGACAAGCTCTGCCGGCAGATTGAAGCGAATCTACTGGTCTGGGAAGGTGCAACGATTTCCGTCACAGTCAGTATCGGGCTCGCCAGCAGCGCAGCTGGGCAGGCGATTGATTTCGAGCATTTGTATCGCGGCGCCGACACCGCGCTGTACCAAGCCAAGCGCCAGGGCCGAAACCGCGTGAAGGTGCATGAGTGGGTGCCCAACCCCGGACCAGCGGCGAAGGGAGGATCAGGTGAGAATCGGGACGCCGGCGGAGACGCAGCCGCACTCCACCCCAACCCGAAAAGAGCCTCATGACCCCCCTTCAATTGAACGCCGATTTTTCCCAGCGCTGTGTCGTGGACAGCCACACCCTGCCCTGGCTCGCCTCACCCTCGCCCCTGGTGCACCGGCGTTTGCTGGAGCGCGATGGCGCTGAAGTGGCCCGCGCCACGTCCATTGTTCGCTATGGCGCGGGTGCCACATTCGACTCGCATCTGCACGACCTCGGGGAGGAGATTCTGGTGCTGGAAGGCACGCTGGGCGACGAGACCGGTGAGTACGGGCCCGGCACCTACCTGAAGAACCCGCCGGGTTCCAGCCATGCACCGTTCTCCAAAACCGGTTGCACCCTGTTCGTCAAGCTGCGCCACCTGGACCCCGCCGACACCGCCCGGGTGGTGGTGGACACGCGCCAGGCGCCCTGGTATCAGGGCATGGTGCCCGGGCTCACCGTCTTGCCGCTGTGGGAGTTTGGCGCCTCGCACACGGCCCTGGTGCGCTGGGCGCCCGGCACCTTCTTCAACCCGCACCGCCATCACGGTGGCGAAGAAATTTTTGTGGTCGACGGTGTTTTTTCGGATGAGCACGGGAACTATCCCCAAGGCAGCTGGCTGCGCAGCCCGCACCTCAGCCAGCACCAGCCCTTCAGCCGCGAGGGCTGCCTGATCCTGGTGAAAACCGGGCATCTGCTTGGGTGACAGGGCACGGTCGATAAAATCACCCGCATGAACCTACTCGCCTTTGACACCAGCACCGAACTCATGTCGATCGCCGTGCAGTGCGGGGGTGATGGCAGTAACGGTGGCAAGACCACCGTCTGGCAGCACACCGCCCCGGGGGGCGCACAAACCTCCGCGCACCTCATTCCCGCCATTCAGGGCCTGATGGCACAGGCCAAGCTGGAGTTTGGGCAGTTGCAGGCGATCGTGTTTGGTTGCGGGCCGGGCTCGTTTACCGGCTTGCGCACCGCTTGCTCGGTGGCGCAGGGCTTGGCCTTTGGCGCGAATGTGCCGGTGCTGCCCATCCCGACCCTGTTGGCCGTGGCCGAAGAGGCCCGCCATCAGCATGCGCCCCAACAAGCGCCCTGGCAGGTGTGGGCGCTGCTGGATGCCCGCATGGACGAAATGTATGCGGCCTGCTATGAATTCAATGGGTCGGAGTGGAATGAAATCGCCGGCGGCAGCCTGATTCGGCCCGAAGATCTGGTGGTGGGGGCCCACACCTTGCTGGCGGGCAATGTGTTTGCCGCCTACGGAGCCCGCTTGCCCACCCAGGCGCCCGGCGCCACCGAACGCCTGGAGGTACTCCCCACTGCTGCCGCCCTGCTGCGCCTGGCGCCGGCCCTGCTTGCCGCTGGTGGCGCCTTGCCTGCCGATCAGGCCCTGCCTTTGTATATCCGCGACAAGGTGGCCAAGACCACGCTGGAACGCGCGGTCGAGAGGGCCGCCTTGTGAGTGCGGTGCTCAAACCCGTCGAGGCCCGTTTCGAAGCCCTCACGCCTGACCACCTCGATGCGGTGCTGGACGTGGAGAAGAGGGCTTACGCCCATCCGTGGTCGCACGGCAATTTCATGGACACCCTGGCCGCCGGCTACGAGGCCCAGTTGTTGCTGGCCGATGACACCCTGCTGGGCTACTTTGTGGCCATGAAGGGTGTGGACGAGGTGCACTTGCTCAACATCACCGTGGCGCCCGAGTTCCGGGGCGAGGGCTGGTCCCGGGTGATGCTCGATGCCCTGGCGCTCTGGGCCCGCGGGCAGGGCGCCGACTGGCTCTGGCTGGAGGTGCGCGTGGGCAACGAGCGCGCCATCAAGGTCTATGACGCCCATGGCTACCGCCAGGTGGGGCGGCGCAAAAACTATTACCCCAATGACCGGGGCCAGCGCGAAGATGCGCTGGTGATGAGCTTGCGTCTGGGACAATCCGCCTCATGAGCCTGGATCTGGACGACCGCCAACGCGCCATGCTGCTGGAGATGGGCGTGCACGTCTGGTGGCCCCGGGCCGAGCAGGCGGCGTCGCCTGAACGGGCATCGGCACCTGCAACCGCTGTAGCTGAGGTGGTGCGGCCCCTGCTGGCAGTTGCTATTGAAGATATAGCTATTGATGCAATCAACACGCCGGCTAGAGGATCAAAACCTCCGATGCGCCCCGCAGTCGCCTTGAGCGCGGCGGTGCTCGCGGTGCCCAGCGCCGTGTCAGCCGCAGCCTGCGAAGGTCTGGTGGGCGGGATTGCCGCCATGGGCTGGCCCGAGTTGGCGCAGACCGTGGCCAATTGCCAGGCCTGCAAGCTGTGCATCGGGCGGCGTGCGCCGGTGTTTGCGGCAGGCGATGTCCCCCGCCAGGCTGACTGGCTGGTGGTGACCGAGCCCCCGGAAGAATCGGAAGAGCGCGCCGGCCGGCCCCAGGTGGAGCAGGCCGGGCAGTTGCTGGACAACATGCTGCGCGCGCTGGGCATCCACCGGCAAGACGGACCAGCACAGGGTGCCCCGCCTGAAGACAAGGGCCACAGCGCTACCCGTGCCCATGTCACCAGCGCAGTCAAATGCCGCCCGGCCGTGGTGCGCAACCCCAGCCTGGACGAACTCGCCGTCTGCGGGACTTACCTGCAGCGTGAAATCGCCCTGGTGCAGCCCAAAGTCATTTTGGCGATGGGCCGCTTTGCCGCCCAGGCGCTGCTGCAGGGCAGTGTGGCCGAGGTGGCCAATATTCCCCTGGGCAAGCTGCGCGGCCAACTCTACCGCTACCAGGGCCTGCCCGTGGTGGTGACCTATCCGCCGGTTTATTTGTTGCGCTCCCCGCACGACAAGGCCCGCGCCTGGGCCGACCTGTGCCTGGCACAGGAGGCTGCAGATCAGCCCCATTTCATTTGACGTTTTTAAACCAGGACCCCGACCCCATGTCACTTTCCAAAACGACCCTGTCAGCAATCCAGCAAGCCGGTGCGGCGGTGTTTACCGCCGATGCCGAGTTGAAAAATTCAGTCAAGGACTACGCCGAACGCGTGAACGCCGCCATGGCTGCCAACCCGTTTGGGCTGGGCAATGACGCCTTGTTCGAGAACTGGAAACTGGTTGCACGCCTGTCCCAAACCATGGCGGGTATCGAGGAAGAGCTCAAGAAGGTGCATGCACTGGCCAGTGAATTAACGGGCGACGACGGCCCCGCCGAGCACGCCTTGCCCGCGCTGTCCGCGCCGCTTGCTGCGCAACGCTCCACGCCTGAGCTGCTGGTCGCTACGGCTCCCGACATCACGCCCACGGACGTGGTGGCCAAGTCTGGTCAAAAAAAGGTGGCCAGGAAAGCGCTCGCCAAAAAGCCGGTACTGGCATCGCCAACGGCTCTTGCCGGCAACCCGGCCAAGCTGCTGCGTCACCTCCAGCGACTCCTGAACGCGCGCGATTTCATGGCCGTCAACCTCAGCGCGGCCGGTCTGGCTACCGGCATTCCCGCAGGCTCTGTCAACGCCGCTGTGAAGAAGTTGCTGGAGATCGGCTTGCTGCTCGCCGGACCGGGCGGGCACCTCAAGCTGGCCAAGTGAGTGCCCGCTTTCCCTGAACCTCCTGCGAAATGAATCAAGCATGAAATTTGTGATCAGAGCCTTCTTCAAGACCCTGCGCCTGGTGCTCGGCCCCGTGGTCCTGCTGCGCGAGCGGCTCACCCGCCCGACAGGGCTGGTGCGCGCGCCTGCCGCCCAGGCGCTGGTGGACCAGCAGTGCCAAAGCCTGGCCTTGTACCAGTACGCCACCTGCCCCTTTTGCGCCAAGGTGCGCCAGGAGATGCACCGGCTGTCCTTGCCGATTGAAAAGCGGGACGCGCAGCATGACATCAAAAGCCGGGAAGAACTCACGCGCCAGGGCGGGCAGACCAAGGTGCCCTGCCTGAAAATTACCGAGCCGCAAGGCAGCCGCTGGCTGTATGAGTCAGGTGAGATCATTGGGTACTTGCGCGGGCAGTTTGCCCCGGCCTGACCCACCGGGGCGGCGTCAGGTCGACACTTTGCGCACCTGCACGTCGACTTCCATGCCCAGGTAGTCCGCCTTGGCTCCGGTCCAGGAGCCACTGACCGGTGATGCCAGGCTGGCGTGGCGCGCCACCCCCACCCGAATCAGGTCCGAGCCGCCCACCAGGTTGTTGGTCGGATCGAACGGAATCCAGCCCGCGCCGGGCAGGTACACATGCAGCCAGGCATGGGTGCTGCCGGGGCTGGACACCTGTGCCTGGCCGCCCCCCACCTCGGGCGAATACAGGTAGCCCGACACAAAACGCGCCGCATAACCCAACTGGCGAATCGCCTCAATCATCAGCGTGGCAAAGTCCCGGCAGGTACCGCGTTGCAGTTGCAGTGTTTCGTAAGGTGCCTGCACGCCCTCGTCCTCCCTGGCCTGGTAGCGCAGGGTGTTGCGAATGAACTGTGTCATCTCCACCAGCAGCTCGCGCGTGCCGGTCGTGCCCCCGGTCCGGACGAACTGGCAGGCCCAGTTTTTGAGCAAGCCGGTCGGGTCATCGTAATAGGGGCTCAGGTAAGGGGCCAGCACCCGAAGTTCTTCGGCGTCGTACTCAAAGGGGTAGGTCTGTGCCCGCGTGCTCAGTGGAAAATCAAGCGCCCGGGTGCCGGTGTGCTCGACCGAAAAAGAGCAGCTGATTTTGAGTTCGGTAGCCGGGCTTTGTGGCTGTATCAGGGCCACCGAATTGGAGTAAGCGTCCTGGATCAGGCGAATATCCACCGGCTCGGGGCTCACCCGCAGGTCGGTGGCCAGCACCCGCAGGTCGTGGCTGTCACGGGGGCGGAACAACACCCGGTGGGTGCCCAGGATGACCGGCCGTGCGTACCGGTAGTGGGTGGTGTGGATGATGTCGAACAACACAGACAAGGCAGCACTCCCGTGTTTGCTAAAAGGTCACGATACCACCTGTCAGTCTCACCCGGCCTCTCAGGGGCACTTGACGGAACTCCCTTGCGGGGGCTTCTTACAATGACGCCATGACCTTCCTTGATATGTTGCGCACCGCCGAGCGCCAAAACGGCTCCATGTTGTGCGTGGGGCTGGACCCCGATCCCGCCCGATTCCCCGCCCAATGGCGCGGCGACGCCAGCAAGATATATGACTTTTGCGCCGCCATGGTGGACGCCACTGCGGACCTGGCGATGGCCTTCAAGCCTCAAATTGCCTACTTTGCCGCCCACCGCGCCGAAGACCAGCTGGAGCGCTTGATGGCCCACCTGCGCCGCGCTGCACCGCAGGTGCCGATCATCCTGGATGCCAAGCGTGGGGATATTGGCAGTACGGCCGAGCAGTACGCCCTGGAGGCCTTTGAGCGCTATGGTGCCGATGCGGTGACGCTCTCACCCTTCATGGGTTTTGACTCGGTGCAGCCGTATTTGAAATACCACGGCAAGGGCGCTTTTCTGCTCTGCCGTACCTCCAACCCGGGCGGGGATGATTTGCAGAACCAGCGGCTCTCCAGCATTGAAGGCTCGCCGTTGCTGTATGAGCATGTGGCGCGGCTGGCGCAGGGCCCCTGGAACCTCAACGGTCAGCTCGGGCTGGTGGTGGGTGCCACGTACCCCACTGAGATTGAGCGGGTGCGGGCGGTGGCACCCACGCTGCCTCTGTTGATTCCCGGTGTGGGCGCCCAGGGCGGCGATGCCGTGGCCACGGTCAAGGCCGGCTGGCGTGGCGTAGCCCGTGCGCAGGGCGGGTTTGAGACCGCCGCGCCGATCATCGTGAATTCTTCGCGGGCCATTTTGTATGCATCCGGTGGCGCCGACTTTGCCCAGGCGGCACGCCAGGAGGCGATGCGCACCCGCGATGTGCTGGAGGCCGCCCGCCAGCAGGCTTGAAGGGCGCCAACGCGCTTGGGGCGCATGCGATGCGCGGGCTTGCGAAATATCAAGTGATAGCCGCCCTGCTTTTCTAGACTCGAATCTTTCAGCGTTGCCCGCAGGGGGCCAAGGAGAGATGGGTATGGAAAAAACCTGGTTGCAACATTACCCCACCGGCATTTCTGCCGAGGTGGATGTGGATGCGTTTGCCTCCCTCAAGGATGTGCTGCGCCTGACCTGTCAGCGTTTTGCGGACCTGCCCGCCTACAGCAATATGGGCGCCTCCATGACCTATGCCGAGCTTGACTTGCACAGCCGCGACTTTGCCGCCTACCTGCAAGGCACGCTGGGGTTGCTCAAGGGGGACCGGGTGGCGATCATGATGCCCAACCTGCTGCAATACCCGGTGGCCTTGTTTGGCGTCTTGCGGGCCGGCTTGGTGGTGGTCAACGTCAACCCCCAATACACCGTGCCCGAGCTGGAACACCAGCTCAAGGATTCAGGGGCTGTGGCCATTGTGGTGCTGGAAAATTTTGCCCATACCCTGCAAGAGGTGCTGGACCGCAATCCCGGTCTGGGGCCCACCGTCATCACCACGGAGGTGGGCGACTTGTTTCCGCTCATCAAGGAAGTGGTCACCAATGTGGTGGTGAAGTACGTCAAGAAAATGGTGCCGCACTGGCAGATCGCGGGGGCCATCGAGTTCAATGCCGCCTTGCGCCATGGGCGCGATCAAGTCTTGCAGAATGTGCCGCTGGGCCATGGCGATATTGCGTTTTTGCAGTACACCGGGGGTACCACCGGCGTGGCCAAAGGTGCGATATTGACGCACGGCAACATGGTGGCCAACCTGCAGCAGGTGGGTGAGTGGATTGCCCACGACCTGATCGACGGCAAAGAGGTGTTTGTGTGCCCACTGCCCCTGTACCACGTCTATGCCCTGAACTCTTGCCTGGTGTTCATGAAAAAGGGAGCACACACCATCCTGATCACCAACCCGCGGGACATGCCGGCCTTCATTCACGACCTCAAGAAATACCCCCCGACCGTCATCATCGGGGTCAATACCCTGTACCGTGCGCTGCTCGACACGCCCGAGTTTGCCGAGGTGGATCTGCACAGCCTGAAGGTGGTCAACGCCGGGGGCATGGCAGTGCAGCGGGTGGTCGCCGAGCGCTGGAAAAAAGCCACTGGCGTGCCCATCATCGAAGCCTATGGCCTGACCGAAACCTCGCCCGGGGCCATTTGCAACCCGCTCAACATCACCGACTGGACGGGCACCATTGGCCTGCCGTTCCCCTCGACCGATGCCACCGTGCTCGACGATGACGGGCGAGCGTTGCCGGCGGGGGAGGTGGGTGAAATCTGTGTCAAGGGCCCGCAGGTGATGACCGGCTACTGGAACCGGCCCGAGGAAACCGCCAAAGTATTTACCCCGGACGGCTGGCTGCGCACCGGCGACATGGGCTACATGGACGAGCGCGGCTATTTCAGGATCACGGACCGCAAGAAAGACATGATCATCGTGTCCGGCTTCAAGGTGTTCCCCAACCAGATTGAGGACGTGGTGGCCATGCACCCGGGCGTGGCAGAGGTGGCGGCCATTGGGGCGCCGGATGAGCGCTCGGGCGAGGTGGTCAAGATTGTCGTCGTCCGCAGTGACCCGGCCTTGACCGAGCAGGCGCTGCTGGCGCATTGTCGCCAGCATCTGACGGACTACAAGATTCCCAAGATCATCGAGTTTCGCACCGAGCCGCTGCCCAAGACCAATCTGGGCAAGATCTTGCGCCGCCAACTGCGCGACGCTGCGCCTGCGCCCGTGGCTGCTCCCGCTTGAGCGAGCCTGAAGGCCACTGATGCGCGGGCCGGGCGCCACCCCGGCAAGGCGGCTTGGCTGTTGCACAATCGGTCCCAACACGATCCGTGCGGCTGCTGAGGAGTTTTTGGATGAATCCGTCCACCCTGATTGGGATGGTCGCCAGTGTCTTGCTACTGGCGATCGTTTTGTTTTTTGCCGCAAACGATCCCCGGCTTTATGTGGATTGGCCCAGTTTGGGCATTGTGCTGGGCGGCACCATGGCCGCCACGTTTTTGAGCTACCCGCTCAAGGAGGTGGTGCGTATCTTCGGGCTGTTTCGCACCGTGATGCGCAACGAGCAGCTCTACACCCAGAACGATATCGACGAGCTCGTCCAGATTGCCAAGATCTGGGTCCATGACGATCCCCGTGCGGTGGAGCGCGCCCTCGCGCGGGTAACCAATCCCTTTTTGCGCACGGGCGTGCAACTGGTGATTGACCGCACCCCGGAAGAAGATATTCTGGATCTATTGCAATGGCGCATCTCCAGGGTGCGCGCGCGGGAGGCCGCTGAGGCGCAGTTGTTTCGTCTGATGGCCAACTACGCCCCGGCCTTCGGCATGCTGGGCACCCTGGTCGGGCTGGTCAACCTGATGGGGACACTGGGCGATGGCGACATGACCGCCATTGGTCAAAACCTCGCTGTGGCCCTGATGACCACGCTCTATGGCATTTTGCTGTCCAACCTGCTGTTCAAACCGGTGGCGGTCAAACTGGAGCGCCGCACCGAACAGCGCCTGGTCTTGATGAACATGGTGCTGCAGGGGATCTCCATGATGTGCGCCAAGCGCAGCCCGGCGCTGATGCGCGAAACGCTGAAGTCCTTTGTGGCGCACCACGAGAACGAAATTTTCGATGGCCGGGATTGAAATCGGGCCTGTCCCGCAGCCCGTTGATGCTGACGCTGTCCGCGCGGTGCGGCCCAGGGCTCATCGAAAAAGCGTGCAGGGTGGGCGGTTTGCACGCTGGCACCAGGAGGCAAGCCTTCCCGCTGAAGAGGACAGCTGGCTGATCACCTACCTGGATGTCATGACCCTGTTGCTGGTCATGATGGTGGTGATGCTGGCCTTCAGCGAGCCGACCAACAAAAAAACCAGAGGGGTTGCTGTGGCGCAGCCTGACTCGCCTCCGGCCGTTGCTGTGCCCTTGGCTGTTTCGCCGCCGGGCGTCGCGGCCTCAGGGCCCCTGCCCGGGGCACCGCCCCTGATCGCGGGGGGGAGCATCGTGCCGCCACTGCGGCCGCCCTCCCGCTCTGTTGAGAACCTGCCCATCGATCGGCTGGGCAGCCAGGTGGAGGTGATCAAGAGCGAGAGTTCGGTGCGTTTTCGCATCAGCAGCGAGCTGCTGTTTGCCCCGGGCGAGGCAGGCCTGACGGTGCCAGGCCTGCGCCTGCTGGATACCTTGCTGCCGACCTTCAATCTGGCCATTGATCACCATATCGTGGTGGAGGGCCACACCGACGACACGCCCATCAACACCGCCCGGTTCCCCTCCAACTGGGAGCTGGCGGCCGGGCGGGCCGGTAGCGTGGTGCGTCATTTGCAAAGCCGGGGACTCAACCCCACGCGCCTGCGTGCCACGGGCTACGCCGAAACCCGACCTATCGAGTCCAACCGCACGCCCGAGGGCCAGCGGGCTAACCGCCGGGTGGAGTTGATCCTGGAGCTGCCCCCCAACGGCGGCTGAGCAGCCTCGTCCATCCGCGTTGAATCTACAACAGCCGCGCCAGATACCGCCCGGTGTGGCTGGCCGGGTTGGCCGCCAGGTCTTCGGGCGTGCCCACGCCGACTACCGTACCGCCGCCACTGCCACCCTCCGGGCCCATGTCGATCAGCCAGTCGGCGGTTTTGATCACGTCCAGGTTGTGCTCGATCACCACAATGGTGTTGCCCGCATCGCGCAGTTGGTGCAGGACTTTCAGCAGCAGGTCGATGTCGGCAAAGTGCAGGCCGGTGGTGGGTTCGTCCAGGATGTAGAGCGTGCGCCCGGTGTCTCGCTTGCTGAGCTCCAGCGCCAGCTTGACGCGCTGGGCCTCGCCGCCCGAGAGCGTGGTGGCGGCCTGACCCAGACGGATGTAGGACAGGCCCACGTCCAGCAGCGTGTGCAGCTTGCGCGCCAGCGTCGGCACAGCCTTGAAAAACTCGTGCGCGGCCTCGACCGTGAGGTCCAGAATTTGCGCGATGTTCTTGCCCTTGTAGAGCACCTCCAGGGTTTCGCGGTTGTAGCGTTTGCCGGCACACACGTCGCAGGGCACATAGACATCGGGCAAAAAGTGCATCTCCACCTTCACCATGCCGTCGCCCTGGCAGGCCTCGCAGCGCCCGCCCGCCACATTGAAGCTGAAGCGCCCCGGCCCGTAGCCGCGCTCGCGGGCCATTGGAATCTCGGCCATCAGCTCCCGGATCGGGGTAAACAAGCCGGTGTAGGTGGCCGGGTTGGAGCGCGGCGTGCGGCCAATGGGCGACTGGTCGACGTTGATCACCTTGTCAAAGTACTCAATGCCTTCAATCGATGCATGCTCTGCAGGTTCTTCGTGCGCCCGGTACAGCGTGCGGGCCACGGCGGTGTACAGCGTGTCATTGACCAGCGTGGACTTGCCCGAGCCCGACACGCCGGTCACACAGGTGAACAAGCCCACGGGAAAGTCCACGTCCACGCCTTTGAGGTTGTGGCCTTTGGCGCCGATGACCCGCAGGCACTGCATGTCGCCCTGGGTGGCGCGGTGATGGGCCTCGCGGGCTGCGCGGCGCTCGGCGGCCGGGCTGGGGCCAAAGCGCGAAGATGATTTGTACTTGTCGGCGTCTGCCTGGGCCTGCACGGTGGGCAACCAGGCGGTGCGTTGCTTGGGCACATCGATCTTGCGCGTCTGGGCGAGGTACTGGCCAGTGAGCGAGGCCGGATTGGCCTTGACCTGCTCATAAGTGCCCTGGGCCATCACGCGCCCGCCGTGTACGCCTGCGCCTGGCCCCATGTCGATGATGTGGTCAGCGGCGCGCATCATGTCTTCGTCGTGCTCCACCACCAGCACGCTGTTACCGATGTTGCGCAGGTGCTTCAGGGTGTCGATCAGGCGGTCGTTGTCGCGCTGGTGCAGGCCGATGCTGGGCTCGTCCAGCACATACATCACCCCGGTCAGGCCGGAGCCAATCTGGCTGGCCAGGCGAATGCGCTGCGACTCACCGCCGCTCAGGGTCTCGGCGCTGCGGTCCAGGCTCAGGTAGTTCAGGCCCACATCGTTCAAGAATTTCAGGCGCAAGCCAATCTCGCGCACCACTTTGGCCGCGATTTCACCTTTGGCGCCGCTCATGTGCAGGGTGTTGAAGTAGGTAAAGCTCTCGGCCAGCGTGATGTGGCTCAACTCGAAAATGGCGCGCGCCTGCTCGCCTTCGCCAATTTTGACGTGACGGGCCTCACGGCGCAGGCGCGAGCCGGCGCACTCGGTGCAGGCCTGGGTGCTGCGGTAGCGGCCCAGGTCTTCGCGCACCAGCGTCGAGTCGGTCTCGCGGTAGCGGCGCTGCATGTTGGGGATGATGCCCTCGAAGGGGTGCTTCTTGCTGACCTTTTTGCCTTGCGAGACCCCGGAGTCCATCACGTAGCTGAACTTGATGTCTTCCGCGCCCGAGCCCTGCAACACCGCGTGCTGCACCGTCGGGGGCAGCGTCTCAAACGCCTGCTCAATGTCAAACTGGTAATGCTTGGCCAGGCTCTCCAGCAGGGCAAAGTAGTAGCCGTTGCGCCGGTCCCAACCCTTGATGGCGCCGCTGGCCAGGCTCAGGGACGGGAACGCCACTACCCGCGCAGGGTCAAAAAAGTCCTGCATGCCCAGACCGTCACAGGCCGGGCAGGCGCCCACAGGCGAGTTGAAGGAAAAAAGGCGCGGCTCCAGCTCTTGAATAGAGTAGCTGCACACCGGGCAGGAGAATTTGGCGTTGAATAAGTGCTCTTTAGGGCTCTGGCCAGCGGCTTCATTGCCTGAGCTGCTATTCATTTCAACAGCCAGGGCGCGGCCACCCGCCACCCGCAGGGCGGCCTCAAAACTCTCGGCCAGGCGCTGCTTGAGGCTGTCAAGCTCGCGGCGTGCCTCCAGAACGGCGGCTTCATCGGCCCCGTCGGCGGCCAGGGCGCGCACCTTGATGCGGTCAATCACCACGTCGATGTCGTGTTTCTCGGTTTTCTTGAGCGCGGGCAGCTGGTCAAACTCCAGCGCCTGCCCGTTGACCCGAAAGCGCACATAGCCCTGGGCCTGCATGTCGGCAAAGAGGTCCAGAAACTCGCCTTTTTTCTCGCGCGCCACGGGCGCCAGGATCATCAGCCGGGTGTCCGCCGGCAGGGCCAGCACGGCATCCACCATCTGGCTGACGGTTTGCGCTTGCAGTGGCAGGTGGTGGTCGGGGCAAAACGGGGTGCCGGCGCGGGCAAACAGCAGGCGCAGGTAGTCATGAATCTCGGTCACCGTGCCCACGGTGGAGCGCGGGTTGTGGGAGGTGGCTTTTTGCTCAATCGAGATGGCGGGGGACAAGCCCTCAATCACATCCACATCGGGCTTGTCCATGAGCTGCAAAAACTGGCGCGCGTAGGTCGAGAGGCTCTCTACATACCGGCGCTGGCCCTCGGCGTACAGCGTGTCAAACGCCAGGCTGGACTTGCCCGAGCCGCTCAGGCCGGTGATGACCACCAGCCGGTTGCGCGGAATATCGAGGTCGATATTCTTGAGGTTGTGCGTGCGCGCCCCCCGGATGCTGATGTTCTGCTGCTGCAGTGCCATGCCAAGGTAGGTGCCGTGCGGGTCGTGGGGCATGGGGGCGCCGTCGGGAGATGAATTCAAGGTAACTGCCGGTTGAGAGAAACCCACCATGATAGTGAAAGACGGCTGAGGCGTCGGTATGTGAGTCAAATCGGGCTAAAGCCCTCGTGGAATTTTCGCAAGCAGCTATCAAATCAGGAGTGTTTGGCGCGTCCAGTGGTTGGCTTTGCCCGCGATGCTGCTAGATATAAACACAGTATCATCAGGTACCCAGCCCACGCTGGCACTGCCAGATGCCCGCCACCGCACGCCCAACGCAAGCGCATTCTCACGCGGGTGGGCCAGCGGGTGCAAAGCCCAAGCTCTACAACCCGCGCCACCCCGAGCGGACTCTGCTCTACAAGACGATTGCCGAGCACTTCGAGACCTGGTTTGAGCTGGCCAGTGCCGGCCAGTTCGACGGCCAGGGTGGGCTACCAGCACAGCGGCTTCTCAGTGGATGCGGGAGTCTGCATCGAAGCCCACGACCGATCTGCGCTGGAGCGCTTACTGCGGTATTGCGCGCGTTCACCCTTTGCCATGGAGCGACTGCGCAAAGAGGGCGCTGCGCTGGTGTACCGCTGTGCCAAGCAGCGCAGCGAGCCCAGCAGCGACAAGCGTGGCACCAAAGCAGATGAACTTCACCTCACTCCGCTAGAGCTGATCGACCGTATTGCCGCCCTGGTGCCGCCACTGCGTACGCACCGGCATCGATACTTTGGTGTGCTGGCACCGAACTCGCCGCTCAGGGCTGCGGTGACGGCGCTGGCACAACCACCCCCGAGGCAGGCCGAGCAAGCCAACATGAGCGAGGGCGCACCTGGAGTGGTGCCGCTGGGCCATGCCATCTCACCCACGCCCGAACCCGCGCCACCCAAACGTTCACCGGCGCATTACCTGTGGGCCGTGCTGATAGTGCGCATCTACGAGGTTTTTCCGCTGCTGTGCCCGAAGTGCGG